>CALXDY010000102.1 GCA_944387225.1 uncultured Oscillospiraceae bacterium | reverse complement strand
GAACACTTCAAGCGGGAACTGTTGGACTATCTGGACTACTACAACAACCGCCGTATCAAGGCAAAGCTAAAGGGCTTGCCGCCTGCACTGCACAGACAACAAGCCCTTTCGGCTGCTTAAACAATTTTTGCTTTTAAATATTGTCTAACTTTTTGGGGTCATTTCATTCTCGCCGACAAATGGGGTGTTTTTATAAACTTATGGCAGGTAGGACAGGGGATTAACCGCCGTACCGTTGATGCGGATCTCGAAGTGGCAGTGGGGACCGGTGGAACGGCCTGTGCTGCCGGCCTTGGCAATCTGCTGCCCCTTGTAGACCTTGTCGCCTACGGACACCAGCAGGGAAGAGTTGTGCCCATAATAGGTCTGCGCTCCGTTATCGTGGGTAATCACCACCAGATACCCGTAGGAACCTCTGTAGCCGGAGAAGGTAACCGTACCTCCGTCCGCGGCGTAGATGGGGGCGCCTGTGTAGGCGGCGATATCCAAGCCGGAGTGGTAGCTGTAGCTGCCGAAAATATACCGGGTGCCGAAATAAGAGGTAATGGTACCGGTAATGGGCCAGCGATAGCTGCCGGTGGATGCGGTCTTGGGCTTTTCCTTGGTCCCCACTGCCTTGACCGTGGCGGTGGGCTCCCGCAGCGTGGTGGTGGAATGGATCTCCCGGTTGGTTTCCTGGCCATTTCGGTAGGTTATGGTGGCAGACACCTGCTCCTCACCCTCCACGCCCTGAACCAGGATCTTACTGGATCCAATATACATGGAGGAGTCGTCCCGGGTCTCCACCGGACACTCAATGGACTGGGTATAGATCACGTCCTCCACCGTCTCCACGGACAGGACGGGGATCAGTTCCTTTACATTCAGGACATCCCCAATCATCAGCCGGTTGATATCCACCCCGGGATTCAGCTCCGCCAGCTCGCTGGAAGACATGTTGTTGGCATATGCGATGCCGTTGAAGGTGTCCCCCTCCACCACGGTGTAGGTGGTAGAGCCGGTGCTGCTGGCCAGCAGTGCCTGCTCCATCTCGCTGATCGTCATGATCTGATCCGCCTGATAGACAGGAGCAACCTCCAGCTGATTGGCAAATTCCACCGAAACAGTGTCCTCCGTCACATAACGCTGCTTCAGATTCTCCAGCAGCTGGTTCAGGGCATCCAGATCCTTCACTACCCCAACCGCTTTTCCATCGACCAAAACCTGATATTTTCTCAGCTCGCCGCTGATCTCGTCCAGCTGGCTGTAGAAATAGTCGGCCAGATTCTCCTCCGAGCTCAGATCGGAGCGGAGACTCACTACAAAGTTATATTCAATGTCACTGTCTACATGGTAGTCGTAGCCCAGGATGGCGCTGCCCTCCTGCTCCACGCTTCGGATGGCCTGTTCCACCACGGACTCATCGGACACCACAGCCACCGTTTCCCCATCCACGGTAATGGCGTAGCTGGGGGAGTACAGGGTGGTCAGCGTCAGGGCCACAGCCAGTGCTCCGGCTCCGGCCAGATAGGTGATGGGCCCAGCCGCCCGATTACCGGACACCAGCCCGTGTACCGTGTGGACCACCCGCCGCCCATGAATGCGGCTCCACTCTTTGGCTGTAGCCGCAAACCGGGCAACCGGTTCTCTCCAGGGCATATTTCCCAGATAGGACAGGAGGGATTCCATCCCTTTATTCTTTTTGGTTTCCTGTGCCATGCTGTTCCTTTCTTCACGGTTTCCCCTCCGTCAAAAATGACAGAGTGGAAAAGAAATAATTACAAAATGGTTACATTCGCTATGATACACGGAAAGACGGGCACAGTCAATACTCTTTTTCCGAAATAACGCAAAAAACCTATTTTTTATAATTTATCCTGTCTTTTTTCCTGATTTTCTCGGATTATCATTCAAAATCCCCCTGTTTTCCACTGCGCAACCGCAGCGAAAAACAGGGGGGATCCTAATGTTTCGTTTGTTACTCCAGATTGGGGGCAAAGCAGGCCTTTCTCCGGATCTCCTCAATGTACCGTACCTTCAAAGGAACCTGATACATCTGGGACAGGCGTTCCTCCGTCATGGCTTCCTCCACCGAACCGAAGGTCATCCTACCGGTGTAGTCCAGCATTCCAACCCTGCTGCCCAGCATGATGACATGATCCGGCGTATGGGTGGTTAGAATGACCGCGTAGCCCTCCTCCGACAATCGGCGGATCATCCTTACCGTACGGATCTGATTCCCGTAATCCAGGTGGGAGGTAGGCTCATCCAAAAGAATCAGCTTGGGACGCTGTACCAGCACCCGGGCGATGGTGACCTGCTGGCGCTCGCCGCCGCTGATCTGAGTGTACGGCTTATCGGCCAGCTTCAAAATGCCCAGCCGATCCAGAGCCTCATCCACCAGCTCATAATCCTCCCGGGTTGGCTTGGAGAACAGCCCGATATACGGAGCCCGTCCCATAACCACGAAGTCCCGCACGGTATAGTCGTAGGCAGGGTGGTGAGACTGGGGTACGTAGCCGATAATCTGGGCAATCTCTCCCACTCCCATGCTGTCCATGGGACGGCCATCCAGCAGGATCTGTCCGGACTGGGGATGGAGCAGATTGGCGATACAATTGAGCAGCGTACTTTTTCCCGCTCCGTTCGGCCCCAGAATGGACAGGATTTCCCCTTCCTGAATGCCGAAGGACACATCCTGAAAAATGGTGCGCCCGCTTTTGTATCGGTAGCATAAATCTTTGACTTCCAGTATCATCGCAAGGTATTCCTTTGTCGAAAGAGTAGGTAGAAGTAGAAGGGCGCGCCGATGATGCCGGTAATGATGCTGATAGGCAGCTCGGCAGAGGTAATGGTTCTGGCCACCAAGTCAATCCAGATCATAAAGGAAGCACCAAGCAGCACCGCCAAGGGAAGCATTTTCCGGTTATCCGGCCCTGCCATCATCCGCCCCAAATGAGGCACCACAAGTCCGATCCAGCCGATGGTACCGGCGATACACACCGAGCTGGCGGTGAGGATGGTGGCACACACAATGACCACAGCCCTGCTTTTCTTGATATCCACCCCCAGAGTCTTGGCCTCCTGCTCTCCCAGAGAGAGGACATTCAGTCGGAACCGCATCAAAAGCAGCAGGATTCCAGCCGCCAGGATAAAGGGACCGATGGCCGCCAGATCCACCATCTGCACATCCGCCAGGGAACCCATGGCCCAGTAGGTCATTTGCGCCAAGGCGGTGTCAGGATCGGCAAAATAGCGGATAATGCCCATAATGGAGGACATCAGGCCGCCCACAATGACGCCGGACAGCACCAGCATGACCGTAGACTGACTGCCCAGCAGCTTAGGGATTGCCGTGGTCAGGGTCACGGCGGCGATTCCTCCCAGGAAGGCCCAAACCTGAATGGTGACCGAGCTCAGGCTCAGGGTAATGGCCAGGGAGGCGCCGATACACGCGCCGGAGGAAACCCCCAGCAGATCCGGCGAGACCATGGGGTTTTTAAACATGCTCTGGTACGATGCACCGGACAGGGCCAGGGCTGCACCGATGAGGGCGGCGGCCAGGGTGCGGGGCAGGCGCAGACGCATGACCACAGATTCCTGAGTATTGTCCCAGGTATGCTCTATGGGAACGACTTTTGACAGGAGAATTTTCAGCGCCTCTCCCACGCTCATGCCGTACCGTCCCACGGTCAGGGAAGCCATGACCGAGCAAAGCAGAATCACCAGAAGCACCACCAGCATCAGGCGATACTGCCTGCCGCCGGCATCCAACACAATGGGCTTTTTTCCCCTCATAGCTTAACCTTCGTAATCAATTTCACCCTCCGGGGTGAGGCCGGCCAGAATATAGCCTGCCTGCTCCTCCGTCAGCTCAACACCCACGAAGTCCTGATAGAACTCCTGCACCTTCTGCACCATGTCCACATCCACCAGATCGGGATGCAGGGTCTCGGCCGCCCAAAGGATCTGCAGGGCGCTTTCCAGGCTGTAGCGGTCCCAGGGGAAGAGACCCATGGGGTTGGTATAAACCCGTCCCTCCTTGACGGCGGTAATGTCCTGCCATGCAGGATCAGCCATCAGGTCATCATACAGCTTGTGCTGGGCCGGGCCGCCGATAATCACCACGTCGGGATCGAGGGCCAGCACCTCCTCAGCCTGGGCCTGGGAGCCCTCCAGATTCAGCATATCGGAGGCGAAAACACCGCCGGCATAGTTGACCCACTCGCCCACGATGGTGTTGGCGCCGTATGTGGTATACAGACCGCCGTCGGTCATTCCCTGGATGTAGTAAACAAGGGGTTTGTCCTCCTCAGACAGTCCGCTCAGGGCCTCGTCCACCACAGCCAGGTTTTCGTCCAGGAGCGCGCACCAATCCTCCGCCTTCTGGACATACTCACCGCCCAGGATTTCACCCAGGAGGGTCACGCCCTCCCGCATGGATCCATAGTCGTTATACATCAGATACATAGCGGGCAAACCGGCGTTGTTCAATGCCTCCGCTGTATCAGGACTGGGGCAGATGATCACGTCCGGATCCATCATCAGCAGCTCTTCGGCATTTTCTGTGGCAGTGGCCACATTCACGATATCAGGGTACACGAAGTTGGCCCAAGGCAGCTCCTTGGTATAATCCATGGTTCCCACCAACAGATCCCCGGCACCCAGGGCCAGCATGGCGGAATTGGAAGACGGCCACAGATTGACCACCGACTTCACCTCAGCAGGAAGGGTTACCTCCGTTCCGCCCATATCAGTGACCACCCGGGTCTCAGCTCCTGTCTGCTGGCTGGTGCTGCTGTCCTGGCTTCCCTGCTGCGCGCTGCTGGCGTCAGGAGTTCCTCCGCATCCGGCCAGCAAGGCGGCGGCCAGAGCTGCGGTCGTCATCGCCGCAATTGTCTTTTTCATTGTTCTTCCTCCTCTGTTGTTTCTCGTTGGTCTTATCCCTCAAGGTTGGATCTCACATCCCACCACATCAGGTATGTGCGGGTTTTCATCTCAAACCGGTACCCATCCGGGGTCTCCGTCAGAAATTGATCCACATTTTCCCGGAAGCGATCCACTTTTTCCGTGGGCAGCGAACGCAGACGGCTTAGCTGGGTATAGG
The DNA here is from genome assembly GCA_944387225.1 of uncultured Oscillospiraceae bacterium. GTDB lineage: Bacteria > Bacillota > Clostridia > Oscillospirales > Oscillospiraceae > Lawsonibacter. Next base: position 109,007 of record CALXDY010000102.1, on the reverse strand, counting down.
CCTCTTCCCGGGTGGAGAAGGTTTTTCGGAACCCGTCCGGGAGCACCAGAATATTGGGCTCATAGCCCAGATCATAAGCAATATTGTACTGGATGTTATAGCTCACCCGGCGATCATCCGGCATCATTTTGGGACGGTCCGAGGTCCCTTCAAACAGCCGATCCAGCAATTCCGGAATGGAAGGACCGTTGGCCCAGCACATGGTAACGGCATATTTGTTGGCAAAGGAGCTAAGCTTCTTCAGATCATACATACCCACGGAACGGGAAGCGACCACAATGTCGTGTTTTTCCAGGTTTTCACCGGGCACCGCCTCCATCCAGTCCAGATACCGGATCTCCAGATTGGTGACCCCCGCCTTCCCGGCATTTTCCCGACAGTGGGACAGCATAGGCTCTGAGCTGTCGATTGCCGTCACATGGCCCGCCCGGCGGGCCAGCGGCACGGCCACACGCCCAGGCCCGCATCCGATATCCAAAACACTGTCCTCCGGGGAGATGGGCAGATGGGACAGGATCTCCTCCGTGTACTCCGCCTCCATCTTCGCCATCTGATCGTACATGTCCGCACTGTCGTCCCAGATGGACGTTTTTCGTTCCTCCCCTTTGGGCGGTCTGGGCGGGTGAGACAACTCCATCAGGGCTTTCCAGTTGATTAACGGCTGCTTCAAGTTCATTCTCCTCTCTGCACATCATAAAAAAAGGCTCGTCCCGTGGACGAGCCTTTGAAAAACAACCAAAACCGCGCCTGTACCTGGTACAGACGTCTGCCGCTTGCCTTCCAATTTCATCTTCTCAACCACGGAAAGCATAGCCGTTTCCCGCTATACTCTAACGTTCTGAACCCCATATCCAACGACTTAGGGGAGCAGAATCGAAGAAATTAGAATGTCTTTATTCTATTTTCCGGGAAATCTCCAAGGAGTATCTCCATACAGATTTCCCGATCATTATACATTTTTCCATGCTATGCATCAAGTGGTACTTTTGTTTATAATATGTAGAATTGTTGGTTTTCTCCATAAAAATGGAGGAGGCACTTCTGCCTCCTCCGTAATGCAACAAAATTCGTACCTTCCGCCGTGATTTAATAGGAAATGACGCAAAGCGTCCAATAATATCCGTCGCCGGATCCCGCGGCAAAGCCTACTCCCGCCGCGTCATATTCCCCAAGAATCACGTCCCGGTATTCCGGCGACGCCATCCACCCGTTGATGACCGACTCAGGAGAGGGGTAGCCCGCCGCAATATTTTCCCCGCATCTGGAGAAAGCAATTCCTGCCTTGTCCAGGCGATCCTCCGCCGTCTGACCATCCGGATTGACGTGGGAATAGAAGGATCGATCCCGCATATCCTCACTGTGCGCCCGGGCCACGGAGACAAGTTCTTCACGGTACTCCAACGGGGCGCGCCCGTTTTCCTGCCGCACCTGGTTGATCAGACGCAGCGCCCGATTCTCCCAGTCGTTTTCATAGCTGACGGCATTTTGGGCCAGCAGGTTATATTCGTCAATGGTTTCCTGCAGCCGGTACAGCGCCGCGCAAGCCTGGGCCCGGGTCACAGATTGGTATCCCAAAAAGGCGCCGGTCTCATCCGCCCCGGACAGACATCCCATGGCATACATAGCCACCACCGCCTCCTGGTACCGGCTGGGAATGGAATACAGATCACTGATCCGTTCCTGGGCCTGGGCTACCTGCGCCCAGTTTTCCACCATGATCCCCTGCGCTTTCAGGGTCTGGTACATCATCAGGGCCATATCGTACCGGGACATGGGATCGGTCACAGCCTGATCGTCCCATTGTCCATTTGTCTTCTGCAAATCCAATCCTTGAAGAATTCCACAGGCGTCCAGCTTGGCAAGGTATCCATCCCACCAGGCTCCTCCTGTGCTGCTGCCATAATACCCACCGTAGAACGCGTTGACGATCATTACAGAAAACTCCGCCATAGATACGCTGCGGTCAGGCAGGAACAAGCCTTCCCCCACGCCGCTAACAATCCCCTGGTCGGCCATGGACTGAACATAAGGGTACGCCCAGTGATTCTCCGGCACATCCCGGAAGGAGGCACTGGCCGCACCAGTGGGCAGAACCAGTGACAAAATCAATGCCAACACCCCGATCTTGCTCAAAATAACTTTCACGGCCGTTCCTCCTTTCCAGGCATCCGCTTGTCTTTTCTTACTTCTGTCCGCCCTTCAGCGCCTTCATCCGGTCGCCGTGATCCAGGATGCGCTTTCTCAGGCGGAGATTCTCCGGGGTACACTCCAGCAGTTCGTCATCCGCCAGGAACTCCAGGCACTGCTCCAGGGACATCTTCTTGGGGGTCACCAGGCGCAGCGCGTCGTCAGAGCCGGAGGCACGCATGTTGGTCAGCTGCTTCTTCTTACACACATTGACGGAAATATCCTCCGCCTTGGGGGTCTCGCCCACAATCATACCCGCGTAAACAGGGGTACCGGCACCGATAAACAGGGTGCCCCGCTCCTGAGCGTTGAACAGACCATAGGTCACCGCATCGCCGGTCTCAAAGGCCACCAGAGAGCCGGTGCTCCGGCGCTGGATCTCACCCTTCACAGGAGCGTAGCTGTCGAAGATGGACGCCATGATACCCTCGCCCTTGGTATCGGTCAAAAACTCGTTCCGATATCCGAACAGGCCTCGGGCAGGCACCAGGAACTCCAGCTTCATCCGCTCGCCCACCGGATTCATCTCCAGCAGATCGCCCTTGCGGGAGCCGATCTTCTCCATCACCGCGCCCACACAGTCGGCGGGTACATCCACCACCAGCCGCTCAATGGGCTCACACTTCACGCCGTCGATCTCCTGATACAGCACACGGGGAGGGGAGACCTGGAACTCATAACCTTCCCGGCGCATGGTCTCCATGAGGATAGACAGGGACATCTCGCCCCGGCCAGCCACATTGAAGGAATCAGTGGAATTCTCCATCTCAGACACCCGCAGGGACACGTCCTTCAGGGTCTCCCGGAACAGGCGGTCTCTCAGCTGGCGGGACGTAACAAACTTGCCCTCCCGTCCGGCAAAGGGGGAGTCGTTGACGGAGAAGGTCATCTCAATGGTGGGGGCGGAGATTTTGACAAACTCCATGGGCTCTACACAATCGGGAGCACAGATCGTGTCGCCGATGGTCACATCTCCAATACCGCTGAGGGCAATAATATTACCGGCGGAAGCCTCCTGAACCGGCACCTTGCCCAGGCCGTCAAACTCATACAGAGCGGTGGCCTTGGCCTTCTGGGGGGCAGCGTCGGGATCATGGTAGTTACACACCACGATCTCCTGGTTCTGCTTGATGGTGCCCCGCTCGATGCGGCCAATGGCGATGCGGCCCACAAACTCGCTGTAGTCGATGGAGGAGACCAGCATCTGGAAGGGCTGATCCACCTCGGCCTCAGGGCCGGGGATGTAGTCCACAATGGTTTCAAACAGAGGCTTCAGGTCCGTGCCCGCAACCTCGGGGGAATAAGAGGCGGTACCCTGACGGCCGGAGCAGAACAGGGTGGGAGACTCAAACTGCTCATCGGTGGCGTTGAGATCCAGCAGCAGCTCCAACACCTCGTCGCACACCTCGTGAATGCGCTGGTCGGGCCGGTCGATCTTGTTGACCACCACAATGACCTTGTGGCCCATCTCCAGAGCCTTGGACAGCACGAACCGGGTCTGAGGCATGGGGCCCTCGGCGGCATCCACCAGCAGAATAACGCCGTTGACCATCTTCAGGATCCGCTCCACCTCGCCGCCGAAGTCGGCATGGCCCGGGGTATCCACAATATTGATCTTTACGTCCTTATACCACACTGCGGTGTTCTTGGCCAGGATGGTGATGCCCCGTTCACGCTCCAGATCGTTGGAGTCCATAACACGCTCCACAACGGCCTGATTTTCCCGGTAGACGCCGGACTGCTTGAGCATCTCATCCACCAGGGTGGTCTTGCCGTGATCCACGTGGGCGATGATGGCTACGTTTCTCAGCTTCTCATTTTGCATAGTGTGCTTCCTCCCATATGAATCCATGCCGTTATCCGTCCTCTCCGTCAGGCGGAGCCCGGCCAAATGTATCCAGAATCCGGGCATTTCAAGCCCGTGACAGGATATTATACCCCTGTTTTTAGGGAAAGGCAACGGCTTTTTCGAAATTTTCCCCTTCCAGCACCGGGTTTTCCCCCTGGCCTCCAAATAAATGTGGAAAACTTTGTGGAAATTGTGGAATTACGAAATTTTGTTCTAACCCTCTTGACATACCAGAACACATGTTGTATATTCTTTTCAGAACGAATGTTCTTCTTTGAATGGAGGGTGCACCATGGCTATGACCACTTGCCGCCGATTGGATGACAACCGCCGGATCGCTCCGGTGGTGGATTTGACCCGTTACCGCCAGCTGACGGAGCAGGCGGCCCAGTCCCCCTGCCTGGAATGGAGTGTGGCCGACTGCTACCGCCGGGATGAGGACGTGACACCCGCTCGCCGCCGGACACGCCCCGCCCGCCGCCAGGCCCCCGGGCTGTTCTGGGATGCCTGTGCCAGCATGGGGATTCTGGTCATGACCCTCACGGTCACCCTTCGGGTACTGGCTATGTGACGGCTCATCTGAAAGGGGAGTGGACCCGGGTCCGGTTTCCCCGTTAGGAGGTTCTCCCATGCCCCATTCTGATCTTGAAATCCGTCTGGAGATTGCCCGCCGCATTCTGAACGAAACCATCATTTCTGTCGGCCGGATCGCCCACTGGACAGGCCTGCCCAAGGAAGTGGTAGAACAGCTCAGCCGTGAGGTGAAGCGCCCAACATTATATCAGAAGGAATAAAAACCCCCGCCTGAATCTAATTTCAGGCGGGGGTTTGTGGTTTATAGGCCGGTAATCAATAGGCCAGCTTCTCCTCCAGCCAGCTCTTCAGCTGATCAACAGGAACACGGACCTGCTCCATGGTATCACGATCCCGGATGGTAACGGCGTTGTCCGCCTCCTCCGTGTCGCTGCCCACGGTCTGGAAGTCCACGGTGATGCAGTAGGGGGTGCCGATCTCATCCTGGCGGCGATAGCGCTTGCCGATGGAGCCGGCGTCGTCGTAGTCCACCATGCAGAACTTGCTCAGCTCCGCCTGGATCTCCCGGGCCTTGTCACCCAGCTTCTTGCTCAGGGGCAGCACGGCGCACTTGTAGGGAGCCAGGGCAGGGTGGAGGCGCAGCACGGTACGGACGTCGTTCTTCTCGGCGTCCACCACCTCCTCGTCATAGGCGTCCACCAGGAAGGCCAGGGTGACACGGTCAGCACCCAGGGAGGGCTCGATGACGTAGGGGATATAGTGCTCGTTCTTCTCCTGATCGAAGTAGGTCATATCCTTGCCGGAAGTGGTCTGGTGGGCGGTCAGGTCGAAGTTGGTGCGGGAAGCCACGCCCCACAGCTCGCCCCAGCCGAAGGGGAAGACAAACTCAAAGTCGGTGGTGGCGTTGGAGTAATGGCTCAGCTCCTCAGGATCATGGTCCCGCAGGCGCAGGTTCTCATCCCGCATGCCCAGCTCCAGCAGCCACTTGTGGCAGAAGTCCTTCCAGTAGGCAAACCAATCCAGCTCAGTGCCCGGCTGGCAGAAGAACTCCAGCTCCATCTGCTCGAACTCACGGGTACGGAAGGTAAAGTTACCCGGGGTGATCTCGTTGCGGAAGGACTTGCCCACCTGGCACACGCCGAAGGGCAGCTTTCTCCGGGTGGTGCGCTGGACATTCTGGAAGTTGACGAAGATACCCTGGGCAGTCTCAGGACGGAGGTACACGGTGTTCTTGGCGTCCTCGGTGACACCCTGGAAGGTCTTGAACATCAGGTTGAACTGGCGGATATCGGTCCAGTTGTGCTTGCCGCAGGAGGGGCAGGGGATATTGTGCTCCTCCACAAAGGCCTTCATCTCCGCCTGGCTCATGGCGTCCACGCTGTGGCCCAGGTCAAAGCTGTTCTCCTGGCACCAATCCTCAATCACCTTATCGGCGCGGAACCGCTCCTTACACTCCTTACAGTCCATCAGCGGGTCGGAGAAGCCGCCCACATGGCCGGAGGCCACCCAAACCTGGGGGTTCATGAGGATAGCGGCGTCCAGCCCCACGTTGTAGGGGTTCTCCTGGACGAACTTCTTCCACCAGGCCTTCTTCACATTGTTCTTCAGCTCCACACCCAGAGGGCCATAGTCCCAGGTGTTGGCCAGTCCGCCGTAAATCTCGCTGCCGGAGAAGATAAAGCCCCGGCCCTTGCACAGATTTACGATCTTTTCCATGGTCTTTTCCGTGTTCTTCATGGGAAATCGCTCCTTTTCCAGTTGATTGTTTCCGGCTCAGGAGTAAAAAACGCCCTGAGCCTGTCGGCTCAGGGCGAACAAAACTGTCCGTGGTTCCACCTGAATTCGTACCTGGTTGGTACGCACTTCGTTCCCGATAACGGCGGGTTCCGGCGGGCCATTTCCTGCCCGCGCTCCAGAGCGCCTTCCCACCCCGCCCCGTGAGGATTTTCACCGGCCATCCTCTCTCTGACACCGGAACCCGGGGGTACTGTTCTCTGTCGTCGCTTTGTAAGTTAGAATTGTATGATAGAATTGCCCCGGTGTCAAGGAATTTTTTGCGGCTGTTTGTCTGCTTTCTTTCAGGAAAGCAGGTATTTTCGGCTTTCCGCCACAGCCAGTTCGTCGCAGCGGTTGTTATAGGGGTTGGAGGCATGGCCCTTCACCCAGTGGAGGTTGACCTTGTGGTACTCGCACAGGTTCAGCAGCCGCTCCCAGAGATCCGGGTTCAAGGCGGGCTTTTTATCCGATTTGACCCAGCCTCTGGCTCTCCAGCCCCTGGCCCAGCCCTTTTCCAGGGCGTCCAGGACGTACTTGGAATCGGAATACAGCTCCACCACACAGGGCTCCTTCAGCGCCTCCAGAGCGGAGATCACCCCTGTCAGCTCCATGCGGTTGTTGGTGGTTTGGGGTTCGCCGCCGGACATCTCTTTCTTGTACGCACCGTACATGAGAATGGCGCCCCAGCCACCGGGGCCGGGATTGCCGGAGCAGGCTCCGTCGGTGTAGATGGTTACGGTTTTCATGGTCACTCCTCGGCGGGATCCCTCTCTCACAGGCGAGAGAGGATCTCGTCCCGTTTTTTGTCATACTCCTCCCGGGTGATCAGTCCCCCGTCCAGCAGGGCCTGGAGCTGCTCCAGCCGCTCCTTGGCATTCAAGTCGGCCGGTGGGGTGGGGGAGGGGGACTCCACCTGAGGCGTATCCTCCTCAATGTTGATCTCCGGGCCCACATAGCCCTTTCCGAAGGCCTGATAGCCGTTCATTACCGTAATGGCCACGGCTGCCAGCGTCCACAAGATCCCGAAGGGGCCAAAGGTGGGAATAACCACAAACAGGCCGATGAGAATGAATATTCCGCCAAAGACCGCGCCCATGGCCCCCTGGGCCTTGCTGGGACGGTAGGTTACCCGACGTCTACGCATCCGAATTCCTCCTTCCGGATCACGACTCCTGATTCTCTTCCTCCGTCTCGGCGCTCTCTTCCTCACGCTCGGCCAAGGCCATGGAAATCACCCGATCTCCCTCCGACTTGAACCGCATGACGATCACGCCCTGGGTGGCCCGTCCGGCCTCCCGGATGGCGTCCACATGGGTACGGATGAGCAGACCCGCCTGGGTTACCAGCAGCAGATCCTCCTGGCCGGTAACCACCTTGATGCCCACCACGTTTCCGGTCTTTTCGGTAACGGCGTAGTTCTTGATGCCAATGCCGCCCCGGTTGGTGATGCGGTAATCCTCCACGGGGGTGCGCTTGCCGTAGCCGTTTTCCGTGATGGTCAGCACCGTCTTGCCGGCAGTTGCCCGGGCAGCGCCCACCACATAGTCTCCGTCCCGCAGCTTGATGCCCCGGACTCCGTAGGCGTCCCGGCCCATCACCCGGACGTCGTTTTCGTCAAAGCATACCGCCATGCCGTCATGGGTGGCGATGAGGATCTTCTGCTTGCCGGTGGTCTGGCGCACCTCCACCAGCTGATCCCCTTCCTCCATCTTGATGGCCCGGATACCGTTGTTCCGAATGTTTTTCAGCGAGGACAGGGTGATCCGCTTCACCGTACCCAAGCGGGTGACCATGGTGAGGTAGCTTTCCTCCTCCGTGTTCTCCACGTGGAGCATCACCTGCACCTGCTCGCCGGACTCCACCTGGAGGAGGTTGACGATATTGGTGCCCTTGGCCGCCTTCCCCGCCTGGGGAATCTGGTAGCCCTTTTTCTTATACACCTTGCCCGTGTCCGTAAAGAAGAGAATGGTGTCGTGGGTGGAGGCGGTAAATACCTGCTCCACACAGTCCTCATCCCGGGTGGTGATGCCCTTCTTGCCCATGCCGCCCTTGGACTGCGCGGCGTACTCGCTCACCGGCGTGCGCTTGAGATAGCCGGCCTGAGTCATGGTGAAGACGCACTGCTCCTCCTCGATGAGATCTTCGATATCCAGATCGTCCTCCACAAAGGCGATCTCCGTCTTCCGGTCGTCGCCGTACTTGTCCCGGATCTCGGTGAGCTCATCCTTGAGCACCTGGCGGAGCATCCCCTCATCGGAGAGCAGCTTGTCGTAATAGGCGATGCGCTCCTCCAGCTCCTTGTACTCGGTCTCCAGCTTCTCCTTTTCCAGGCCCTGGAGGGCTTTCAGACGCATGTCCAGGATAGCCTGGGCCTGGATATCATCCAGGCCAAAGCGCTCCATCAGCTTTTCCTTGGCGTCGTCATAACGGGAGCGGATGATGCGGATGACCTCGTCAATGTTGTCCTGGGCGATGAGCAGGCCCTCCAGCAGATGGGCCCGCTCCTGGGCCTTCCGGCGGTCGTAAATGGTGCGCCGGGTGATGATCTGCTCCTGGAAGGCGATATACTCGTCCAGAATCTCCCGCAGGGTCAGGATCTTGGGCTGCTTCTGGTCGTGGACCAGGGCCAGCATATTGATGGCGAAGGTCACCTGCAGCTGGGTCTGGGCGATCAGCCGGTTGAGAACCACCTGGGGATTGGCGTCCCGCTTCAGCTCAATCACGATCCGCATACCGTTGCGGTCGGACTCGTCCCGGATGTCGGAGATGCCGTCCAGACGCTTGTCCTCCACCTGGTCGGCCATGTTCTTGATGAGCATGCGCTTATTTACCTGGTAGGGAATCTCGGTGACAATGATGCGGGTCCGGTTGTTGCCGAACTCCTCAAACTCCGTGCGGGCGCGCACACGAATGTGGCCCTTACCGGTGGCGTAGGCCGCCCGGATGCCGCTGCGGCCCATGATCATGCCCTTGGTGGGGAAGTCGGGGCCCTTGATGTGCTCCATCAGGTCGTCCAGGGTAGCGTGCTCGTTGTCCAGCACGCAGATGACGGCGTTGATAACCTCGGTGAGGTTGTGGGGCGGGATGTTGGTAGCCATACCCACGGCGATGCCGCTGGATCCGTTGACCAGCAGGTTGGGGAAGCGGCTGGGCAGAACCCGGGGCTCCTTGCGGCTTTCGTCAAAGTTGGGGTCCCAGTCCACCGTCTCCTTCTCGATGTCCCGGAGCATCTCGTTGGATAGCTTGGACATACGGGCCTCGGTGTAACGGTAAGCAGCGGGGGGATCGCCATCAATGGAGCCGAAGTTGCCGTGGCCGTCTACCAGGACATAGCGCATGGAGAAGTCCTGGCCCAGGCGCACCAGGGCGTCATAGACGGACTGGTCGCCGTGGGGATGGTAGCGGCCCAGCACGTCGCCCACGCAGGTGGCCGACTTCTTGAAGGGCTTGTCGCTGGTGAGGCCGTCCTCGTACATGGCGTAGAGGATGCGGCGGTGTACCGGCTTCAGGCCGTCCCGCACGTCGGGCAGGGCCCGGCCCACGATGACGGACATGGCATATTCGATGTAGGAATCCTCCATCTCCTTGACCAGGGGGGCAGTTTTGATGACCTGGTCCGGAAAACGGATCTCCTCAGGATCGTATTGGGGTTTTTTACTCATCTATGGTTTCCTCCTTGCACACGAGAGGGGTTTTTCAGTCCGAGATGAGGAGTTTCTTGATTTGTCCGGTTTGGCCGGACACCACAATTTCCAGCTCCTCATTTCTCATTTCTAACTCTTAAAAGTCCAGATTGACGGCCTTCTTGGCGTTCTCCTGGATATATTCCTTCCGGGGCTCCACCTTTTCTCCCATCAGCAGGGTAAAGATCTCGTCAGCCCGGACGGCGTCGTCCAGCTCAATGCGCTTCAGGGTACGGCGTTCCGGATCCATGGTGGTCTCCCACAGCTCATGAGGATCCATCTCACCCAGGCCCTTATAGCGGTTGATGATCACCTTGGCATTGGGATTGTCTCCCCGCAGCTCGGCGGAGATCCGATCCCGTTCCTCATCGGAGAACGCCACCCGTGTGGTCTTGCCCTTCGTGAGTTTGTAGAGGGGAGGCACGGCGGCGTAGACATATCCATTGTCAATGAGGGGACGCATGAAGCGGAAGAAGAAGGTCAGCAGCAGGGTGCGGATGTGAGCGCCGTCCACATCGGCATCGGCCATGATGATGACCTTGTGATAGCGCAGCTTGTTGATATCAAAGTCCTCTCCGATGCCGGCGCCCAGAGCGGTGATGACAGGGGTAAGCTTATCGTTGCCATAGACCTTGTCCGCCCGGGCCTTCTCCACGTTGAGCATCTTGCCCCACAGGGGAAGGATCGCCTGGAAACGGCTGTCCCGGCCCTGAGTGGCGGAGCCGCCGGCGGAGTCACCCTCGACGATGTAGATCTCGGTCAGCTCCGGATTGGCTTCGTTGCAGTCCCGCAGCTTGTCCGGCATGGCGGCGCCGCCCAGGGCGGTCTTCCGGCGCACCGACTCCCGTGCCTTGCGGGCAGCCTCCCGGGCCCGGCTGGCCATCATAGCCTTCTCCAGGATCGTCTTGCCCACCTTGGGATTCTCCTCCAGGAAGGTCTCCAGCTTTTCACTGACCACAGCGTTGACCAGGGTGCGGATCTCCGCGTTGCCCAGCTTTGCCTTGGTCTGGCCCTCAAACTGGGCCTCGGTCAGTTTGACGGAAATGACACAGGTCAGACCCTCCCGGCAGTCGTCGCCGGAGATTTTCTCGTCATTCTTCAGCAGATTGTTCTTCTTTCCGTAGGCGTTCAAAGCGTTGGTCAAAGCCCGCTTGAAGCCCTCCTCGTGCATGCCGCCCTCGGGGGTATGCACGTTGTTGGCAAAGGAGATGATAAATTCGTTGTAGCCGTCGTTGTACTGCATGGCGACCTCGGCCATGGAGTCCTCTTTGGCTCCCGACATGTAGATCACGTCGTCATGCACCGGCGTCTTGTTCCGGTTGAGGAAGGTGACAAACTCCCGAATGCCGCCCTCGTAGCACATGTCGTCCTCCTGCTCCTGGCCGGGACGGAGATCCACCGTCTGGATCCGCAGGCCGGCGTTGAGGAAGGCCTCCTCCCGCATACGGGTGTGGAGGGTGTCGTAGTTATATACCAGGGTGTCGAACATCTCCGGGTCAGGCTTGAAGGTAACGGTAGTGCCGGTGTGATCGGTACGGCCCACCACCTTCATTTCCTGGGTAATCTTGCCCCGGGAAAAACGCATCTCATAGATCTGCCCGTCCTTGTGGACCTGAACTTCCAGCCACTCACTGAGGGCGTTGACCACAGAGGCGCCCACGCCATGCAGGCCGCCGGACACCTTATAGCCGCCGCCGCCGAATTTTCCGCCGGCGTGGAGGACGGTGAAAACCACCTCCAGAGCGGGCCGCCCGGTCTGGGGCTGAATGTCCACGGGGATACCGCGGCCATTGTCGGTGACGGTAATGGTGTCGCCGGGATTGATGGTCACCGTAATGTCCGTACAATAGCCGGCCAGCGCCTCGTCGATGGAGTTATCCACGATCTCATAGACCAGGTGGTGCAGTCCGGACTCACTGGTCGAGCCGATATACATGCCGGGCCGCTTGCGCACGGCCTCCAGCCCCTCCAGCACCTGGATCTCCGAGCCGCCGTATTCGTGCTCCACCTGGGTGGAGTTCAGTTCCAATTCATCAGACATGGTGTAAACCTCCGTATCAGGATATTTGCCTTAGCTGCCCATCCGGGCCGCCGTCACTCAAAGGATGGGTGCTCCGTCCGCCGTAAAAGCGCGGCGGAGGAGAGCTGTGAAATATAGACCAGCGGGGGTTCCTTTTCCCTCCCCACCAGCACAAAGGATCTGGGCAGATCGTCGCTGACGGATATTACCCGCCCCTCCTGCTCCGCCCGCTCCAGAAATTCTCTGGTTTTAAAGGCCCAGCTGGAATTGTCCAGGTCGAAAATGCCTAAAATTCGGCTGTAGGGCACCAGAACCGACTGCCCCAAATGCAGAAACATGGTTCTTCCCCCTTATGGATGGTCCAGGATTTTCGGCCCCCACAGGCGCTTCCACAGCCGCCAGCCCAGCCAGCACCCCACCAGGGCGCAGCCGCAGGGCAGGCCGGGAAACAGCAGCAGCTGGGTCAGGGGAGACGCGGACTCCGACGTCCACAGCCCCAGCCGTCCGGCGCCGATTCCCGCCGCCGCAAGCACAACAACCGCCGGCGGGACAGCGCGCTGCCACCGCCCCTTGGGCAGCCGGCAGCAGAGATACTCCGCTGCCAGTCCCACCACCAGAGGGAGCAGGCAAAACAGACCGATCACAATGGGCATTCGTTCCTCCTCGGGCCTTCGCCCGTTAGACCAGGGCACCACCCTGGATCCGAAAGCTGGCGCCCTCCTCCAGGCCCTCCAGCTTTTCCTCCTCGCAGCAGGTGATAAACACCTGTCCGCCTTGAATATGATTGAGTACAAAGGACTGACGCTTGGCGTCCAGCTCGGACAGCACGTCATCCAGCAGAAGCACGGGATATTCCCCGGTATCCTGAAAAAAGATCTCCCGCTGTGCCAGCTTCAGGGACAGGGCCGCCGTCCGGGTCTGCCCCTGGGAGCCATAGGTTTTGGCCGAGCGGCCGTCCAGCTCCACCACCAGGTCATCCTTGTGGGGGCCGGACAGGCACTGTCTGGCGTCCAGTTCCGCCTGGCGGTGACTCTGCTGATGCTCCAGCAGGCGCACCAGAATATCCCTTGGGGATGCCATGGGATCCTCCACCGTGGACACGGTCTCATAAGCCAGGGACAGCTCCTCCCGCCCCCCGGAAAAATCACGGTGGATAGCGGGGGCCGTCTCCTTCAGGCGGCGGATAAAGTGGGCCCGGTAGTGAATCACCAGCGCCCCCGTCTGGGCCATGCGAAGACTGAAATCATCCAGCGTGGCCAGCAGGGACGGATTTTCCGGCCAGTCCCGGAGGATTCGGGTCTTGTGGTCGTACAGCCGCTGGTACTCTCCCAGAGCCTGGGCGTACCTGGGCCGCAGCTGACAGATGGCGCTGTCCAAAAAACGCCGTCTGGCCGCCGCCCCGTCCCGGATCAGGGTAAGATCCTCCGGACAGAACAGCACGGTATTCAAAATCCCGGTCAGCTCCGCCGCCGTTTTCAGCCGCACCCCGTTGGAGTACAGCTGGCGGCTTTTTCCCCGGCTGAGCCTGGCCTCCAGAAGGAAGGTTCGCTCCCGGCTGTCCACCTCTCCCTTCAGAAAGGCGTCTCCAACCCCCAGCATGATCATCTCTCGATCATACCGGGCCCGGTGGGACCGGGCGGAGGACAGGTAAGCGATGGCCTCCAGCAGGTTGGTCTTGCCCTGGGCGTTGTCACCGTAGATCAGATTGACCTTGGGATGAAACCGGGCGGACAGATGGACATAATTGCGAAAGTAATCCAGCTCCAGACCCCGGACTCTCATGTCACCGTCAGCTCCAGCTCGCCGTCCAGCACCGCCACGTCGCCGGGACGCAGCTTTTTGCCCCGCATGGTGCATACCTGGCCGTTGACCTGGACTCGCCCCTCCAGAATGATGAGCTTGGCGTCGCCTCCGGTCTCCACAGCGCCGGCAAATTTCAGCAAATCCTGGAGCTTGATAAATTCCGTATGAATTTTGATTGCTTCTCTCTCCATGAAAACACCCTACTTGATCAGTTGGCCTTCAGACGGACAGGCAGAACCATATAGATAAAGTTCTCCTCCCCCTCCGCGGGCAGGATGACGCAGGGCGCCACGCCGGAAGAAAACTCCATCCGCAGCCGCTGGGCAGGGGCCGCCTTCAAAGCGTCCATCAGGTACTTGTTGTTAAAGCCGATCTCCAGCCCCTGGCCGTCGCCGGTGATGGGGCACTGGTCGGCGGCGTCGCCGATACCGGTCTTGGTGGAGATGGACACCATGCCGTCCCCGAAGACACAGCGCAGGGGGCTTTTCAGCTTTTCGCTGATGATCAGGGAGACACGCTCCAGAGAAGCCAACAGCTCCTTGGCGTCGCACTGGATCTGGATGGGGTTGTTTTTGGGGATGGCGTTGCGGTAAGCCAGGAATTCTCCCTCCAGACGGCGGCACACCAGCACGGTGTCTCCCGCCCGGAACATAATGTGCCGGGCGCCCTGGTGAATGGTAACGTCCTCCTCGCCGGAGCAGATCTTCTCCACCTCGCTGAGAGCGGAGCCGGGTACCACAAAGGAGAAGGCGTCGCCTCCCGCGGTCTGGGTCACGGTCTCCTGCCGCAGGGCCAGGCGATAACCGTCCACGGACACTACAGTCAAATAGTTGTGGTCCACTTCAAACAGAGATCCGGTATGAATGGGCCGGCTTTCGTTGTCGCTGACGGCAAACAGGGTCTGTGCAATCATGGAGCGGAGAGTAGGCTGGGGCAGCGTAATGGAACACTGCTGCTCCACAGCGGGCAATTCGGGGAATTCCTCCGTGTCCATTCCCATAATATTGAACTCGGACATGCCGCAGCGGATGTTTACCATATGATCTTTTGTGGAGAAAAAGACGATATCATCGGGGATTTTCCGAATAATCTCCACAAAAAGCCGGGCAGAAAGCACCAGACTGCCCGTTTCCTGAATGTCAGCCGGCACGGTGGTACGGATTCCCGTTTCCAGATTGTATCCGGTAAGCCGGAGCTGATCGTTGGCTTCAATTAAAATACCTTCCATGGCGGGAATGGAGCTTTTGGCAGCCACCGTGCGGGAGGTGGTGGATACAGCAGCGGCCAGCAGCGCTTTTTCGCAGGAGAAATTCATAGAAGATGTGCCTCCTTGTCCGGTTTTCCTCTCTCCGCAGGAGAGGAAAGGTATATAAATTTCGTAACAGTAGCCCGTAGGGGGAAAAAATGTGGAAAATCGGCGCAAGCCTAAGGGAGAGTAAGAAAAGCGTCTCCACAGGGGGTGTTGAGAAAAAAGGGGGATAATCCACATAGCAATCGCACGGGGAAAGTTATCCACATTTTGCAATCAACTTTCCACATTTAAGTGTGGATAAAAATTTCAGAAAATAGACAGCCCAATTTCCAAACTACGCCAGGAAACAGGGCCGGATCAGTGAATATGTTGGCAAGTGAATTACCAATTGTGGTAATACAGACTGTAATCTCTCCCATGGGGAGGAAGGCTCCCCATGGGGAAGAGGTCATTCGTACCGAATGTTGATGTTAGCGGTGATGTCCTTAATGATCTCCGCCTTCTCCGGATCGGTTTTTACCAGATCCTCGATTCGTTCGATGGAGTGGAGAACGGTGGTATGGTCACGTCCGTCAAATTCCTTGCCGATCTCCTTCAGGGATAGGTTGGTCATGCGGCGGATCTGGTACATGGCAATCTGGCGGGCCAGGGAGATATCCTTGGCACGGCCCTGGCCGCGGAGGGTGGCGGGTTCGATGTTGTAGAACTTGCACACCTCGTCAATGATCACGTCGGCGGTGGGGACGATGTCGGACTTCTCCTTGAACATGTCCTTGACGGCCCGGACCACCGTGTCCTTGTCCACGGAGTCCCCCATCAGCTGCTGATAGGCCATGATCTTGTTCACGGTGCCCTCGATCTGACGGACGTTGGCAGTGATGTTTTCCGCAATGAGCTGGAGCAGGAATTCCGGCAGCTCCACGCCCATACGGATGGCCTTGTTTTTGATGATGGCCATTCTGGTTTCATAGTCCGGCGGCTGGATGTCCGCCAGCAGGCCCCACTCAAACCGGGTTTTCAGTCGATCCTCCAGACGGAGCATCTCCTTGGGCGGCCGGTCGGAGGTGAACACGATCTGCTTTTTCAGCTCGTAGAGGGTGTTAAAGGTATGGAACATCTCCTCCTGGGTAGAGTCACGGCCGGCGATAAACTGAACGTCGTCCATGAGGAACACGTCGGCGCCCCGGTACTTCTCCCGGAATTCCGCGTTTCTGCCTTCCCGGATGGCCTGGATCAGCTCGTTGGTAAAGGTGTCTCCCTTAATGTAGACCACCTTATAATCGGGATGGTTTTTATGAATGGTGTGGGCGATGGCGTACAGAAGGTGGGTCTTGCCCAGGCCGGACTCTCCATAGATGAACAGGGGATTGTAGCTCTGGCCGGGATTGTCCGCCACGGCCCGAGCGGCGGCGTGGGCAAACTTGTTGGAGGAGCCCACCACGAACCGCTCGAAGGTGTAATCCTCGGTGCCGGGGAAAAAGTCGTTCTTTTCCGGCTGGCGGTACAGATCCAGCTCACCCTCGGTGAGTACGACTACCTCCATATCCAGGGAAAACAGCTCCCGGAGAGCGGCCTGGATCTTGGACAAGTAGCGGGTGGCAATAATGTCCCGCTTGAAACGGGTGGGGGAATAAAGGACAAAACGGTCGTCCTCCAGCGCCACGGCCGAGGCGTCGTCAAACCAGGTGTTGATGGTGGTGGCCGTCATCTCCGGCTGCATCAGCTCCAATACCTTCGCCCAAACATCGGCGGCAGGATTCATAGCAAGGCAGACCTCCTTGGTGGAAAATGGTACCCTGACGGGGAAAGAAAGAGCGGCCCGCGTCCTGTCCAGGCCGGGCCCGATGGCTGCAACAGCGACATGCCCCCAAAGGGACGGCGCGGAGCCGGGCGGAGGCATGGAAACGGGGGCGGGCAACGGACCAGCAGGGGGCAAAGCCCGCCTGAAACACGGAAAAAGGCCGCAATCCGCCATGGAAGCATTATATCAAAAAAAATGTGGACAAGCAAGGGAGAGGAAAGGATTTTCCACAAGTTTCGTGGTCAGGCTGTGGAAAAACCGGGGGACAAGTGGGATGGGGCGGCGGAAAAGGGGAGAAGATATGAAAAAGATTGCACAAAGAAGGAAAAAAGGAGTTGACAGGGGGATTCAGTATCCGCTATAATGAGTAACGCTGTTCCGAAGGAGGGGTTTTTCTACCCTTTTTTACGGACATTCCGGGGGTTCCCCGGAGCAGATTGCGAACCGCAGCCGGAGACGGCTGTTGTTGGGCCGGCTCGCCGGCTTGAAAATGAATGAGGAGGTGTCCCCCATGCTTCGTACCTATCAGCCCAAGAAGCGCCAGCGTTCCAAGGAGCACGGCTTCCGCAAGCGTATGGCCACCCGCAATGGCCGCAAGGTTCTGGCTCGCCGCCGCGCCAAGGGCCGCGCTCGTCTGTCTCACTGAGATTGACGGGTTTTGTCCTTCCGCAGCGATGCGGGCGGACGATCATCCCATGAGGATACGACAAAAGGACACTTGTACGCGATTTAGGGGCGTGGGAATGATTCCCCCGCCCCTGCGGTGCATGCGGGGAAAAGTTCCCGGTGTCCGGTTTTTGCAGCTGTTCCAGGATCAGGACGGGGGAATGATTGATGAAGTACACCGTTGCGTTGAAACAGAATCATGAATTTCGCCGCCTGTATGCCAAGGGCAGGTCTGCTGTCTCCCCTTATTTTGCCATCTATTGCCGAAAGACCAACCGGCCCATCAGCCGCCTGGGCATCACCACAGGGGTGAAGCTGGGCAACGCGGTCAAGCGGAACCGTGCCCGCAGACGGATTCGGGAGCTGTACCGCACCCATGAGGGGATGCTGCTGCCCGGCTACGACGTGGTGGTGGTGGCCCGTACCCGGGTGATTTACGGTCAGTACCGGGATCTGGAGCGCAGCTTTCTCCAGCTGATGGGGAAGCTGGGCATCCGCCGGCGGGGGGAGACGGAGGTATGAAGTCTGTCCTGTTGTGGATGATCCGATTTTACCAGCGCGAAATTTCCCCCCTGCGTCCCCCTTGCTGCCGGTTTATTCCCACCTGCTCGGCCTATGCCCTGGAGGCGGTGGAGAAGTACGGTCCTGTCAAGGGGGGATGGCTGGCTCTGCGCCGGATTCTCCGGTGCAACCCCTTCCACCGGCAGGAGACCATCGAGTATGATCCCGTGCCCTGATGGGCTGCCGGAACCAAAATCACTTGTGGAGGTACCGTTGTGGGTATTATTTTGAAACCCTTTGCCCTGCTCCTGTTGTTTTTCTACAACTTCTTCCAGAGCTACGGCATCGCGCTGATCCTCTTTGCCCTGCTGGTGAAGCTGATCCTGTTCCCCCTGTCCATCAAGGGAAAGAAGAGCATGATCCAGATGAATCTGCTTTCCGGACAGATGCAGCAGATCCAGAAGCAGTACGGCAAGGATCGGGAGCGTTATAACGCGGAGATTCAGAAGCTCTACGCCAGAGAAAAGGTCAACCCCATGGGCGGCTGCCTGTGGTCTCTGATGCCCCTGATCATTCTGATTCCCCTGTACTGGATTATCCGTGAGCCTGTCACCTATCTGATGGGTGTGAGCAGCGATCTGATCGGGACAGTGGCTAAGGTCACCGGCGTGGCCAACTCCGGCGCCTATCCCCAGATCGCCATGGCTGAGGCGCTGGGCAACCCCGACATCCTGGCCAAGGCCCAGCAGGCTCTGGGCGACGCCGGAGCCGGACTGTTCAGCATGGACTTCTCCTTCCTGGGCATCAACCTGGCTGCCATTCCCAAGTGGAATTTCTGGACCCAGGGCTTTAGCTGGGGGAGCATCGGCCTGTTCCTGCTGCCCCTGGTGTCTACCGTGATCTCCTTCCTGTCCATGAAGGTGAGCATGAAGACCAACCAGATCAATCAGGGTCAGACTGCCGACGACATGACCAACAAGACCAACCAGTCCATGATGATCATGATGCCCCTGATGTCCCTGTGGATCGGCTTCACCGTTCCCGCCGGCCTGTCCGTTTACTGGATTGCCCAGTATATCTTCACCATCGGTCAGGAGCTGCTCAGCAGCAAGATGCTGAAGAAGGACTATGAGGCCGCCCGTGCCGCCGCCGCTGAGCGCGCCAAGAAGGAGAAGGAAGAGGAGAAGCGCCGCAAGGAGGAGGCCCGTCTGGAGCGTGCCCGCCGCATTGAGGAAGAGAAGAACAACCGCAAGAAGAAAGGCGGCGCCAAGAAGGCTGAGCCTGCCGAGCCCGGCATCAACAAGGAGGACAGCCGCATCGGCATCCGCGCCTATGCCAGAGGCCGCGCTTACGATCCCAACCGCTTTGGCGGGGTGACCCCCTATGTGGATCCCGACGAGGAGATCCGCCGCCAGATTGCCCAGGCCCAGGCTGCCCGTGTGAAGAAGGGCAAGAAGAAGGACAAGGAGGAGCCTGCTGCCGTCGAGGAGAGCAAGCAGGAGCCTCAGCAGAAAGAGGAGACCGTTCTGCCCACCGTTCAGCCCCAGGAGGAGGCTGTCCAGCCTGTGGAGACCCCTGTGGAGATGGAAGAGGTGGAAGTTGAGGTGGAGCAGGTAGAAGAGGAGCTCCCCGAGGATGACAAGAAGGAGGGTGTCTGATGAAGAAGTGGATTGAGACCACCGGCCGCTCTGAGGAAGACGCCATTGCCGCCGCTCTGTTCCAGCTGGGCTTGGAGCGGGACGACGTATCGGTAGAAGTGATTGAGCGTGCTAAGTCCGGTTTTCTGGGCTTCGGCGGCAACCCCGCCAAGGTGCGTGTCAGCTATGAGGTGGAAGGGGAGGAGGATACCCCCGTTTCCGCCGCTCCTGTTCAGGAGGATCAGCCGGAGGCTGCTCCTGAGGCCGTGCAGCCTGCTGTCCAGGAAGAGCCTGCCGCCGCGGCGGACGACCAGCTCCAGCCTGGAGACGAGGTACTCATCGCCCATGAGGAGGAGCAGGAGGGCCGGGACGAGAAGGCGGAGAAGATCCGTGTGTTCCTTACCGGTCTGATGGAGCATCTCCACGTGGACGCGGTGCCGGAGATCACCCCCAGCGAGAACGGCTATAAGGTCATTCTCCAGGGCCATGGCCTGGGCGCCATCATCGGCCGCCGGGGTGAGACCCTGGACGCCATCCAGCAGCTGACCAACTACTCCGTCAATCGGGGCCAGTCCAAGCGGGTGCGGATCCATATTGACGCCGAGGGCTACCGGGCCAAGCGGGAGGAGTCCCTCCAGCGCCTGGCGGAGAAGGTGGCCGGCAAGGTGGTCAAGTACCGCAAGAACATGACCCTGGAGCCCATGAACGCCTATGAGCGTCATGTGATCCATGCGGCGCTGCAGGATTATCCCCATGTGACCACCTATTCCACCGGTGTGGAGCCCAACCGCCGTACGGTGGTGGCTTACAGCCCGGACCAGAAGTAAACAATCACCCACGCGGCGGGAGGACGGTTGGCGGCCTCCCGCCGCATTTTTTCAGGAGGAAACCATGACCCCTCTTTACCAATCGATCCTGGATTATCTATCCGGCGGGCCGGTTCGAATGCATATGCCCGGCCACAAGGGGAAGCCTCTGCCTGTTCCGGAGCTGGCTGGAGTGTCGGCTCTGGACGTGACGGAGATCGGCCCCACCGGAAACCTATACGAGGGAGGCGGGCCCTTCCATCAGGCGGAGGAACTGTGGGCCCGGCTGCTGGGAGCGGAGGACGCCATGTTCCTCACCGGAGGGTCCACCCAGGGGATTCATACCGCCATGTCCCTGTGCGCCCGGCCGGGAGATTCCGTTCTGGTGGATCGGGGCTGTCACCGTGCGGTATACAATGCCATGGCTTTGCTGGATTTGAATCCAGTATATCTCAACCGCCCATGGATGGAACAGTGGAATATGGCAGGCACAATTTTCCCGGAGGATGTGGAAAACCAGCTGAAAAATCACCCAAATATCAAAACAATCTGTATTACATCACCAACATATTGCGGACTGTTGTCTGATGTTCGGGAAATTTCCCACATTGTACACCAGTATGGTGGACGGCTGGTGGTAGACGGAGCCCACGGAGCCCACCTGCCCTTTCTGGGTGTGGATTGTTTCCGTGGAGCGGACGCGATGATCTGCTCCGCCCACAAGACCCTCCCGGCTCTGGGACAGTCCGCCCTGCTGTTTACCCGGGGCTTCGACCCGGCGGAGGTGCGGCGGATGGCGGCAGTGTTCGGCACTTCCAGCCCATCGTACCCTGTGATGATCTCCATAGACGGGGCACGGGAATGGATGGAGACAGGAGGAACCCAGGAGTACCGGCGGGTGGCAAGACGGGTGGATGAACTGCGCCGGAGATTCCCCAGCCTGACGGGGGATAAGCTGGATCCCCTCCGTCTGACCCTGATGGCCCGGGACGGGTATGCCCTGTCCGCCGCCCTGGAG
The DNA here is from genome assembly GCA_944387225.1 of uncultured Oscillospiraceae bacterium. Lineage (GTDB taxonomy): Bacteria > Bacillota > Clostridia > Oscillospirales > Oscillospiraceae > Lawsonibacter. Next base: position 87,474 of record CALXDY010000102.1, on the reverse strand, counting down.
CAGGCGGGAATCTGGCCGGAGATGGCGGATGCGGCCCATGTGGTGCTGATCCTCACCGGCCTGGACGGCGACGAGGAGTTGGATCGGCTGGAACGGGCGCTGGAGAACTGCCGGGAGTTGCTGGGCAGCCGGCCTCCTCTGCCGCCGCCTCCTGTGCCGGAGTGGGTGTGCTCCCTGCGGCAGGCTCTGTTTGACCCCAGGGAAACCAGGCCCCTGGAAGAGTGCCTGGGAGAGACGGCGGCCGACGCCATCGCGCCCTATCCTCCCGGGGTGCCCGTTGTGGCTCCCGGGGAGCGAATTTCCCAAAAAGAACTGGCCTATTTAGAGAAAATAGGATATAATATGCGGGAAGCGTCTGCCATTATCAGACGCGGCAGTTTGTAACGGAGGGGGCGGAGCCATGAACCTTTCTGCGCTTGTGGGCAACGGTCCATTGAAGCATCAGCTGTCCCAGCGTCAGGAGGGGCGGGGCCTGTCCCACGCCTATATTCTGTCCGGTCCGGCGGGATCGGGACGCCATACCCTGGCCTTGACTCTGGCTGCGGCTATGATGTGTACGGGGGCGGGGGAGGACAGGCCATGCGGCCACTGTGTTCCCTGCAGAAAGGTGCTGGGGGGCGTCCATCCGGACGTATCCGTCTTGTCTGGGCCGGGAGAGGGCAAATCCATTACCGTGGATCAGATTCGGTCACTCCGGGCCGACGCTTATATCCGCCCCAATGAAGGGGAGCGGAAGGTCTACCTGTTGGAAGGGGCGGACGAAATGAACGCCGCCGCCCAGAATGCCATGCTGAAGCTGCTGGAGGACGGGCCGGCCTATGCGGCATTCCTTCTTCTGGCGGAAAACGGTACGGGCCTGCTGGAAACGGTGCGCTCCCGCTGTGAGGGGCTTACTCTCAATCCCGTCACGCCTGCCCAGGCGGAAGAGTGGCTTCTGCGGCGGTACCCCCAGATGGATCAGCAGGCGGTGCGCCAGGCAGCGGCCGATTGCCAGGGAATTCTGGGCCGGGCTGTGGCGGAGCTGGAGGGGGACGATTCCACCCGGCGGCAGCGGATGGAGCTGGCCGGGGCTTTGGCTCAAGCCGTGGAACAGGGGGACGAGCTGGCTCTGTTCCAAACCGGCATGGCCCTGGAAAAGCTTCCGAAAGAGGAACTGCCCCGACTGATGGAGCAGCTGGTAACGGAGCTCACCGGACGCATGGCCCGGGGCAGGGGAGACAAACGCCGTCTGCTCAAAGGAGTGGAGACCGCCAGACTGCTGTCCCAGGGGCTAGCCCTGAATCTGAATCCGGGCCAGGCCGCCGGATGGCTGTGCGCCCAGATGTTTATGGATGGATAATGCCCCCCATTCCGGCGGGGCCGAAAAAGGAGAACACCATGGTAGAAATTATCAGTGTCCGCTTCAAAGAGGGCGGAAAGCAATACTACTTCAATCCCAACGGGCAGAGCTTCCAGCCCGGGGAGGGCGTCATTGTGGAGACCTCCCGGGGCGTGGAGTATGGGGAATGTATCCAGGGAAACACCCCCGTGGATGAGATGGAGCTGACCGCTCCTCTGCGCCCGGTGCTCCGCCGGGCCACCCCGGAGGATGAGAAGACCCGGGAGAAGAACAAGGAGAAGGAGGCACGGGCCTTCCAGATCTGCCAGGAGAAGATCGCCGCTCACGGGCTGGACATGAAGCTGGTGGAGGCGGAGTACAGCTTTGAGGGCAACAAGGTGCTGTTTTTCTTCACTTCTGAGGGACGGGTGGATTTCCGCGCCCTGGTGAAGGATCTGGCCAGCGCCATCCACGCCCGCATCGAGCTGCGCCAGATCGGCGTCCGGGACGAGGCGAAGATGCTGGGCGGCCTGGGAGTCTGCGGCCGGCCCTTCTGCTGCGCCCAGGTCCTGGCCGATTGCCAGCCGGTGTCCATCAAGATGGCAAAGACCCAGAACCTGTCCCTAAACCCAACCAAGATTTCCGGCACCTGCGGCCGTTTGATGTGCTGTCTCAAGTATGAGCAGGACGCCTATGAGGATCTGGTAAAGCGCTGTCCCAAGCAGGAGTCCTTTGTGGAGACGCCGGACGGGGCGGGAAATGTGTCGTCGGTGAATCTGCTGCGGCAGACGGTACAGGTGCGCCTGGACTCCGCCCCGGAAAGCCCGAAGAGCTATCACAACAGTGAGATCCGGGTGGTACGCAGCGGCAAGGGCAAGCGCCCGGAGGGCTATGTGGAGCCCCCCAAGGAAGAGCTGGCTAAGCTGAGAAAGCCGGTGGAGCAGGAGGAGGTTCCCGACCTGAAGGGGGCCGCGTCCCCCCTGGCTGCGGCGCTGGAGGCGGTGTTCAACGGAGAGACGCCCCAGTATGAAGGTCTGATGGAGCAGGGCGAGAGCCGTCCCAGCGGCCGTTCCCGCCGTTCCCGCCGGTCCAGAGGAAACAAGGAATCCCAGGGCCGGGAGCAGAAGGATGAGACCCAGGGTGAGAAGAAGCCGGAGAAGAAGGAGAACGGCGGACACAGCCGTCCGGAGCGCCAGAAGGGCGAGGAGGGGAAGAAACCCCGTCCGGTGGCCCAGAACCAGGAGGGCGGAGAAAAGCGCAGCCGTCCCCGGCGCAGACGCTCCCGGGGCGGTTCCGGACAGAAGACCGGGGAGTAAAACGCCCTGGGTAAGCTTTGGCAGGGGGAGAGGAGCTCCCTGTCGGAGCGAGCCGTTCCGGGACAGGTAGGAGAGAGAGAAAATGACGGGATTTTTCAATGCCCTGTCGGCAACTCTGGTGCTGCTGATGCTGATGGCGGTTGGCTACGGCATGGGCGCGGCAGGGTGGATGACCGCCTCGGAGAAGCGATTCATCAGCAAGTATATTATCAATATCGCGGTGCCCTGCAACTGCATTTCCGGGCTTTTGAATAACCTGGATCACAACCAGCTGCTGGATATGGGCGTCATGGTGGTGGCCGGCACCCTCAGCGTGTGCGCCACCCTGGTGCTGTCCATTCTGCTGGCCATGGTGGTGCGGCCCAGCCACGAGCGGTGGGGTGTCTTTGTGGCGATGACCGCCTTTTCCAACACCCTGTTCATCGGCCTGCCGGTGAGCACCCAGCTGTTTGGGCAGGCGTGCCTTCCCTATGTCATGACCTATTACCTTGGTCATACCCTTATCGTCCAGTCGGTGGGCTTTGCCCTGATTGAACGCTCCGGCACCAAAAAGGGGGCTGGCCCCACACCCATTGGCGTGCTGAAAAGCGTATTTACCAAGCCGCCTATCCTGACGGTGCTGTTTTGTATTATTCTGTTGATTTTGGATCTGCGCCTGCCCAGCTTTTTCATGACCTGGGCGGGGTACATCAGCGACTCCGTCTCTCCCATGGCGCTGATCTACTGCGGATATATCCTGTATGAGGTGGGGCTGAAAAATCTGCGGCCCCTGCCCGGTATTCCCCTGATGATCGTGATACGCCTGGGGGTAGCCCCGGTGATTTGCTGGTTCTTCTGCCGCCTGTTTGGAATGGACGGACTGGCGCTGAGCGTGTTCGTGGTGGAAAGTGCCCTGCCGGTGGTCAGCCAGGTGACGGTGATGGCGGGAGCCTTTGGGGCCGATGAGCAGTACGCCGCCACCGGTGCCTGCCTGTCAACCCTGTGCAGCTTTATCAGCATTCCCATCCTGATGCTGATAATGGGATAAGGAAGGAGGCCCATGTCCATGACAGCCGTGATAACTGACGTTCATTACCGCATGTCCCTGGCCCTGATCCGGGATCTGGCCCAGGCTGGCGTGCGGGTGGTAGTCTGTTGGCGGGAGGACAGCGGTGCTCCCCTGGGCTTTCGCTCCAAATATCCGGCCCGCCGGGTAACGCTGCCCCGTGAGGGCTGGCTGGAGGAGCTGTACCGCCTGTGCAGTCAGATCCGGGAGGAGGAGGGGGAGTCCCCGGCTCTGCTCCCGGTTGGGGCTGCCACTCTGGCAGCACTGGCTCCGGCGGAGGTGCGGGAGCGCTTTGCGCCGGTGTGCGGCCTCTGCATCCCCACCACGGAGCAGCTGGATTTGCTGAACAGCAAGGAGCAAGCGGCTCAGCTGGCCCGATCCCAGGGTGTGGCGGTGCCGGAAGCATATTCCATGGAAGAGGGAGAGGAGCCGAAGGCCTTTGCCCGCCGGATCCCCTATCCCTGTGTGGTCAAACCCCTATGCGGGGAAAAACTGGGGCTGACGGCGGCGGATCGGTACCGGATCGTCAAAACCCCGGAGGAACTGAAGGTGTGGTACGACCGGTTCTCCCGCTTGGCGGGGGAGCCGCCCCTGGTGCAGGAGTATCTGTCCGGAGGGGGCATGGGATGCTCCGTTCTGGCAGAGAATGGACAGATCCGGGCGGCGTTGTGCCACAGGAGGATCCGGGAATACCCAGTGTCCGGCGGGCCGTCGGCCTGTTGTGAGAGCGTGGACCGCCCGGATCTGGTGGAAATGGTGGGGCGTATGGTGGCCCGGTTGGGCTATACCGGCCTTGCCATGTTTGAGTTCAAGGAGGACAGGGAGGGCAATCCCCGCCTTCTGGAGGTCAACCCCCGGATCTGGGGCACTTACCCCCTGACCAGGGTCAGCGGCAGCGGCATTTCTTTGCTGTGGTGTGTTTTGGCCTGGAACCGGGGCAACCCGGGCAGGGAGGTTCCTCTGCCTGAGCTGCCCAAGCCCCGCCTGTGCCGGATGCAGTTTGCCGCCTCCGACCTGATGAGCGGGGTGGGCTATGCCAAACGGGGCCAGCTGGGCAAGGCGGTGTCCGCCGGTCTGTCAGTACTTGCTCCGTGGGTACGGGACGGGCTGTGGGAATGGTCTGATCCGGGCCCCGGATGGCTGTATTACCGCTCTCTGCTGAGAAAGGAACGAGCATGACCTGTCTTGTGGATTTACATGTGCATACCGACGCCAGCGACGACGGCTGTTCCACGCTGGCTCAGCTGGCCGCCGCCGCCCATGCGGCCGGATTGCACGCCATGGCGGTCACAGATCATAACCAATGCACCCCTGTTCCCCAGGAGCTGGGGGGTGTGGTGCTGATCCCCGGCTGTGAGGTATCCACCCAAAGCGGCCATGTGACCGGCCTGTTTTTGGAGCGTCCTTTGGATCTGGAGCGTCTGCGGCGGGACGGACTGCCCACCGCCGCTGCGGCGTGTGAGGAGATTCACCGGTGCGGCGGGTTGGCCGTGCTGGCCCACCCCTATCAAAAGCGGAATGCCAGCCCCTGTACGGAGGCGGACTATGACGGGGTGGAGGGCTATAATGCCCGGGCGGAGTTCAAGGTGCGGGGGGCAAATCGGATGGCCCAGCAGCTGGCTCAACGTCTGGGCCTGCCTGCCGTAGGGGGCAGCGACGGCCATTCCCGCCACGAGGTGGGCAACGCCTACACAGAAATCCAGGCGGAGGACTGTACTCTGGAAAAACTGCGGGAGGCCATCTTGAACGGCCGATGCCGTCCCGTGTTGGTGCGTCCCACCCCCCATTTCCGCAAGGGGCTGTCCCAGTTCCGGCAGACCCGGAAGAAGGGCGGGGGCGTGGCTGCCATAGGAAAGGGAATTCTTTACCTGGGCTACAGTGTCCTTTTGGATCTGCGTCCGTGATTCCCAATGGGAAGGAGAGATACTTGTGTCTGTTTTAACGAAAGCCATCGGTGTGGCAAAAAAGGTGAAGCACCGCTATCAGGATCAGATTCGGGAGCGCACTCCGGTCTATCTGTCGCCGGTACGGCGGATTGAACGAGTGGCACTGGCGGAGCGGGTATGCGCCATGACCTTTGACGACGGCCCCTGCCGTCTGCCCGCCAATCCCGATGCCTTTGGGGGCAAGCCCCTGACCCTGGTGCTGGCGGAAACGCTGGAGCGGTTTGGGGCCCGGGGATCCTTTGATGTGGTGGGGGATACCTCTGCCAACTATCCGGATCAGGCGGGAAAGCATGGTTCCGCCTCCTGGGGCGGCGTGGCCTATGACCACTACCCGGACTTCGGCAAGGACGATCAGGGCGGCGCTCTGCACTGTCCCGACCTGGTTGATCGGCTCCTCCAGGGTGGCCATGAGATTACCAACCATACCTATTCCCACGTACTGTTCGGAAAAAAGTCCCTGGTTTATAACCACCGGAAGTTTCTCTCCGGCCTTGATCCGGTGGTGGAGGATGTGTGCCGCCTGAACCGTCTGATGGAGGAGAAGCACGGCTATCAGGTGAAGCTGGCCCGGCCGCCTCACTATGTGGATGGGATCCAGGGGGGCTTTGACAGCTATGACGCCTATGCCAAGGCAGGCTGCCAGTACATGGCTGCCAGCTTTGACGGTGCGGGATGGCTGCCGCTGGCCTCGTATGAGGCGGAGGTGGAGGCCACCTGGAAGCCCATTGAGCGGATGCTGAAGGAAAATCCCGACTACTTCTGCGGCCAGATCATTTTCCAGAAGGATGGCTTCAACATGGCCCGCCGTTCTCCCATCGCCCATGGCCTGACCAAGCAGCTGGAGCTGCTGACGGCCCAAGGGTATCAGGTGGTGCCGGTATCCGAGCTGCTGGAGCGATCCCCCTTCCTGGACGTGCCCCAGACGGACCCCGCCGGCGTGGCGGCCAGAAGCCTGCTCCAGGCCGGTTGGTGCCCCGCCTATCGGGACAACAGTCTGCGTCTGGACACGGTGCTGACCCGGGGAGAGATGGCCATGATGGCCTTCGGATGGGCTGGTGTGGACAGCCGTATCGCTCTCGTTCGGGGGGAGGTTGCCTGTCCCTGGAAAGATGTGAAGGCCACCCATCCCTACGCTGGAGCGCTGCTCCAGGCCCAGCAGGCGGGCTGCCTGTCCGACGACCAGGGAAAGATCCGGCCTGACGAGCCTATAACGGCCCAAGAATTGAGCCTGTTCTTGACCAGAAAGCTGGGCAGAGAGGTGGATGTTCCCAAGGGAGAGCTGACTCACAGGTCGCTGTTCCTGTTCCTGGCTCCGCTGCTGACAAAGGAATAAAACAAAATGGCCGCCCGGCAACACCGGGCGGCCATTTTTATTTCAGGTAGGGAAGGAGAGGATCAGGCCTCAGGCTCGTCCTGCTCCTTGCGGGTGACGGCGATGGACAGGTCATCCAGTTGCTTGTCCTCCGCCCCGCAAAACAGGTTTTGCGGGGGCCCCGTGGGATTTCAATGCTCGGGCAAAGTGAATTTGCCCTGCGCCAAGGGGCAGGCAGAAGCCAGCCCCTTGTACGCGCCAAAGGGCGCGCCCCATTTCATGGGGCCCCTTTGTGGAGGACAGGGAAGAGGTTAAGCCTCAGGCTCGTCCTGCTCCTTGCGGGTGACGGCGATGGACAGGTCATCCAGTTGCTTGTCCTCCACAAAGTCGGGGCAGTTGGTCATGGGCTCGCTGGCGTTCTGCACCTTGGGGAAGGCGATCACGTCCCGGATGGACTCGGCGCCTGCCATCAGCATGCACAGACGATCCAGGCCGTAAGCCAGGCCGCCGTGGGGGGGTGCGCCGAACTTGAAGGCGTTGATCAGATGGCCGAAGCGCTCCTGGGCGTCCTCGTCGGTGAAGCCCAGGGCACGGAACATGGCCTGCTGAGTCTCGGGGACGGAGATACGGATGGAGCCGCCGCCCAGCTCAGTGCCGTTGAGCACAATGTCATAAGCCTTGGCGCGGCAGTTTTTCTTGTCCGTCTCCAGCTTGTCCAGATCCTCGTCCATGGGGGCGGTGAAGGGGTGGTGCATGGCCACGTAGCGGCCCTCTTCCTCGCTGTACTCAAACATGGGGAACTCGGTGACCCACAGGAACTTGAAGTCCTTGGGATCCAGCAGGCCCAGCTGCTTGGCGCACTCGCAGCGCAGGGCGCCCAGGGCGGCAAAGACCACCTCGTCCTTGGCGTCGCCCACGATCAGCACCAGATCCCCGTCCTTGGCGCCGGCGCGCTCCAGAATGGCCTTGTTCTCCTCCTCAGTGAGGAACTTCTGGTAGGAGGAGGTCATCTGACCGTCTACCATGCGGGTCCAGGCCAGGCCCTTGGCCTTGTAGGTCTTGACGAAGTCGGCCAGCTTGTCGATCTTCTTCCGGGGGAAGTCGGCGGCGTGGCCGTCCACGTTGATCAGCCGCACGGAGCCGCCCTCCGCCACAGGACCGGAGAAGACGCCGAAGCCGCAGTCCTTCACAATGTCGCTGATGTCCTTGATCTCAAAGCCGAAGCGGAGGTCGGGCTTGTCGGAACCAAAGCGATCCATAGCCTCCCGCCAGGGCATCCGCAGGAAGGGGGTCTGAACGTCCACATCCAGAACCTCCTTGAACACCCGCTTCAGGAAGCCCTCCTGAATGGCCATTACATCGTCCTCGTTGACGAAGGACATCTCCAGGTCGATCTGGGTGAACTCCGGCTGGCGGTCTGCCCGCAGATCCTCGTCCCGGAAGCAGCGGGCGATCTGCATGTAACGGTCGAAGCCGGACAGCATCAGCAGCTGCTTGTACTGCTGGGGAGACTGGGGCAGGGCATAGAACTTGCCGGGATGGACCCGGGAAGGCACCAGGTAGTCCCGGGCGCCCTCAGGGGTGGACTTGGTGAGCATGGGGGTTTCAATCTCCAGGAAGCCCTGCTCGTCGAAGTAGTCCCGGGCGATCTTGGTTATGCGGTGACGGGTGGCAATGGCGTGCTGCATGTCAGGGCGGCGGAGATCCAGGTACCGGTACTTCAGGCGCAGCATATCGTTGGCCTTGCTGTCCTCCACGATCTCAAAGGGAGGGGTATCTGCCTTGGCCAGCAGGCGCAGCTCGGTGACATAGATTTCCACATCGCCGGTGGGGATCTTGTTGGTCTTGCTCTCACGCTCCCGAACCAGACCGGTGGCGGCAATCACGTACTCCGCACGAAGGGAGGCGGCCTTGTCGAAGATGGCCTTATCCGTGCTGTCGTCGAAGGACAGCTGTACCAGGCCGGTGCGGTCCCGCAGGTCTACGAAGATCAGGCCGCCCAGATCACGCTGGCGCTGAACCCAGCCGCAGACGGAGACCGTCTTGCCGGCGTCCGCCATACGGAAGTCGCCGCAATAGTTGGTGCGGTGGAAATTTTGCAAATTATCCATATAAGATCAACTCCGTTTTGTAATATTAAAATAGAAAATGACTATTTGTTTATGAAATCTGCCTGGAAACCTGGGGGCGGGTCAGCTGCCGTACGTCTTGGCAAGCCGCTGCATGGACGCGTCCACATCCCCTCCCATGATCGGCACGTAGCCCAGGTAATGGCTGCCCAGCCAGTTCACCCACAGAATTTGGCCGTCCCACAGCAGTGTGGTGGCGGAATGGCCGCCGGAGAAGCCGGTCTCATCATAGTAATCAATCTTCACCTTGACCGGCTCCCTAGGCTGGTGGAGGAAGGGGAGGAGGGTGGTGGGAACGGCCCAAAACCATACCCGCTCCAGTTGCTTCACAAGGTCGGAAAAGGCGTCCAGTTCCTCCTGGTCGGCGCTGAAATCCATAGTGGCAGAGAGCTCTGCGTCGGCACGGAAATCGTGTCCACCGGCGACCATCCTTTGAGGAATGATCCAGGAGAAGGGACGGGGAAACACCGTCCAAATTAGGAGACAAGCGACCATAAGAACCAGAATTCGCTTGATCCTTTTTTTCATCTCAGGCACTCCTTTCCTGTCCAAGGGGACGGAAGGCGTGGGAGGGAATTATTCCCCTTTGTCCATAATGGGCTTGCCCTGGTTGAGCTCGTTCAGACCGGCCTGGATATGGGCCACTGCCTGGTCGGGGGAGAGCTTCACCTGCTCGCCGGAGCGCATGTCCTTCACGGCTGCCACACCCTGGCTGATCTCGTCGTCCCCCAGGAAAATTACGTAGGGGACGCCCAGTTTGTCGGCGTAGGTCATCTTCTGCTTGAACTTTTTCTGCTCTCCGTAAAGCTGGGTGCGGATCCCGGCTTCCCGCAGCTGGGTAGCCAGGGAAATGGCAGGGCCCAGATCCTCCGTCATGGGCAGGATGAGAGCGTCGGCGGGGGCGGTGTTCAGCTGATCGTTCAGGTAGCCCTGATCCTCCAGGACAAAGAACAGGCGGGTCAGGCCGATGGAGATGCCCACACCGGGCAGCTGCTTATCGGTATAATATTCTGCCAGGTTGTCGTACCGTCCGCCGGAGCAGATGGAGCCGATCTCCGGGTGATCCAGCATGGTGGTCTCGTAAACCGTGCCGGTGTAGTAATCCAGGCCCCGGGCGATGGTGAGATCCACGGCGAAATGGCTGTCCGGCACGCCGAAGGCGTCCAGATGCTTCACCACCAGATTCAGCTCTTCCAGGCCGGCATCGAAGATTTCGTTGCGGCCACGGTAGCTCTCCAGGGCGGCAAGCACCTGCTGGTTGGAGCCGGAAATGCCGATGAAGGACAGAATCTCCTCCGCCTGCTGGGCGGTGACGCCCGCTTCCACCAGCAGCTCCCGCACCTTGTCGGGGCCGATTTTCTCCAGCTTGTCTACGGTCCGCATGATCTCGCCGGACTGAGCGGTCAGGCCCATCATGGCATAGAAGCCGTTGAGGATCTTGCGGTTGTTGACCCGGATCTGGAACCGCTTCAGGCCCAGCTTGGTAAAGGCCCGGTAGATGATGGCCGGGATCTCCGCATCGTTGGAGGGAGCCAGCTTCCCGTCGCCGATGATGTCGATGTCCGCCTGATAGAACTCGCGGAACCGGCCCCGCTGGGCCCGCTCGCCCCGGTATACCTTACCGATCTGGAACCGGCGGAAGGGGAAGGAGAGGTCGGAATAGTGCATGGCTACATACTTAGCCAGAGGCACGGTCAGGTCAAACCGGAGGGCCAGGTCGGAATCCCCCTTCATAAACCGGTAGATCTGCTTCTCCGTTTCGCCGCCGCCCTTGGCCAGCAGCACCTCGGAGGCCTCGATCAGGGGGGTGTCCAGGGCGGTGAAGCCATAGAGGGAATAGGTCTCCCGCAGGATGGCGGCCATCCGGTCGAACTGCGCCTGGCGGCTGGGCAGCAGCTCCATAAAACCGGACAGGGTGCGGGGTTGGATCTTACTCATAGTTGTTCGCTCCTTATTGTTTGGTGTGAGCCGGGATAATAATCCACATTTACCCCAAAAGGTGTGGATAAAAAACGCTCCCGTCCCCGCGGTGGGACGAGAGCATGAAACGCATTAAATCGCCGCAAGTGGAGATTCCACAGTGCTGTCCCAGATGTGGATGGATTCCTTACAGGGCAAAGGGCACCCGGTTGGGGTTCATGACCTCGCGCCAGTCCAGGTCGCCCCGGGCCAGACCGTGGATCAGCAGCTCGGCGGTAGCCACATTGGTGGCCATGGGGACGGAATGCTGGTCGCACAGGCGGGAGATGTAAAGCACGCTGTCATCCATGTCGGTATCCAACGGAGAGTTGAAGAACAGAACCATGTCGATCTCGTTGTAGATGATCCGCTGGCCGATCTGTTCCACACCGCCATGCTCATGGGACAGGAAGAGGTTGACCGGCAGACCCGTTGCCTCGGCAATCATACGGCCGGTTGCGTTGGTCGCGCAGACGGTGTGCTTGGACAGAATTCCGCAGTAAGCGGTGCAGAACTGAACCATCAGCTCCTGCTTGCGATTGTGACACATAATGGCAATATTCATGGTGGCGGTTACCCTCCTTCGATATGATCGAGTCAGCGAATCCGCATAATGGGGACACGCAGACCATCCAGGCGCTTTGCGATGTTCAAAAAGGCGTTTGCGGCGCCCTGACGTCCCCCCAGAATCAGAGGCTGACCCATATTGGCGGCCAGCATAACACGGGAATCCTCAGGGACGACGCCGATCAGGGGGAGCCCCGCCGCATCCATGGCGTCGTCAATTGTGGTTCGCAGCTTCCGCAGCAGCTTGGGCTGTACCCGGTTCATGACCAGATGAACCTGTGGGATCCGATACAGCTCGGATACGACCCGTTGGGCGTCCCGCAGAGAGGATGCGTCATTCGTGGCCACCACAAGGGCACGATCCGCCCCGCAGATAGCCAACCGAAAGCCCTCGCCCAAGCCGGCGGGGGAGTCGATGAGGATGTAGTCATAACGTTCCCGGGCGGTGCGGAGCATCCCACGGACGCTGGCCCGGGTCAGCAGGGGAGGAAGGGACATGGGAGCGGTGAGTAAGGCCAGGCCGGGCAGATCCGGATGGGTAACAGCCGCCCGGGACAGGGGGCAGCGCCCCTCGGCCACGTCGGTGAAATCCATCAGGGCACGGTCGCTCATCCCCAGGGAGATGTCCAGATTCCGCAGTCCGATGTCCATATCAATGCAAAGAACCTGCTTGCCCAGCCGGGCCAGACAAGCGGCCACTCCGCCGGTGACAGAGGTCTTTCCGGTTCCTCCCTTTCCGGAGGTAACGGCAATTACGGTTCCCATGAAATTCCTCCTATCCACCAGATTCAGTCTATCACAAATCCATGGTACGTCAATGGTTTTTTTAAAATTAGGGTGAAATATTTGGAGAAAACCCTTGCGATTTCCCTTTATAGTGACCAAATGGTATGGTCCGGCCTTACAAAGGCTGCTTTTGGATTTTGGCCCAGCGGCGGGGATAGCCCTTCAGGGTAGGGGCCACCTTTCGGATGCGGATGACCCGGTGGGTCACATCGGTGCCTGGAATGGTGTAGTCGAAGCTGTCTTCCAGACGGCCGCCCAGCAGCTTGATGCAGTGGGCCGCATCCTCCAGCTCCTGGCCGCAATCCACTGTTTTCATGGCCAAGAACAGCCCGCCCACCTTTACAAAGGGGAGGCACAGCTCACACAAAAGGCGCAGCTCTGCCACAGCCCGGGCGGTGGCGAAGTCAAAGCTGTCCCGGAAGCCCTTTTCCAGGGCTTGTTCCTCTGCACGGGCATGAATGGCCCGGATGCCGGACAGTCCCAGGATTTGAGATACCTCCGCCAGCCACTGTACCCGTTTGTTCAGGGTGTCCAGCAGCGTGACCTCCAGGCTGGGGCAGAGGATTTTCAGCGGCAGGCCGGGGAAACCCGCCCCGGTGCCCACGTCGATCAGGGACTTTCCCTCAAATGCCTCGCAGCCCAGCAGCGCGGCGCTGTCCAGCATGTGGAGCTGGGCAACCTTGTCCGGCTGGGTAATGGCGGTGAGGTTCATCACCTGATTCTTTTCCAAAAGAAGCTGGCCGTACCGGGCCAGCTGTCCGGCGGCTTCGGGGGGAACCCGGTCGGATAATCCAAGCTCCGCCAGACCTGCGGAAATCATCTGTTCCATGGCAATCCCTCCAGGTGATTAAGATAGGATGGTAATGCCCATGCATGTCCCAAAGTTGCTCAGCAGTCCAGCAACGCCGATGGGAAGGGTGGCCAGGGCAATCAAAAAGCAGACCAGGGCGATGGCGATGGCTGCAGCGGTTCCCGGACGTCCGGCCGTGCGCCAGCTGACCAGAACCAGGATTCCCAGGCCCACCAGCCCCGGGACGGCCAGCAGGGGCCCCAGATTGGTGAGCATAACGCCGTTATAGTAATAGTAGGTGGTCAGTGCCAGGATAATCAGCACATAAACCAGGGCAATCCAGGCCAAGGTCCGCTTTACGGGAGAGGCGGGGGTGTAGCCTTCCTGCTCCGGCTTTTCGGGGGAGGGAGGGGTTCGGTTCTCCTTCATGCCTGGCGCTCCTTCAGCAGGTCACGGATCTCAGCCAGCAGCTGCTCCTGAGCGGTAGGGGAGGGGGGAGGCGTCTCCTCCTTCTTTTTCCGATGGAACCGGTTGACTACCTTTACAATGCAGAACACCGCAAAGGCCATAATGAGGAAGTTCAGAACGGCCTGGATAAAATTGCCGTAGGCAATCTCAGCGGAGCCGATGGTAAGTACCAGGTCGGAAAAGGACACCCGGCCCACCAGAATGCCCAGCAGAGGCATGAGGATGTCGTTGGTCAGGGAGTCGGCGATGGTCTTGAAGGCTCCGCCTACAATGACACCCACCGCCATGTCCAGGACGTTGCCCCGGGCAATAAAGGTTTTGAATTCAGAAAAAAATGCGTTCATGGCTCTCCTTTGTCTTTTTGAGCTGTTTCTCTGTTGTGTGCCATTCCCTGATCCCGGAAACCCTTGGGCCCCAAGGGTTTCAGAGCCATCACCGTTCTGGAGCGGTTTTTGAGGGGCAAAATGACCCGGAATAGGAAATGGATGTGTAAAAACGGCTGGAAACGGGCGATACATAGGGTAATATAATATAGTTATATTACAAAACGAAAAACAAGAAAGAATTGTAAGAAACTACCAGCCCCACGGGGCGTTGCTCCGTGGGGCACTGGATGTGTTCCCTCATAAAGGCGGGGCAGGGGAGGGGAGGTTACGCCTTGGGGGTAATGACCTCCATACCGCCTACGTAAGGACGGAGGGCAGCGGGGATCTTCACGCTGCCGTCAGCCTGGAGGTTATTCTCCAGCAGGGCGATGAGCATCCGGGGAGGAGCCACCACGGTGTTGTTCAGAGTGTGGGGCAGATAGGTGCGGCCGTCGCTGCCCTTGACACGCATCTTCAGGCGGCGGGCCTGGGCGTCGCCCAGATTGGAGCAGGAGCACACCTCGAAGTATTTCTGCTGACGGGGAGACCAGGCCTCGATGTCGCAGGACTTCACCTTCAGATCAGCCAGGTCGCCGGAGCAGCACTCCAGCTGGCGGACGGGGATATCCAGGGAGCGGAACAGCTCCACGGAATAGCGCCACATCTTCTCGTACCAGTCCATGGATTCCTCGGGCTTGCACACCACGACCATTTCCTGCTTCTCAAACTGGTGAATGCGGTACACGCCGCGCTCCTCGATGCCGTGGGCGCCCTTCTCCTTCCGGAAGCAGGGGGAGTAGGAGGTCAGAGTCTGAGGGAGCTTCTCTTCAGGGATGATCTGGTCAATAAACTTGCCGATCATGGAGTGCTCGGAGGTACCAATGAGGTACAGGTCCTCGCCCTCAATCTTATACATCATGGCGTCCATCTCGGTCTGGGACATAACGCCCTCCACCACGTTGCCGTGGATCATGAAGGGGGGGATGCAGAAGGTAAAGCCCTTGTTGATCATAAAGTCACGGGCATAGGCCAGCACGCCCTCGTGGATCCGAGCGATGTCACCCATCAGATAGTAGAAGCCGTTGCCGGAAACGCGGCCGGCGGCGTCCATGTCAATGCCGTTGAAGGACTCCATGATCTGGGTGTGATAGGGAATCTCATAGTCGGGGACCACAGGCTCACCAAAGCGCTGGATTTCCACGTTGCAGCTGTCATCCGGTCCGATGGGAACGGAGGGATCAATGATATTGGGGATCTGGAGCATGATCTTGCGGATCTTCTCCGCCAGCTCCGTCTCCTGAGCCTCCAGCTCGGCCAGACGGTCAGCGTTGGCCTTGACCTGAGCCTTGGCTTCCTCGGCCTCTGCCAGCTTGGAGGGATCCTTTTTGGCCTGGCCCATGAGGATGCCCACCTGCTTGGACAGGCTGTTGCGCTTGGTGCGGAGATCCTGGGCCTCGGCGATGACAGCACGGTTCTCCTGATCCAGGGTCAGCACCTCGTCGACCAGGGGCAGCTTGGCGTCCTGAAACTTCTTTTTGATGTTTTCCCGTACCACATCGGGATTCTCACGAACAAACTTAATATCCAGCATGATTTGTTTCCTCCAGTAAGGTTTCTTTTTCTCTGTTTCACGTGAAACAACTTAGTATAGGTTATCGTAGATCTGCTGGTACCGGTCGGCAGGGGAGAGGCGGTCCGTCTCGGTGATGCTCTCCTTGGGCAGCCATTCCACCAGCCCGGTTTCTTCAAACGACTGGATGAGATTTCGGGCTGTGGTGTAAGCGTAGCGGACATAGGCCTCGTCGATCTGCCAGAACCAGTCCATGGCTTTGGCGGCGTTGGTCTGCTCCTCCAGCTGCTGCTGCACGGAGTCCAGCTGAGATTTCTGCTCCTCCAGCTGCTCGTTGAGCTGGTCGAGCTCCTCCATCAGCTTCACATTATCGTCGTAAATATCCTGTGTAGATTCCATGTTGGTGATGGATTCCCGCAGGCCGGACACAGACTGGGTCAGGCTGTCTACTACCGCTTCATTCTGTCTCCGTTCCATGACGTAGGTCATAAGCATCAGCACAAAGGCGGCGGCAAACAGAATGGTCACGTAATGAATGACCGATTTCCGCCGTTTTTCCTGGGTGACCGGGGGAGTATAAGCCGGGGGTTTCTCAGAAACCTGGGGTTCCTGCTCTGGAGTCGTCTGAGAGACGGTCATTTTCTCCTCAGCCATGGAAGGATTCCCCCTCTCCGCGTAGGGTGTTCAGCATAGAGAGCAGTGTCTCCAGATCTTCCGAATTATAGTATTCCAATTGAATCTTCCCTTTTTCTCCCTGGCCGGAAATGGTCACCTTTCGGCCCAGGCGGCCGGACAGGGATTTTTCCAGCTCTCCCAGATAGAGAGCGATTTCCTGGGAGACGGGTTCCTTTTTGGCCTCTTCCTGGCGCTGCAGCGCCTTGACCAAGTGTTCCGTTTGGCGAACAGACAGGCCGTGGGCTACTACCTGTTTGGCGGCTTCACGCTGGAGATCATGGCTGGGAGCACCCAGAATGGCCCGGGCATGTCCCGCAGACAAAAGCCCTTCCTCCACCATTTGAAGCACATCCTCCGGCAAAGCCAGCAGGCGAAGCATGTTGGCGATGGCCGGACGGGATTTTCCCATCCGCTGAGCCACCTGCTCCTGGGTCAGCCCGTACTCGTCCATAAGTACCTGATATCCTCTGGCTTCTTCGGCGGGATTCAGGTCTTCCCGCTGCAGGTTTTCGATCAGTCCCAGCTCCATGACCTTTCGGTCATCCGCTTCGATCACCACTGCGGGAATTTCGTCCAGTCCTGCCTGTTTGGCTGCTCTCCACCGCCGCTCACCGGCGATAATCTGGTAGTAGCCGGAGGCCAGACGGCGAACCGTCAAAGGCTGGATTACGCCGTGTACCCGAATGGAGTCGGCCAAGTCGGCCAGGGTTTCCGGGTCAAAGCGCTTTCTGGGTTGGTTCAGTCCAGGCTGCACCTGAGAAATGGGGAGAAGGAGGGAGCCCTCTCCCTGACCGGGCAGCTCCGGGTCGCCCAGCAGGGCGTTCAAACCACGGCCCAGTCCGTGTTCTAATGTTCGTTTTGCCATAGCACACCTCTTTCATATAAAAGGGGTGGACGTTCTCCAGCCGAAAGGGGAGGGGACGTCCTGACCCTTACAGGCTGGCGGTCTGATGGATTTCGGTAATTTCCTGGGCCAGGGCGCGATACGCTTCCGCACCCCGGGAATAGGGGTCATAGTCCGTTACCGGCTTCCCATGACTGGGCGCTTCGGACAGGCGTACATTTCTGGGAATGACTGTAGCATATACCTGACCGGGAAAATGGCGCTTTACTTCCTCTGCAACCTGGAGGGAAAGGTTGGTCCGGCTGTCAAACATGGTGAGCAGCACGCCCTCCAGTGCCAAGGTGGGGTTCAGACCCCGCTTCACCAGACGCACCGTGGACAACAGATCACTTAACCCTTCCAAGGCGTAGTATTCGCACTGTACCGGTACCAAAAGGGTGCCCGCGGCACACAGGGCGTTGACGGTAAGCATTTCCAGGGAAGGAGGGCAGTCAATCAGGATGTAGTCATAATGGGAGGACAGCTGATCCAATGCCTTCTTCAGCAGCCGTTCCCGGTCGGGAATGGCAATCATCTCAATTCCGGCTCCGGCCAGCGCCTTGTTGGAGGGGATGACGTCTCCATACTTGGTGGAGACCACCGCCTTGCTGGGATCGGCGTCGTTGATGAGCACATCATACACGTTGGGAGATGCTGTGTTCTTATCCACGCCCATACCGGAGGTGGCGTTGGCCTGAGGGTCAAAGTCGCACAGAAGGACGCGTTTACCAAGAGCGGAGAGAGCCGCGGTTAGGTTGACCGTGGTTGTGGTTTTGCCCACGCCTCCCTTCTGATTTACGATGGCAATGATTCTGGCCATAGGGTACCTCCTGACGGGAAATGGGTTCCACGCCTTTCTTTTCCGCTGAAAAAGACGACGAGGAGCCGGTTCGGCGTAAAACGCCCGAACCAGCAACCCTTATTATATCAACCGGAGCAAAGGGTTGCAACTCTTTTCCCGGTTTTTCCCCCAGGAATTCCAGACAGGAGGCGGAAATGTTTCACGTGAAACAGGTGTTTAACGGGCAGGGGATTTGGGAATCTCAATGGTAAGCAAAATAGAGTCCTCACGCTCTTCCCTGCGGCAGTGGGTATCAAAGCCGGCGGAGCGCATCAAGTCCATACTGCGGGTCAGACTGTTAAGAAACAGCCGGACATCTTTAACTAAAAAAGTGCGCTTGGCTTTTTTTCGGGAGACAGGCTGGGCGGGGTGGAGCAGGCTGTCCACCAGGGCCTCCGTCTGGGCTACAGTGAGATGGCTGGCCAACAGTTCCTGTGCCGCCTGACGCTGCTGGTCAGGAGTGTCCAGCGACAAAAGCGCCCGGGCGTGACGTTCCGTGGCGCCGCCATCCCGTAAAAGCTGGAGCACATCAGGGGGAAGCCGGAGGAGACGAAGCTTATTGGCTACCGCCGACTGGCTTTTCCCGATGCGCCGGGCCGCTTCCTCCTGGGAAAGGTGGTAGGTGGCAATCAGCTTGTCCAAAGCCAGAGCCTCCTCCCAGAAATCCAGGTCCTTCCGCTGCAGATTTTCTACCAGAGCCAGCAGGGAAGAGTGCTGACTGTCGATTTGAAGGGAGATACAGGGAACCTCCTGCAGACCAGCTAAACGGGCCGCCCGCAGGCGGCGCTCACCAGCTACCAGTTCCCAGCCGTTGGGGCTCCTGCGTACCGTAAGGGGCTGGAGCAGTCCCAGGGACCGAATGGAGTCAGCCAGGGATTCCAGATCACCCGCCTGAAAAATCTGGCGAGGTTGATCGGGATTTGGGGAAATGGAGTCTATGGGCAGGAAAAGGACCCTGGGACTGTCCAGAATACCGCGTTTTTTTAATAAATTCATTATACCAACCTCCAGAAAAGAATTTGATACCAGTAGAATACCATTTTCTGGGAAATGCGCGAGAGAAAAGCGTCGAGAGGACTAGAAAATTTTAGAAATCATTTGTGGGAAGAAGCATGGTCCTACTCTAGAAATGACAGAATAAGTAAAAATGAATAATAAGAAAAATGAACTTGCAAAATTAATGAAAAAAGCTATACTATATACCGTGAAGGAGGACGAAAACGAAAAGCAAGTCCTGAAAGCATGCAATTTGTGGGAGGAAAGGAAGGAACAATGACAAGACAAGGGAAAAAGCTGCCGTTGGCGGCATGGATTTTTTTAGGATTGGTGGTGGGCATTATTGGCGGATTGGCGCTGATGACCCTCCCGGATCAACAGGGGGTGGAGATTGCAAAGACCTACATCCAGCCCATCGGAACAATTTTCCTGAACCTGCTGAAATTTGTGGTGGTGCCTATTGTGCTGTTTTCTATCGCCGCCGGTGTGGTATCCATGAAAGACATCAGTAAAGTGGGTTCAATCGGAATTAAAACGATTGTGTATTACATGTGTACCACCGCTTTTGCCGTTGTGCTGGCATTGCTGTTGGGGATGGCTGCCGACCGGATGCACCTGTTTCCCGCTCTGTCCACCGCTGGGCTGGATTACACACCTCCTGCGGGACAGAGCCTGATGGACACCTTTGTAGCCATTTTTCCCTCCAATGCGGTGCAGCCGCTGGCGGATGCCGTCATGCTCCAGGTGATCGTGATTTCCCTGCTGTTGGGCTTTGGGGTGCTGCTGGCAGGGGAGAAGGGCGTTCTGGCCGCTCAGGTGATCGAGAGCTTCAATGAAGTGTTTCTTCGCATCATGGATCTCATTATCCGGCTGTCGCCGGTGGGCGTAGCCTGCCTGATCTGCCCTGTAATCGCAGAAAACGGCCCTGCCATTCTGGGGCAGCTGGCGCTGGTACTGCTGGTGGCTTACATTGGTTATGTCATTCACGGCCTGCTGGTATATTCCACCACGGTCAGCCTGCTGGGCGGCGTATCGCCCATGGCCTTCTTTTCCGAAATGGCTCCGGCCATGATGATGGCCTTTTCCTCCGCTTCCTCCGTGGGGGCACTGCCCATTAATATGGAATGCGCCCAGCGCCTGGGTGCGAAACGGGAGGTGGTCTCCTTTGTGCTGCCCCTGGGAGCTACCATAAACATGGACGGAACCGCCATCTATCAAGGCGTGTGTGCCGTCTTTATCGCCAGCTGCTACGGGGTCAGCCTGTCGCCTGGGGATATGGTGACCATTGTACTCACTGCAACCCTGGCCTCCATCGGAACCGCCGGTGTCCCGGGGGCTGGAATGGTGATGCTTGCCATGGTGCTCCAAAGTGTGGGCCTGCCGGTGGAAGGAATTGCACTGGTGGCGGGGATCGACCGCGTCTTCGACATGGGCCGCACCACGGTGAACATTACCGGCGACGCTGCCTGCGCCGTAGTGGTCTCCAAACTGGAAGACAGGCGCATAGCCAGACGCAGTCGTTAACAGGGTAACATAGGCAAGGAACCTGAAAAAATGCCCCGGATCTGTCCGGGGCATTTTTGTATAGAAGGGGTAAATCCGTAAATCGGGAAAAAAGCGGAAAAAGGGATTGCACAACGGGGCAAGATTGGGTAGAATAAATCTAAGATCACCATGGCCGTGGCCCGGATGACTGGGCCACGGCATGCATTTTCCCAAAGAAGTGGGAGCCGAGATAAACAGAAGGGGTGGATCGGGCGATGGAGCTTTTGAAAGAGAGAATCCGTAAGGACGGCAAGATCAAGGGGACGGATGTCCTGAAGGTGGACAGCTTTCTCAACCACCAGATGGATGTGGCGTTGTTCGCGGAGATCGGCAAGGAATTCAAACGCCGGTTTGCAGACTGTCAAGTGGACAAGATCCTTACCATCGAAGCATCCGGCATCGGGATCGCCTGTGTTGTCGCCCAGTATTTTCAATGCCCGGTGATCTTTGCCAAGAAGAACCAGACGAAGAATATCGCCGGTGAGGTGTATACCTCCCAGGTGGAGTCCTTTACCCACGGCCGGATCTATAACATCATCGTGGCCAAGGAATTTCTCCGCCCCGGGGACAAGGTGCTGCTGATTGACGATTTCCTGGCCAATGGTGCCGCTCTGGAGGGACTGGCCAAGCTGGTGCGGGACGCGGGTGCGGAGCTGGTGGGAGCCGGCATCGTGATCGAGAAGGCGTTCCAGCCCGGCGGCGATAGGCTGCGGGCCGAGGGCCTGCGGATCGAGTCTCTGGCCCGGGTAAAGTCCATGAGCGAAGAGACGGGCGTGGAATTTGTGGACTGAGTCCATTGTCTGCCCAACCGATCCATAAAAATCCGGCTGTCCGGGAGTTCCAATCCCCGGGCAGCCGGTTCTTTTTGTTTGGAGGAGAAAATCGGGTTTACGCCGGCAATTTAGCATACAAAAAGTAATCAGTCAGAAAAATAATACCTATAGGATTGAAAACTTGGACTGTGTGCACCTAGCAAACGAGAAAAACTGGGCAGAACCGGAAAAGGGTTTCGCATTCCTGTAAGGGTAGAAGCAGGTGGAAGGATGTAGTTTCTCCATAGCGCAGCATCACCCCGCCTGTCCCAGTAAGAAACAGCGGGGTGATAAGACCGTTGGAAAAATTTCAGTTTGTCTCGGGGGATTTCTTCAGGGAACAGATCAGCCGGGGCATCGCCTCCCGGGTGTACTCGCCCAGGGAGTAGCTGCCGTCACAGATGCAGTAGTCGTAGATGATGGCACGCTCCGCAAGGGTGTAGAGCCGCTGGGCGTCGTCGCAGGAAATGTCGTCGGCGATCTCACCCCGGGCCTGACCCTCCTGAATGATCTGCCGGATGATCTTGTAGTAGAAGCGATCCTTATGCTGCAGATGCCGGTCTCCCTTGGTCACCACCTGGGAGGAGTAGAGGGACGCAATCAGCCCAATGGGAATCTCCTGCTCAAACATGTCATGCACGGCGTAGCAAAGGAAGAGCAGCTTGTCAAAGGAATCCATGTTGGGATCCATGTTCTTGACCACGTCTTCATACTTGGAGTCGCACAGGTCGGACAGGGAGGACAGGAGCTCATCCTTGCAGCTGTAGTAGTGGTAGAAGCTGCCCTTCGAAGTGCCGGATTCGGCTACGATGTCGTCTACGGTGGTTTCATTGTAGCCCTTCTCGTGGAACAGTCTCCACGCGGTTTTTGTAATCTTCAGTTTCGTGGTGTTAGTACCTGCCAAGGGGTGTCCCTCCTCACAATTTCAAAATAATAAGCCGTATGGCCGCTAATCAGGTTCGGGCGCAGTTGGAAGCCCGCCCCGTCAGAATCTCCAGCCCATGGGTAAGATGGGGGAGAATGTACCCCAGACATTCCTCCACAGCCTTGGGGCTGCCGGGAAGATTGACAATCAGGGTGTCCTTCCGGATGCCTGCCTGGGCACGGGACAGCATAGCCCGCCCAGTGATCTGCAGGCTGTAATACCGCATAGCCTCGGGAATACCGGGGGCGTGACGGTCAATGATGCTCATGGTGGCCTCCGGCGTTACGTCCCGGGAAGAAAATCCGGTGCCGCCGGTGGTCAGTATCAGATCCGCCTTGCCTGCGTCGCAGATGGCGGCCATGGCGTCGGCCAGCTGCTGCCGGTCGTCCGGAAGCAGCGCCTTGGACACCACGGAGTAGCCGGCTTCCTTTACCATAGTTTCGATAACGGGGGCGCTTTTGTCCTCACGCTGCCCCTGATAGCCGGAGTCGCTGGAAGTGATAATGGCTACCCGAAAGGGGAGAAAGCTGATTTCCAGATCGTCTCCTTCCTGGATCACGCCGCCGCGGAGCACCCGGGTAAATACCCCTTCCCGGGGCATGATGCAGTCGCCCATCTGCTGATAGATGGCACAGCCCTGATGGCACTCCTTGCCGATCTGGGTCAGCTCCAATACCACCTCGCCGCAGGTGAACTGGGTCCCGATGGGCAGGGTTTTGAAGTCAATCCCTTCCACAACCAGGTTTTCTCCGAAGGCGCCGTCTTCCACCACAGCGCCCCGGCGGCGGAATTCCTCGATCTTATCCCAGGAGAGCAGGCTGACCTGGCGGTGCCAGTTGCCGGCGTGGGCGTCTCCCTCAATGCCGTGATTTTCCCGCAGGGTCACCTGATGTACGTTTCTCTTCTGCACACCCTTGATCTCGCTGATGCAGGTGGCGATTACCTTTCCCATACTATCCTCCAATCTGTGACATCTTTCGATGTTCACGATCTGTAAACTCTTCATGGGCCTCAAAGTGATGGCCCTTGGGCTTGGCCTGGATCCCACGGGTCAGGGCATCGAACAGGCCGGCCTCGTCCCAGTCCCGCAGGTAGGGCCGGAGCATCACGCCGGTGTCGTACTGCAGGCAGGTCTTCAAATAGCCGTCGGCGGTCAGCCGTACCCGATTGCAGGTATCGCAGAATTTGTGACTGACGGCGCTGATAAAGCCGATTTTCCCCAGAAAACCATCCAGAGAGTAGTATACCGACGGGCCGTTGCCCCGCACCTCATGACAAATGGTCATGGGACCGAACCGTTCCTCCAGAATGCTCCGCACCTGGTTTTCACCAACCGCCTGGAACTGGGTGCCCATACCGATGGGCATGACCTCAATAAACCGGACGTCCGTGTCATGGTTCTGGGCGAATTGCGCCAGGCGGATGACCTCGTCTCCGTCCAGGGGGGCGGTGGGCACGGCGTTAATCTTCAGTTTCACCAGGTTCTCTTCCTGGGCCAGATGAATTCCCCGGAGCACCGCGTCCAGCTGGTCCCGGCGGGTGAGGGCCTGATACTTCTCCCGGCTCAGGGTATCCAGGCTGACGGTGATGCAGTCCACGCCCGCCTCCACCAGCGGATGATAGTACGAATCCAGCAGCACTCCGTTGGTGGTGATGGTCACGCTGGAAATGCCGGGAATGGATTTCAGCTGAGCGATCAGGTTGGGAATTCCCTTCCGCACCAGGGGCTCGCCGCCGGTGATCTTGATTTTCTTTAACCCGTACCGGGCCATAAAGGCGCACAGGGCATGGATCTCATCAAAGGTGAGGATCTGGCTGTGAGGGATGCTTTCCACGCCTTCCTCCGGCATGCAGTAGACGCAGCGCAGGTTGCACCGGTCGGTGACGGAAACGCGGAGATAATCAATTGTTCTGCCAAAGCTGTCTTTCATCGTACGAACTCTCCGCTCTTTCCGCCGGACTTGTACTCCAGGTGGATTTGGGACAGCTCCATGCGCTTGTCAATGGCCTTGCACATGTCATAAATGGTCAGCAGAGCCACGGACACGCCGGTAAGGGCTTCCATTTCCACCCCGGTCTGGCCGCTGATTTTGACCGTGCACAGGGCTTTGATTTGATTATGCGCCTGGTCAAGCTCAAAGTCAACGGCGCACTTGGACAAAAGCAGGGGATGGCACATAGGGATCAGATGGGGCGTCTGCTTGGCAGCCATGATCCCGGCTACCCGGGCCACACCCAGGACGTCGCCCTTCTCCGCCGTGCCTTCAACCACCGCGCGCATCACCTTGTCATTGACCTGAATGATGCCGGAGGCGATGGCGGTGCGGGAGGTTTCCGCTTTGCCGGATACATCCACCATAATGGCCTTGCCGTTGGCATCGAAGTGAGTCAGTTTTTCTTCCATTGTGTTCCTCCGTTCCCACACAGGGGGCATCTGGGGTTTTTGGACAGCTCCACCCGGTCAAACTGCATGGTCAGCATGTCCAGAAAAATCATGCTGCCGGTGAGGCACTGCCCGGCCCCGGCAATATATTTCAGCACCTCGCAGGCCTGAAGGGAGCCGATTACCCCGGGTACCGGGGCCAGTACGCCCACCTTTCGGGCGCTGATGGGCTGCCTGGGATCCCGTTCCGGGTCGCTGAGGCACCGCAGACAGGGGCCCTGGCCCCCAAGGATGGCCACCTGGCCATAAAACTCATAGATCGCGCCGTAGACATGGGGCTTGTTCAGCTCCACGCAGGCGTCACTAATCAGGTAGCGTGTGTCAAAGTTGTCGGTCGCGTCCACTATTATATCATATTCCGCGAACAATTGCACACAGTTCTCCTGGGTTAATTTCCACGGATAAACAAGAACCTCACATTCGCTGTTCATTTCCTTCAACCGTCGGGCGGCGCATTCCGCCTTGGGCTTGCCCAGATCGCGTTCCGTGTAAAGAACCTGTCGCTGCAGGTTGGAAGCCTCCACCACGTCGTAATCCACCAGTCCGATGGTGCCGATGCCGGCGGCGGCCAGCTGCATGGCTACCGGGCAGCCCAGCCCGCCTACGCCGATGATCAATACCTTGCTGCGGCGGAATTTCTCCTGGCCCTCTTTCCCGATCTGAGGCAGAATGTAGTGACGGTGGTACCGCTGCTGATCCTCCATGGAAATACGCTCCTTTCCTTTACCTAGGCGTCTGGCAGAATTATAACATAAAACACAGGCGATTACCACGGGGGTAATCGCCTGTGTCTGTTGTTTCTTATCCGCCGGCGAGCAGATGATGAATTTTCAGGTCGTCGTCCTCCGCCAACACCACGTTGGGGTAGTCCTCCGGCCAGACCAGCTGTCCATTTACCTTGGTCACCAGCTTCGGCCATGTGAAATTCATGTGCTCGATGACACCCTGGATGGTCAGCCCCTCATGCCAATCGGGATAGGGACGGTCATTCAACATCATAATGCTCACCTCTTTTTCCTTAGGGCTGCAGATCCTGCAGAGGCTCCACAATCTCAAGCAGCTCGGGCAGGTCCATGCCGATCTTCTTCAGGTGCTCCACCTTGGGCACGCCGTTCATGGTCCAGCCACGCTTGGGGTACACAGCGTCGATCAGCTTCTCGTACTCACCCTCGCGGTACTTACGGGTGGCAGCCATCTTCTCCTGGAGGGACATGGCCTCCATCTGCTCCTTGGTATAGCCGGCCTTCTCCACCAGCTGGCCGTCATAGCGCTCCTGACGGGAGAGATACTCCTCCTCGGTAACAGGGCCCACGGAACGGTAGGGGATGGCGTCGTGCTTTCTCAGACCCTTGCCCAGACGGATGTTGAAGATACGCTGGAAGTTATACACACGCTCGGACATGACCAGCAGGTCCTCACGGTCGATCTTCCGGCCGGTCACGCCGTAGAACAGGTTCAGGTAGTTGTCCACGTGCTCAGGCACCTTGGCGGGCTCGTCGGTAAGGGCGTTGTTCTCCGGCACCACGTCGTTCCAGGGCAGCTTGCACAGACCCACCAGGCCGAACCAGGTACGGAACCGGGGATAGTAGTACAGAGCCTCAGCCTTGTCCTCGAAGGTGGGGATCTGGTTGTTGACCTGATCCATGAAGATCAGCCAGGCCTCGTCGTGCTGGGGGCCCTTGTTGGTCAGGCCGTAGCCGCCCTGCTGAGCCAGGGACTCCTTGGAGCCGTACTCAGAATACTCCAGGCCCTTCTGCTCCATGGCGATGTCGTTCATGAAGTTGATGTCGCCCCAGCCCTGAGCGGCGAAGTACTCCTTCTGCTTGTGGGTGCCCATGCCGGCGATCTTGCCGAAGCCCTCGTTCCGGGCGGTCATGTGCAGCAGCTCCAGGTCGGCAGCGGCGTTGCCGAAGTTCAGCTCCAGGCCGCCGGTGCGCTCCTTGTTCAGGATGCCGTTCTCATAGCACTCCATGAGGAAGGCCACCATGGTGCCCCAGGAGATGGTGTCGATGCCGTAAGTATCGCAGTAGAAGTTCAGCTCCAGAATGACCTGAGGATCGGTGATGCCGCAGTTGGGGCCTACACCGGCAGCGGTCTCGTACTCGGGGCCGTCAACCACCACACACTGTCCGGCATAAGGGCCGGTCTTCAGCTTGAAGTGGTCGGCAGCCTTGGCGCAGGCCATGGAGCAGCCATACCAGCAGCCGTCAGCGCCGCCCTGGGTCAGCCAGTTCTCGATGAATACCTTGGGCTCCATCTCGCTGATGTTGGGGGTGCCGCCGAACTTGAAGTTGTGGGTGGGCAGAATATCGTAGTCATTGAGAATCTTCATGGTATTGGCGGTACCAATCTTTCTCATGTTGTTCTGCTTGGGATCCTGGGTGGCCATCTCACGGTGATACTTCACACCGGTCTTGTTGATGATGGAGATATCATACACGTGGTTCAGGTCGTTCTTGATGCCCTGATACTTACACACGATGGCCTTGACTCTCTTGTGACGGAACACACGGCCGATGCCGCCGCGGCCGGCCTGCTTCAGACGCACCACGCCACGGCGGGGATCGTAGAAGGTGAAGTTCAGCATGGACAGGTCGCAGTGGTCGGCGGCGGAACCGGCGCACACCACGGCCACATGCTTGCGGTCGTTCTCATTGTCGGCGTACATGGCGGTGAGCTCCTCACCGATCACATGGGCGTCCAGGTGCTCCAGGGGAGCCTTATCGATCTCGATGGTGCCCTTGTTGCCGTCGATGACGATGATCACGTCCTCCTCAGCCTGGCCCTTCAGCTCCAGGGCGTCGAAGCCGGAGAACTTCAGGTAGGGGCCGAAGAAGCCGCCCACGTTGGAGTCGATGGGAATACCGGTCAGGGGAGAGATGGTACACACCAGCATCTTGCCGGTACCGGCATACTGGGTGATACCGGCGATGGGGCCGGCGGACATGACGATCTCGTTCTCGGGGGAATCCCACTTGGTGTTGGGGTTGGTGGCGTCCCACAGGTAGCGCAGGCAGTAGCCCTTGCCGCCCACGAACTTCTCCTTGACCTCGGCGGGGATGTCGGAGATCTTGATGGAGGAGTCGGACACGTCAATGGTCAGCAGCTTGTCGGTGTAGCCGCGGTAGATCTGCTTGGGCTCATACTCCACTTTGTTCAGCAGGACGTGAGCATCGCGGATCTTGTTGATTTCTTCCATGTCCACGTCTTTATAACGGGGCACATCACACATCATAATCATGATAAATCCCTCCTCAGCAGTCTTCGATCTTGATGGCGCCGGTGGGGCAGGCCTTCACGCACAGTCCGCAGGCGGTGCACTTGGAGGGCTCGGAGCGGCTGTCATCCTGCACCATCACCTGCTCAGGGCAGTAGCCCACGCACATCAGGCAGCCTACGCACTCTTTCTTGTTGAGCATGTACACACCCTTGGGGTTGGGCTGGATCACACCGGTGTTGCACACCTGGTAGCAGATTCCGCACTGGGTGCAGACCTTGATCTCAAAGCCGCCCTCGGGCTTCTCGTTGATCTTGATACAGGACTTGTCCCGGTCGTCTACCTTATAATAGGCGGTGGAACAGGCCCGCTCACAGGAGCGGCAGCCGATACACAGAGATTCATCTTTTACTAAGCGTTTCAAACTTACTTCCCCCTCATTCCTGTAGCATTTGGATTTCTCTTTTTCCCCCGATCCCCCTGCGCGTCAGGGAACCGAAGGCCGCGGATCAATGGAGCCAACGACGGACAATCCGTCATTGTACCTTAAAGAAGAGTATATCAGCACCGTTTCCCATTGTCAACCTGACTGAAAAAATATTAGACTGAGGTACAGTAACACAACGAGGCCAGTGATTCCTCACTGGCCTCGTTGTCGTCAGGTTCTAAACAGGGACGATCCCGGTGCCGGGAGGAGACAATGCTCCGAGGCCGGACGGTATCGCGGATTAGAAGTGCTGCTCGGTTCTCTCGATGATCTCATCCTGCAGAGGACGATCCAGGTTACGGAAGTAGTCGCTGTAGCCGGCCACGCGGACAATCAGGTCACGATACTCCTCGGGATTGTTCTGAGCGTCGATGAGCAGGTCACGGTTGACCACGTTGAACTGGACATGGTGTCCGTCCATGTTGAAGTAGGTGCGGATGTAGTCAGCCAGGTGATCCAGGCCGCTCTCGCCAGCCAGCACATCGGGAGTGAACTTCTGGTTCAGCAGGGTGCCGCCGGTCTTCAGGTGGTCCATCTTGGCGCAGGACTTGATGACGGCGGTGGGGCCGTTGATGTCGGCGCCCTTCTCGGGGGAGATACCCTCGGAAACAGGCTTGTTGGCCAGACGTCCGTTGGGGGAGGCGATCATCACGCTGCCGAAGTAGACGTGGCAGGTGGTGGGCAGCATGTCGACACGATAGGTACCGCCCTTCATGTTGGGACGGCCGGTGACCTCCTCCTGATAGAGGTAGAACACCTTCTTCATCAGGTCGTCAGCGTAGTCGTCGTCATTGCCGTACTTAGGAGTCTTGTTCTTCACCAGGTTCAGGATGTTCTCGTAGCCCACGAAGTTGGCCTTCATGGCATCCAGCAGCTCCTTCATGGTGAACTTCTTGTTGTCGTACACATTGTACTTCACAGCGGCAATGCTGTCGGTGATGGTGCCGATGCCCACGCCCTGGATGTAGTTGACGTTGTAGCGGGCGCCGCCGGCGTTGTAGTCCTTGCCGCGCTCGATGCAGTCGTTGGTCAGGATGGACAGGAAGGGCACGGGCATGTAGCGGGCGAACAGACCCTCAATAACATTGGAGCCCTGAACCTTGACGTCCACGAAGTGCTTCACCTGCTTGGCGAAGGCATCCCACAGCTGCTCGAAGGTCTCGAAGTCCTCGGCGTTGCCGGTCTGCAGGCCCAGCTGCTTGCCGGTCATCTGATCCACGCCGTTGAACAGAGTCAGCTCGAAGATCTTGGGCAGGTTGAAGTAACCCTGGAGAATGTAAGCCTCGTTGCCGAAGGCGCCGGTCTCAACGCAGCCAGAGCAGCCGCCGCGACGGGCATCCTCAATGGTCTTGCCGGCATTCAGCAGCTCCTGGATAATGGCCTCGGTGTTGTAGAAGCAAGGCTGGCCCCAACCCTGACGGGCGATCTCGCAGGCGCGCTTCAGGAACTTCTGGGGATTCTTGCGGCTGATCTGCACGTTGGAGTTGGGCTGAACCAGACGCATATCATCCATGCAGTCCAGGATGATGTAGGACACCTCGTTGACGCCGTCTTCACCCTCGGGGGTCACGCCGCCGGTGTTGATGTTGGCGAAGTCGGTGTAGGTGGAGCTCTCCTTCAGGGTGATACCCACCTTGGGAGGAGCGGGCTGGTTGTTGAACTTTACCCACAGGCACTCCAGGATCTCCTGAGCCTGATCGCGGGTGAGGATACCGGCCTTGGTGTCTCTCTCATAGAAGGGACCCAGGTGCTGGTCGAAGTGACCGGGAGAATAAGCGTCCCAGGGGTTCAGCTCGGTGGTAACAGCCAGGTGGGTGAACCAGTAGGACTGAACAGCCTGATAGAAGGTCTGGGGCTTGTGAGCGGGCACCACGTCGCAGTTGGCGGCGATCTGCAGCAGCTCGGCCTTACGCTTCTCGTCGGTCTCCTTGGCGGCCATCTCACGGGCCAGCTTGGCGTAGCGCTCGCCCAGGATCATGATGGCGTCGCAGCAGATGCTCATAGCGTTGAGCTGGTTGCGCTTGTCAATGGCCTCGGGATCGTTCATGTAGTCCAGCTTGGCCAGGGACTCCTGAATGTCGGCCTTGTAGTCCAGATAGCCCTTCTCATAGGCCTTGCTGGAACCAACGGTGTGGCCGGGGCCGCGCTGCTCCATGAACTCGGTGAAGATACCGGCGGCATAGGCTTCCTTCCACTCATCGGTCATGCTGTCCAGAATCTTCTTACGCATGGAGCGCTTCTCCCAGAAGGGGATGATCAGCTCTTCCTGAGTCTTCAGATCCTGCTCGGTGACGGAGAAGTTGACGATCTTACGGTCGTTCATGTTGTGCATGTCCTGCAGAGTGTGGCAGCACAGCTCGGGGAAGGTGGGGGCGGACTGGGGGCCGTCACCCTTCTCACCGACGATCAGCTCGTCGGGGCCGATGGAGATGGTCTTGTTGGTGAAGAAGTGCTTCAGAACCAGGGCACGCAGCTCGGGGACGGACACGCTGCCCTCGTACATCTTATAGGCCTCGGTCTCCAGAATGGCGCGCTCCATGTAGATGTGGGGCTGAGTGGTCATGCTTTCCTTTCTCAGCCGCTTGACGCGGTCGTTCATGCCGCGCTCTTTGACGGGATCAAATACCTGTGCCATAACTTTTACCCTCCTATGTTTGTGTTCGAATACCCGTTCTCTACGAATAGTGCCTGAAAATGCTCCATCAGCTCACCGGACGGGACGCCCATCTCTTCTTCCTTGAGATAGGCACGATCCAACTTTCTATACTTATGCATGCCGGTGTTGTGATATGGCAGCAAATTCACCTGAGTCACGCTGATGCTGTTCTCCTTCAGGAAGGAGATCACATCCTGCATAAAGGCGTCGTCAGCATTGACGCCCATAACAACGGGAATGCGGATATTGATTTTCGCGCCGTCCCGGCTGAGTTTGATCAGATTTTCCAGAATCAACTGATTGTCGGTTCCGATGAACTCCTTGTGGATCTTGGGATCCATGGCCTTGATGTCGTACAGGAAGGTGTCCACGTAGGGGAGGATCCGCTGGAAGTTCTCGTAAGGAGCATATCCGCAGGTGTCAATGTCCACGCTGTAGCCCTTGTCGTACAGGGTCTTGCACAGCTGCTCGATGTAATCCATGTTCTGATCCATGACTTCGCCGCCGGAGAGAGTGATACCGCCGCCGGAGTTTTCATAGAACATCCGGTCTTTCTCGGCCTCCTTGACCAGCTGCTCCACCGTGTAGGTCTTGCCGGCCACTTCCCGGGCGCTGTTGTAGCACCAGTCTGTACACACGCCGCAGGCGTTGCACAGATTACGGTCGGTTACCGCCTTGCCGTCCACAATGGAAACAGCCTTCTGAGGACACCGGGCAACACAGGCGCCGCAGCCGGTGCATCGGCTGTCAAAGAACATCAGCTCGTGGTAATAACGCTGGCTCTCCGGGTTGTGGCACCAGGCGCAGTCCAGAGGACATCCTTTAAAAAAGATACTGGTGCGGATGCCGTCTCCATCATGAATGGAGTACTTTTGAATGTTGAATACCAGTGGCGTCTCCACCGTGGGGCACCTCGTTTCTTTCAGAACGTTTTTGAAACTAGACCGTGGCCTAGACTGCGTTCTAGTCTTTTCTGATATCATTCTACTACAACCATGAAGGAAATGCAATTCATAAAATGAAAAACGGCAAGTTGCACAAAAATGAAGAGGGGTTTCAATCTATATTGACAGGGGGGTCTATGGGTGGTACAATCTCAATAAGCTCCCAAGCAGGGAGAATGTGGTTTCGAGGGCGAACATCTAACCGCAAAAACCGGTATTTTGCAAGATCGGCGATTGCGTATGGCGTTTGCCCCGGTGTGCTGGCTGGATTTTGCGGCTGGCACAGAGGGTATGTCTGGAAACGGACGTGCCTCCCGTTTGGAAAGAAACGCACACAGTGAACTATATAGCCGTTTTACCAAGAGATGCGGATATGGTGTGCTTGTCGCCGTCTTTCCAAGACCACAATGGGGTGCCCGCGGGCACCTGACAGAAAGATTTGTGTAGGAGGAAAGAAATGATGAACAAGCTGCTTACCGCGTCTCTTGCTGCGCTTATGGCCCTGTCTCTGGTTGCCTGCGGCGGGGACACCACTTCCGGCTCCCAGTCCCAGCAGTCCTCTGCGTCCGGCTCCAGCTCGCAGAATGAAGTCAAGACCCCTGAGGATCCCATCCTGCTGATGGCCACCACCACCAGCACCGATGATACCGGCCTGCTGGATTATCTGGCCCCCATGTTCAAGGAAGACACTGGCTATGAGCTGCAGTGGACCGCAGTGGGCACCGGCGACGCCATCCAGAAGGGTATGGACGGCGAGGTCAGCGTGCTGCTGGTTCACGCCAAGGCCAAGGAGGAGGCCTTCGTCAACGACGGCTACGGCGTGGAGCGCGTGGAGGTTATGTACAACGACTTTGTCATCGTTGGCCCCACCGACGGTCCTGTGGCCTATACCGAGGACGTCAATGCCGCCTTCTCCCAGATTAGAAATGACGAGCTGACCTTCGTCTCCCGGGGCGACAACTCCGGAACCCACACCAAGGAGCTGGGCGTTTGGTCCGCCATCGGTGTGGAGGATTATGAGTCCAATCCCAACTACGTCTCCGCCGGTGCCGGTATGGCCGATACGCTGGTGATGGCTGACGAGATGGGCGGCTATTGTCTCACCGACCGGGGTACCTGGCTGGCCAAGAAGGCTGACTTCCCCCAGATGTCCATTGTCTGTGAGGGCGACGACAACCTGCTGAACCAGTATGGCGTGATCGCTGTCAACCCTGAGAAGTACCCCGACACCAACATCGACGGCGCCAATGCCTTCATCGAGTGGATCACCTCTGACGAGATCCAGGAGGTCATCGGCCAGTACGGTGTGGAAGAGTACGGTGAGCCCCTGTTCTTCCCCAACGCGAAGTAACTTCGCCTCATTCCCAGGCCTACCGGAGGGAGCGCGCCCTCCGGTAGGCCGCTTTTATACTGTCCGGCGCGGCCTGTTTCTTCTTCTCAATAAACCAACAGACCAATCATGAACAGATAGGGTGATTCCATGAACGAACCGTTTTTCTCCGAATTTTTCGGCACCATCGGAATGCTGGATTCCATCCGGGTGACCATTATCATGTCCTTTTTTTCCACCCTGATCTCCTCCATACTGGGCGTTACCCTTGCCATTTTGCTGGAGCGGAGCACGTTTCCCATGAAACGGCTGGTGGTACGGATCAACCGCACGATGATGGGGGCTCCCCCGGTGGTAATGGGCCTATTGACCTATATGCTTCTGAGAAAGCGGGGCCCACTGGGCTTTTTGGGGTGGGTGTTTACTATTCAGGGTATGGTGACAGCCCAGACGTTGATTATTACCCCCATTATCTGCGGCATGGTATACTCCTATCTGGTGCGGGAGGCTCCCAGGATCCGGGCTTTTGCCCATACCATGGGAGCCAACCGGATGCAGACCAACCTGCTGATTCTCCGGGAGATCCGGAATGAGGTTTATTTCTCCGTGGTCTCCGGTTATGGCCGCAGCATCAGCGAGGTGGGCGCCGTGTTTCTGGTGGGCGGCAACATCAAAAATGTCACCCGTACCATGACCACCGCCATCTCCACGCTGAAGGGGGCAGGAGACTACTATGAAGGAGTCTTTTTGGGCATTATCCTGATGCTCATGGCCTTTGTGGTTCAGACGTTGGCCGACTGGTTCCGGAAAGAGGTGAGAGAGGATGAGAATTACTGATCTGACCCGGCGGCAGGGGGATTTTCTGCTGAAAATTGACAATGCCTACTTTGAACCGGGAAAAATCCATGGTATGATAGGCAGCAACGGAAGCGGAAAGTCCACCCTGGCCAAGCTGATCATGGGTATTATTCCTGCCGACAGCGGCTGCATTGACTATGAGGGCTTGACTCCCCGGGACATCACCATGACCGGACAGAAGCCCTACCTGCTTCATTCCAGCGTGTATCAGAACCTGATCTATCCCCTGAAAATCCGGGGGATTGAGCCCAGGGCAGAGCTGGTGGATCAGTGGCTGGAGAAGGCAGGGCTGCAGCACAAGCGGAAGCAGTATGCCCTCTCCCTCAGCAGCGGTGAACAGCAGCGGCTGTCCTTTGCCCGGGCGCTGATCTTCGGCCCCAAGCTGGTCATTGTGGACGAGACCCTTTCCAACCTTGCCCCCGACGGGGTGCGGCTGTTTGAATCCATCATGGAGCAGCAGCAGCGGGAAAACCCCATCACCTGGATCACCATCAGCCATCAGCTGGTGCATATCAGCAAGCTGTGTGATGAGGTGCACTTTATGGAGCAGGGGCGGCTGGTGCAAAGTGGGACGCCTGAGCAGGTGCTCAAGCACCCTACCAACCCCAGCGTGATCCAGTATCTGGCAAACACAGAAGTATCGTTCAAAGGATGAGATGTTGTGAATCTGCTTACAGTTGACACCCTGGAGCAGGCCAGGGAAAAGCTCTTGGCCTGCTGGCAGGGCAGGCCCATGCCTACCACCGTGGTCTCTCTGGAGGAGGCCCTTGGCCGGGTGACGGCGGAGGATGTGCTGGCGCCCGACGACGTGCCCAACTTTTACCGCTCCACAGTGGACGGATACGCGGTGGTGGCTGCCGACACCCAGGGAGCCAGCGAGAGCATCCCCACCTTCCTTACGGTGGTGGAAGAGGTGGTGATGGGCCGGCCGGCTCGGGCAACGGTCTGCTCCGGTACTTGCGCCTATGTACCTACGGGGGGGATGCTTCCCAAGGGAGCGGACGCCATGGTAATGGTGGAATACACGGAAAACTTCCACGGTGACGAGGTGGCGGTGTACCAGTCTGTGGCCCAGGGCGCCAGTGTGGTGGTGCCTGGGGAAGAGGTGCGGAAGGGGGCGGTGCTGATCCCCAGAGGGACCGTGCTCAATCCAGCCCATGTGGGGGCACTGGCCGCCGCCGGAATCTGGGAAGTGAAGGTGTTCCGTCCCTGGCGAGTGGCGATTCTGTCCACAGGTGACGAGCTGGTGCACCCTGCCCAGCCCGCCGGCCCGGCTCAGGTGCGGGATGTGAATACCTGGGCCCTGTCGGCTCTGGCCGAGGCCTGCGGATTCCAGCTCATCCTGCGCAAGACTCTGCCTGACCGGGAGGAACTGCTGGAACAGGTGCTGACCCAGGCGAAGGAACAGGCGGATTTGGTGCTCACGTCGGGAGGCAGCAGCCAGGGGAAGGCAGATTATACCTGTCGGCTGATGGATCGGGTGTGTGACCGGGGGGTTATGACCCACGGACTGAGTGTTAAGCCGGGCAAACCCACCATCCTGGCCTTTGACGGCGCCTCCCAGACGGTGATGATCGGCCTGCCCGGCCACCCGGTGGCTGCGCTGATGATCTTTCAGGCGCTGGGCGTCTGGCTGTGGAAGCGGCTGACAGGCCAGCGGGAGCAAAAGCCGCTGCAGGCGGAGATGGCGCTGAATATCCCCGGCGCTCCGGGCAAGACCACCTTTGTGTGGGTGAAAATCCAGAAGGATGAGGACGGGCGGCAGACTGCCATTCCCGTTTTGGGCAAGTCCGGCCTGATGGGGACGTTGGTGAACGCGGACGGATATCTTGTGTTGGATCGCAACAAGGAAGGACTCCGAAAAGGAGAGCCGGTTGAAATTTTCCGGCTGGGAATTTGAAATGGCAAAGAGAAATCTATATCTGAGCAATACTCCGGTGGACGAAGCCCAAGCCCTCTACTTGGAGGCGCTGAAGGATTTGATCACGCCCCGGGAGGAGGAGATCCCGGTGACGGAGAGCCTTCACCGGATCACCCACAGGGCGGTATTTGCCAAATACTGCTCTCCCCTTTACAATGCCGCCGCTATGGATGGGGTGGCTGTGTGCAGCGAGATCACCAGGGGAGCCAGGGAGGGCGCGCCGGTGATTCTGCACCCGGAGCGGGATTTTCTGGTGGTGGATACGGGGGATCCCATCAAGCACCCCTATGACGCGGTCATTATGGCGGAGGATCTGACGGAGCTGCCAGACGGCACACTGTCCATCGTCCAGCCCGCCGCCCCCTGGCAGCATGTCCGTCCCATTGGAGAGGACATTGTGGCGGGGGAGATGATCCTGCCCTCCTTCCACAAGATCCGTCCCATTGATCTGGGGGTGCTCCTGGCGGGAGGCATCACCCATATCCCGGTGGTGAAGCGTCCCAGAGTAGCAATTTTTCCTACCGGTACGGAGATCATTGAGCCGGGTCAGGAGCCCAAGGAAGGGGACATTATTGAATCCAACTCCCGCATGTTCCAGGCCATGGTGACCGAGCATGGGGGGGAGCCCACCCGCTTTGCCCCCATCGCCGACGACTATGAGAAGCTGAAGGCGGCCATTGACAAGGCGGTGGACGACTTCGACATGGTCATTGTCAATGCCGGCTCCAGCGCCGGGACGGAGGACTTTACCGTCCATATTCTCCGGGAGCTGGGCCAGGTGCTGGTTCACGGCGTGGCCATTAAGCCGGGCAAACCGGTGATTCTGGCCATCGTCAGGGGCAAGCCGGTGATCGGTCTGCCCGGTTATCCTGTGTCCGCCTATATTAACTTTGAGAATTTCGTTATTCCGGTGTTGGAGCGGATGAACGGCGAGTGCAGCCGTCAGGGCAGCCGGGTGGATGCCGTGGTGTCCAAGCGGCTGGTGTCCTCCCTGAAGCACCGGGAGTATGTACGGGTCAAGGTGGGCAAGGTGGGGGAGAAGCTGGTTGCCTCTCCTCTGGCCAGAGGTGCGGGCGCGGCCATGAGCTTGGTACGGGCCGACGGCTTCTGCGTCATTCCCCAGAACAGCGAGGGTGTGGAGGCCGGACAGACGGTGGAGGTAGAGCTCTACCGGGATCTGGCGGAGATCGACCGCACGGTGGTGGCCATCGGCAGTCACGACCTGATTCTGGACGTGATGGCTGATCTGATGCCTACCCTGTACCCTGGTACCTTCCTGTCCAGTACCCATCTGGGCAGCATGGGCGGCCTGATGGCGCTGAAGCGGGGAGAGGCCCATATTGCGCCCACCCATCTGCTGGATGAGGAGACGGGAATTTATAACATTTCCTACCTGAAAAAGCTCTTCCGCCAGCCTATGGCCCTCATCAAGGGGGTCAACCGGGTCCAGGGAATCCTTGTGAAAAAGGGCAATCCTCTGAACATCCAGGGGATCGGCGACCTGACCCGGGTGAGCTATATCAACCGCCAGCGGGGCGCCGGTACCCGGGTGCTGCTGGACTATCTGCTGAAAAAGCAGGGGATCGCACCGGAGGAGATCAAGGGCTATGACCGGGAGGCTGCCACCCACATGGCGGTGGCCGCCGCCATCCAGGGGGACAGCGCTGATGCGGGTATGGGCATTCTGTCTGCCGCCAACGCCCTGGGCCTGGATTTTCTGCCCGTGGGGAATGAGGAGTATGATTTTGCCGTCCCAGTGGCCTATCTGGAGCTGGAGCATGTGCAGAATTTTATCTCCATCCTGAAAAGCGACTTGTTCCGGGAGAAGGTGGAGGCTCTGGGCGGGTATGAGACCACCCAGGCCGGAACCATCCTCTACATCGACGAGGGGTGAGCCATGATGACAGGAAAAATTACGAAACTCATGCGCTTTCCCGCCAAGGGACAGCCTGGAGAAGAAGTGGGCAAGGCCATGTGCCTTGCCCACTTGGGCATGGAGGGGGATCGCTTTGCCAAGGGAGGCGAGACCCAGATGACCGCCGTGGACGCGGCGGCAGCGGAATGGGTGCGGACCCATCCGGACAGCGGACTTTGTTATAAAAAATTCAAGGCAAACATAGAGATAGAAGGGCTGGATTTCTCCTGCCTGCAGCCGGGAGAAACGGTGACCTGCGGGGAAGCCGTCCTGGAAATATCGGGTCAGGGGAAGGAATGCTTCCCACAATGCGAGCTTCTGCAGCAAAAAAAATTATGTCCACTCAAACAGGGCGTAATCTACTTGAAAGTGCTTCAAAGCGGCGAAATTACAACAAATTGCCCAATAATAATTTCCTAGTGAATCAGTGCGGCAATAAGTTTTTCACAAGTATGGCTTGACAATATATGAATGAATTGTTAAAATGCATATGAATTCGTACCCCGGTCTACTAGCAAATCGGTGATATGACCGGAACAGATTCTAATTCGCGGGACAACAGGAATGGTCAAGGGATTTGTCTACTGTGCATGGAGAGCTACCGTCAAATTTCTGACTCTTATGCAAAGTGCGGCAAGACCTTTTGCCTAAACCAAAGTGAGAAGGAGGGAAACCAGAACCGCGGGAAATGCGTAATGAAGTTTCAGGTGCATGATCCTGCAATCGGTTGTTTTTTTATGCGTATATCCCGTGGCGGGTGACGCGATTCTCCTGTTTGGCTCCGCGAACGGAATATCATGAAAGCAATCATGAAAAGAGAGGGGAAATTCATATGTTGGCAGATTTCGTCAATTGGGCGAACGGTTTCCTTTGGGGCCTGCCCATGCTGGTAGTCATCATCGGCTCCGGCGTTTGCTTCACCTTGGCTCTGAGAGGCTTCCAGTTCGTCCGGTTCACGGACATGTGGAAGCGGATCCTGGACTCTGGTGATTCTGAGTCCGGCGTTTCTTCCTTCGCTTCCTTCTGTACCACCATGGCAATGCGTGTCGGCACCGGTAACGTGGCCGGCGTGGCCGTGGCCATCTACTCCGGCGGCCCTGGCGCTCTGTTCTGGATGATCTGCGCCGGCATGACCAACTCCGCGGTGTGCTTTGCCGAGACCACTCTGGGTTCTCTGTATAAGATCCGCGTGGACGGCGAGTATCGCGGCGGCGGTTACTACTGCGCTGAGCGCGGCCTGGGCTGGAAGGCCTACGGCGCGTTCCTGGCTGCGATCTCCCTGATCGGTATCGGCGCCTTCATGCCCGCCGCTGCCACCTACACCATCTGCGAGGCCTTCAACGCTGCCACCGGTATCCCCATGGCTGCTGTGGCCGCCGTTGTTGCCGTGGTCATGCTGATCACCGTTCTGGGCGGCATTAAGCGTATCTCCGCCGTGGCTTCCGCCATCGTGCCTGTGATGTGCGCCATCTACATCCTGGTCACCATCGCCGTTGTGGTGATCAACATCGCCGAGGTTCCCGCCATGATCGCCATGGTTGTCAAGAACGCCTTCGGCCAGGAGGCTCTCATCGGCGGCGGTATCGGTATCGCCATCCAGCAGGGCTTCAAGAGAGGTACCTTCTCCTCCGCTTCCGGCATGGGCGAGTCCACCCCCACTGCTGCCGCTGCTGAGACCAGCCACCCCGTGAAGGTCGGCCTGGCCAATGCCGCTGGCGTGTGGCTGGACACCGTTATCGTCTGCACCTGCTCCGGCCTGCTGATCCTGATGACCGACTGCTTCAACACTGACTTCGGTTATGTGGGTTCCGGCGCTCCCGAGCTGGCCGAGATGGCTGCTGCCGGCGAGGGCGGCGGCGTGCTGTTCGTGCAGTATGCTACCCGTACCATCATGGGCGGCTTTGCTGAGCTGTTCATCGCCATCATGCTGTTCCTGTTCTCCTTCACCTGCCTGATCAGCTACTACTACGAGGCTGAGACCGCTTCCACCTACCTGTTCCAGAAGCCCGAGCAGGCTGGCATCCGTAAGGTTGTCACCCGCATCCTGCAGTTTGGTATGCCTGTGCTGATCTTCCTGTTCGGCATTATCGAGGCTTCCATGGCTTGGAACCTGTCCGACCTGGCTCTGGGCAGCATCACCTTCATCAACATGATCGTGGTCATCGGCCTGTTCCCCAAGTGCGTTGTTCTGTACAACGACTATGTGGCGCAGGTTAAGGCCGGCAAGGATCCCTACTACGATCCCGACAAGATCTCCTGGAAGGGTGTTGACGTGGCTCTGTGGAAGAGCATCAATGCCAAGCGCATCGAGGCTGACAAGGCTTCCAAGTAAGATCGGATTGAAAAATCCCTCGGCGGAATACCGCCGGGGGATTTTTTTGTCTGGAAAGAGAGAAGCGGCGTCCCTAATGGGACGCCGCTTAGGAAAGTTGGGTTATCGGGTTTGACTGTATTCCAAAGCTGCATGGACGAGCTCACGAAACAGGGGATGGGCTTTATTGGGGCGGCTTTTCAGCTCCGGGTGGAACTGCACGCCCACGAACCAGGGGTGATCCCGGCGCTCCACCATTTCCACCAGACGACCGTCGGGGGACAGGCCGGACAGCAACAGCCCACCTGCCTCCAGCGCGTCGCGGAAGGCGTTGTTGAACTCATAGCGGTGGCGGTGCCGCTCCTGGATCTCATCGGAGCCATAGGCCTGGTAGGCGTGGGTGTCCCGGCTGGTGATCCGGCAGGGGTAGCTGCCCAGCCTCATGGTGCCGCCCTTGGCGGTAATGCCCACCTGGTCGGGCATCAGGTCGATCACGGGGTGGGGGCCGCCGGGGAGGAATTCTCCGGACTGGGCGTCGGCCATGCCGCACAGATGGCGGGCCGTCTCGATCACCGCCATCTGCATCCCCAGGCAGATACCCAGGAAGGGAATCTGGTGCTCTCTGGCGTAGTGTACGGCGGAAATCATTCCTTCAATGCCCCGGTCGCCGAAGCCGCCGGGAACCAGAATGCCGTGAACCCCGGCCAATATTTCCGCCGCGTTTTGGTCGGTCACCTGCTGGGAGTCCACCCAACGGATGGCCACCTTTACCTGGTTCTCAATGCCGCCGTGGGTAAGGGCCTCCACAACCGACAGATAGGCGTCGTGCAGGGCTACATACTTGCCCACAATGGCAATTTCCACCTGTCCGGTGGGGTTCTTGGCCCGCTGCACCATGTTGGCCCACTCGGTGAGATCAGGGCTGGGGCAGATCAGACCCAGCCGGCGCACCGTCACATCCCCCAGGCCCTCTCGTTCCAGCATGAGGGGCACCTCGTACAAACTCTGAGCCGTGAGGTTGGGAATGGCATTTTCCACGGGAATGTTGCAGAACAGGGAAATTTTCTCCAGAATCTCCCGGGAAACCGGCGCGTCGCTGCGGCAGAGGATCACATCGGGCTGGATGCCCAGGGACAGAAGCTCCTTGGCAGAGTGCTGAGTGGGCTTGCTTTTCAGCTCACCGCTGCCGGGGATGGAAACAATGAGGGAGACGTGGATAAACATGACATTTTGGCGGCCCTTTTCCGCTGCCACCTGACGGATGGACTCCAAAAAGGGCTGGCTTTCAATGTCGCCCACCGTACCGCCAATCTCCACAATGGCCACGTCGGTGTCCGGCCCCTCCAGGGCATAGATGTGGGATTTGATTTCGTTGGTGATATGAGGAATAATCTGAACGGTGCCCCCCAGATAATCGCCCTGCCGTTCCCGATTCAGAACGTTCCAGTAAATGCGTCCGGAGGATACGGAAGAGGAGCCGGTAAGGTTTTCGTCAATGAACCGTTCATAGTGGCCCAGGTCCAGGTCTGTCTCAGCGCCGTCGTCGGTGACAAACACCTCCCCGTGCTGGTAGGGG
This sequence comes from uncultured Oscillospiraceae bacterium, assembly GCA_944387225.1. Classification (GTDB taxonomy): domain Bacteria; phylum Bacillota; class Clostridia; order Oscillospirales; family Oscillospiraceae; genus Lawsonibacter. Next base: position 45,568 of record CALXDY010000102.1, on the reverse strand, counting down.
CTCATGGTGCCGGGATCTACGTTCAGGTAAGGGTCCAGCTTCTGTACCTTAACCCGCAGGCCTCGCTGCTTCAGCAGGCGTCCCAGGGAGGCGGCGGCGATGCCTTTGCCCAGGCCGGACACCACACCACCGGTGACAAAGATAAATTTGGTTTGCATGATGAAATCCCTCCATTATATAGCCAGTATGGCTAAATTACTGAAAAAAATGAGACAGGCGCCCCTGGGAGAACTCTCTCCCAGGAGCGCCTCGTTGCGCAATCACATCAGTTTTCAGGGCAGGGACGGAGCAAAGTCGTCCGTCGGGGCCAGAAGGACCCCATCTTCCTGCCAGGTTAGGCGGCTTTCCGGCCACGCCTCATAGGAGCCGGCGGGCAGAAACACCAGGGTAATTTGTGGATCCAGGTGGTAGAAGCGGCGGTAGTACACACCGTACTCCTGATTCCAGGGGTTTCTGGTCTGCCAAACCACCCGTTCATACCGGTCAGTGGGTAAAATCAGGGGCTCCGTGCTGTCTGCCGTATACTGATGAATCAACTCGGCGCGAAGCAGAGTGCATCCGGCTACCGTCCAATACCGCCAACCCCACACAACCATGGCAGCCAGCAGGCACAGTGAAACGATCCTTGCCGCCACTTGACGCTCCAGAAGAGGGGCCAGCTGAACCACGGCGCAGAGGAGCACCATGACCATGGGGAAGAAGTACAGTCGCTGGCCCAGGGTGGTTACCGCAGCCATAGGAGCCAGGGACAGGGGAGCTGTCAGGTACAGCGCCGTCTGGGCAAGGCGGGTATGGAAGCTGCCCCGTCGGACAAGCAGAGCCACGGCAGGCAGGCACCAGGACAGAAGGCTGAGGGCAGCCAGCAGGGGCGTAAGAAATTCCTCCGTGATGTAGATATACAATCCACAGCCCAGGGGAATCAGGCCCAGGACAGACAGGGGGCGCAGAGAGCTGTGCCAAAAGGCCATGGCGGTAATCACCGCCATGGGAACGGCAAAATGCAGTCCCCGCAGGAAGGCGATGGGCAGCAGACGGCCCACATACCAGGAAAAAATATCCCAAATGGCGGCGGGGAGTCCGTCCGCCAGGGAGAAGGTAAGCTCACGCAGGCCATTGATGGCCGTGCCGGTTTCCGTCAGCTCGTCCACCGTACCGCTGGAATAAATGACGGCGGCGGCAGCCAGCGCGCCCGCAGCAGCGGCCAGCAAAATGAACCGCAGACCCGGCGTCCGGGCAAACCACACGGCCAGTGCCAGTGCTGCCAACAGAAACAGCAGAGCCAGATTTTCCACAAACAGCCCCATGCACAGGGACAAAAGGCCCACTGGAACAGCCCACAGTATTCGGGGAGAAGACTGCGCGGCCAAACGCCGGATCAGCAGCAGCCAGCAGAGAAATAACAGTGTGGGGGCCACATAGTTTCCAAATCCCGATACCCAGCCGTAGGTTTCCTGCCAGACGACCGCCGGCATCCATAAAAGGCCAAGATGGGAGAGGGCGAACAGGGCGGGAATACGCTCCTTCCGGTCTCCCGCAGCCAAAACAGCCATGGCCAGAGGGAGGGCAAACATAACACCGCCCATAAACACCGTCTTGGCAAGCACAGAGCGGCACAGGACAACCGCCAGAAAATTGCCGGCGTACCGTCCGTTCAGAGTGCCGTCCAGCCACCAGTGCAGGCCCTCTTCCATACCCCAGAGAAAGTCATCCGTGGCGCTGTAGGGCACCGCCCAGGCAATCGCCAGGTCAAACAGGAGGACGGCGGCCATCAGCACGGCCGTGCCCAGGCGCTTTCCGTTCACGGCTCCATCCTCACCGGTGGTAGAGGTTATTGGTCTGGTACTGGGGCTCGCAGGTCAGCTGAATGCCCAGCTTTCGGTATGTGACCTCGTCCGCGGGGGACAGGATCACGGAGGAGTGGGCCTGACAGCCCCGGAGCGCGGACAGGCAGCTGAGGGCCTTGGCCGCCTTCTCATCGGCGTTGGCGGAGGATGCCAGGGCAATCAGCACCTCATCACTGTGCAGCCGGGGATTGTTGGAACCCAGATGCTTTACCTTTACCGTCTGGATGGGCTCAATGGCCGATTGGGCGATCAGATGCACGCCGTGGCCGCCCAGCTTAGCCTGAGCCTTCAGGGCGTTGAGCAGGGCAGCGGCGGAGCAGCCCATAAGTTCAGAGGTTTTGCCCAGCACGATCTGACCATCGTCAAGCTGAATGGCCATAGCCGGCTCGCCGGTCAGCTCCGCCGTCTCATTGGCGGCGGCCACCACAGGCCGGATCTGGCTGGACACACCGGCCTGCTGCATCAGAAGCTCCAGCTTGTACACCGCATGCTCAGAGCCCTTGCCCTGGCGGCGCTCGCACAAGGCGTCGTAGTACCGGCGGACGATCTCCTGCTTGGCGGCGTCCTGAACGGCCTCATCGTCATAAATGCACTTGCCGGCCATGTTTACGCCCATGTCCGTGGGGGATTTATAGGGACAGGAGCCCAGAATCTGCTGGAACATGGCGGACAGCACAGGGAAGACCTCTACGTCCCGGTTATAGTTGACGGTGGTTTCGCCGTAGGCCTGGAGATGGAAGGGGTCGATCATGTTCACGTCGTCCAGGTCAGCGGTGGCCGCTTCGTAGGCCAGGTTGACCGGGTGTTTCAGGGGCAGGTTCCAGATGGGGAAGGTCTCAAACTTGGCATAGCCCGCGGTAATGCTCCGCTTGTGCTCATGATAGAGCTGGCTGAGGCAGGTGGCCATCTTGCCGCTGCCGGGACCGGGGGCGGTGACGACCACCAGGGGACGGCTGGTTTCAATGTAGTCGTTCTTGCCATATCCCTCGTCGGAGACGATGTGGGTGATGTTGTGGGGATAGCCCGCGATGGGGTAGTGACGGTATACCCGTACACCCAGGGTCTCCAGCCGCTGCTGGAACAGGTCGGCGGCGGGCTGCCCGGCGTACTGGGTCACTACTACGCTGCCCACAAACAGGTCCATGGACCGGAAGGCGTCGATCAGACGCAGCACATCGCTGTCGTATGTGATGCCCAAATCGCCCCGCACCTTGTTTTTCTCAATGTCGGAGGCGTTGATGGCGATGATAATCTCCGCCTTATCCTTCATCTGGGCCAGCATGCGGATCTTGCTGTCCGGCTCGAAGCCGGGCAGCACCCGGCTGGCGTGAAAATCGTCAAACAGCTTTCCGCCAAACTCCAGGTACAGCTTTCCGCCGAACTGGGCGATGCGTTCTTGAATATGCTGGGATTGAAGGCTGAGGTATTTCTGGTTGTCAAAGCCTTGTCTGCCCATGACGTCACCCCTTTTTTCTGTCTAAATCAATCAAACTATTTCCTTATTTTACGCAGGAAAACCCACCCCGTCAAGGGATTTTCCGTAGAATCCTCTGACGAGACTTGCCGCCGGATTTTGTATAAATAAGAGGATAGCATTTTGTGTGTCGATATGATAAAATAGGTGCCGAACCCCCTTTTTTCGCCGCCAATGTGCCAGGCGGCTGTTTTTATCTTCCATCCGGGGGAGGAGGATCGGATATGGATTGGGAATCTCTGATTCACATTTGGATCATTGTGTGCCCCCTGGTATTCCTTGGCGGGCTGATTGACGCGGTGGCCGGCGGCGGAGGGTTGATTACACTGCCCGCCTACCTGCTGGCTGGTATGCCGCCCCATGCGGCCTCCGCCACCAACAAGTGCGGAAACGTGTGGGGAACGCTGCTGGCTACAGCCCGCTTTCTCCGCCGGGGGAATGTAGATCTTCCCAATGCTCTGTGCGGCGGCGCCGCGGCGCTGGTAGGGGCCTGGATCGGGGTAAAGCTGAACCTGATCCTGCCGGAGCGAGTGCTTTACTATGTGATGCTGGTGTTCGTGCCCTTGATGGCGGTGTTCCTTCTGTTTAAGCGGGAATTTGGCCAGGAAAATCACGCGGATGAGTTGGGAAAGCCCACGCTGATGTTCCTGTCTGCCGGGATCGGCCTGGTCATCGGTGCCTATGACGGATTCTTCGGCCCGGGGGCGGGTACGCTGCTGATGCTGGCTTACACCGGTCTGTGCAAGTATGATCTGTTGACGGCCTCCGGAAATACCAAGGTGGCAAACTCCGCCTCCAACATCGCGTCCCTGGTCACCTTCGCCATGGCGGGACAGGTGGTATGGGCGGTTGGCATTCCCGCGGGACTGTGCGGAATCGCCGGGGGCTACCTTGGCTCCGGGCTGGCGCTGAAAAAGGGCGCCAAGATCATCCGGCCTATGTTTTTCGTGGTGCTGGCCATCCTGGTGATCCGGCTGGTCTATGACCTTGTGCTTTGAATCAAAACAGGTGCCCCGCTGCCATATGGCAGCGGGGCACCTGTTTTATTTTCCGCTCATCAGTCCAAGCAGGGTCTGGGCAGCTGTATCGGCAAACATTCTGGCTCCGGCCACCGCCTCGGTCAGGGTGTTGCCGTGACCGCCTACCTCCAGCAGAAGGAATCCGGGGGAAAGCTGTTGGTTATAGCTGCTGCTGCGAAGCACCAGGGGGCGGGCCAGGGCATTGTAATCCTCCGTCAGTGCCTTCTGCAGCGTCAGGCCAAGGGCCAGATTGTCATCCCAGTTGGGATGGTCGGCGCCGCCGTCGTCTGTTCCCACCACCAGCATGACCTGGGCCACTTTTTGCCCCTCTTCCTCGGTGATCAGCTTGTAAATGGAGCCGTCCGTCCCCACCAGAGCATCCCGGTGGACGTCCAGAATCACCTGGATGGAGGGATATTTGGCCAGCCAGTCCTCCACCGCCTGTTTGGAGCGGGTGTAGGCTTCATTGTAGGAGGGATAGTCGTACACATTGGTGTCATGCAGTACCTGCAGCCCGTAGGAGCGGAACACCTGGGCAATTTCTTCTCCTACCCGCACCACATTTTTGGTGCAGTCGGTGGTGCGGAAGGGGTCCGTCTCCTGGTATAGGTTGCCGTCATTCTGGGAGTAGGCCTCGCTGCCGTGGGAGTGCAGAATTAAAATCTGGGGCCCATCCTGTTGGGAGAGGTTTACTTCTCCCTGATCAAAAACAGCGTCTGTCAGGCTTTTCCCCGTGCGGTTGTAGAGATATACCTGATCCCGATGGAGGTACTGACTTCCGTTTTGTCCAACCCCCGTCATTTCGATGACGTCGTCCAGCTCCTCCGGTGGCTGGAGGGAGGGCTTGCTTTCGTCATCGTCGTCCTGCTCCAGGGGGGCGGGCTGTTCCTCATCTTCCTCCTGGCGGGAAAGACGTTCAATTTCCTCCCGAGCGGCGGACAGCAGGGCGGACTGGCCCACCAGAAGCTGCCCCCAGCCGTCCAGGCTGGCCGGGGATTGGGCCTGGGGTGGCTGCCCCATCTGGTTTGCCAGCAGCCCAACCACCTGGGCCGGCTGATCCATCCACTGGGTAAACGCGGCGGATACCGCGCCGGTGTCGGCGGTCAGCGCCATGCCCCATACCGCTACAAATGCCAGGCCTAGGCCCACGCCCCTTCGGATCACCTTGGGCCACTGCCAGGGGCCGGGATCATGTCTCATGGAATCCCTCCTTATCCTCTGTACCGTTCCCTTTTACTGTATGAGGGAGGATAGGGGGATATCACAGCAAACGGGACTGACCCAAAGGGTCAGTCCCGTAAGTTTATGCTTCAGGTTCCGTTTGCCAGGGGGTGTCGTAATCCTGGATGGCCTGGGCGGGTACCTCATAAAGGAAGGTCTCCCGTTCCCGGCTCTGGAAAATGGTGCGGCCGCCTTCGTCACCGGTGAGGGACAGCAGCTGGGGAATGAAGATGGGGGAAAAGATGCAGGGGCTGCCCATTTGTTCCCCGGCGTGTACCCGGCCCAGGGGCCGTCCGCTGAGGAGGTAGTCCCGGAGGAAGCCGGTGAGCAGCTCGCCGGTGAGTCCGGGCTGGTCGCACACCAGGAAGCACCGGCTGGAGCCGGGCCGGGCGGCGCGGCAGCCCGCTGCCACCGATTGGCTCAGGGGCAGATCATCGGCTACCAGTACCTTGTTGAAGCTGAATTCCCGGATGGCGTCATCCAGAAGACCGGCCCGGGTGACCACAATCACCCGGAGGCCCTGCATGGCGTCGGCGGTTTCCCGGGCAGCCTGAAAGGCATACCGGTACAGGGGCTTGCCCTGAAAATCCGCCAGCAGCTTTTGACTGCCGAAGCGGCGGGAGGCTCCGGCGGCCAGTAAGATGAGATCAATCATGGTTTTGTTTCTCCAGTGCCATGGCGATATCCTCCGCCCGGATGGGCAGGCTGTGGAAGGACAGGCCGGTTGCGTTGCGGATGGCCTCCGTAATAGCGGGGGCGGGGGTGTTGATGACCAGCTCACCGATGGATTTTGCGCCAAAGGGGCCGGTGGGTTCATAGCTGGGATGGAAGGCGACCCGGATGGTGCCGGCCTCCAGGCGGGTGGGGATCTTATACTGGAGGAAGGAGTCGTTGAGCAGCTTCCCGGCGGCGTTGTACTGCACATTCTCATACAGCGCCATGCCGATGCCCTGGACGATGCCGCCCTCCGTCTGTACTCGGGCCAGATTGGTGTTGATGACCGTGCCGCAGTCTACCTCGGCCACATAGTCCACCACCTCCACCGTGCCTGTCTCCGGATCCAGGTCGATTTCCGCCATGCCCACCATGAAGGGGGGCGGCGAAATGGGGGAGGAGTGGGACTGGCTGGCGGACAGGGTACGGCTGTGGCCCTCAAAGCTGGCCCAGCCCAGTTCCTTCCGGGTGATGCAGCGGTCTGTACCGGGGACAAAAACCTTGTCCCCGTCGAACTCCGCCTCTTCCGGGGACACTCCCAGCAGCCGGGCGCCCTCGGCCAGGATCTTTTCCCGCAGCTGGGCGCAGGTCTTGACCACGGCGCCGCCGGTGACGTAGGTGGTGGAGGAGGCGTAAGAACCGGTATCGTAGGGAGACTGGTCGGTGTCCACCCCCCGGACGGAGATGTCGGCAATGTCGCAGTCCAGACAGTCGGCGGCCATCTGAGCCAAAATGGTGTCGCAGCCGGTGCCCATATCGGTGCAGCCTACCAGCAGGGTATAGAAGCCGCCGTCGTTCAGGCGGATCTCCACGCTGGCGGTATCCACGGCGGAGATGCCGCTGCCCTGCATGGCCATGGCCACACCAACCGCCCGGATATGGCCGTTGGGCAGCACCCGGCGGGGGAACTTGTTGTCCCAGTCCATGTGCTCCTTGGCGGCGGCCATGCACTGATCCAGAGTGCAGCTGTTGCAGGGCTCCCCGTAGTAGTTGGGCATAGTCTGGCCCTGACGGACCATGTTCTTTTCCCGGATCACAGTGGGATCCATCCCCAGCTGAGCGGCCAGCTCATTGACGGCGGATTCTACGGCGTAGATGCCCTGGGTGGCGCCGTAGCCACGGTAAGCACCGCCGCCCATGGTGTTGGTGTAAACCACGTCGGAGGTAAAGCGGCTGGCAATCAGACTGCCGTACAGGGCCAGGGACTTGTGACCCACAAGCCCCACCGTGGTGGGACCGTGGTCGCCGTAGGCTCCGGCGTTGGACAGGGCGTGCAGGTCAATGGCGCGGATGGTACCGTCCCGATCGGCGCCGATGCGTACCCGCATCTGCATCTGATGGCGGGGGGAGCCGTTGGTCATGGACTCCTGCCGGGTGTAGCAGATATAGGCGGCCCGGCCGGTGACCTTGGTCACCAGGGCGGGGAAAAGCTCGCTGACCACACTCTGCTTAGCGCCGAAGCCGCCGCCGATCCGGGGCTTGACCACCCGGATCTGACCCTTGGGGATTTCCAAAGCATTGGACAGGATCCGGCGGGCGTGGAAGGGCACCTGAGTGGAGGAGACTACGGTCAGGCGGCCGTATTCGTCCAGATAGGTGAAGGTGCAGAAGGTCTCCATCATGGCCTGGCTGTTGGCCAGGGTGTTGTAGGTGCGCTCCAGCACTACGTCACAGCGCTTCAGCTCCTCATCCACATCTCCCACTTCACAGCAGTCGGTGGAAACCAGGTTTCGTTTGGCGTCGGTGCCTACGTCGCACAGGGCCCGGAAGTTGTCCTCCGGATGGACCAGAATGGGATTGTCTTTGGCCTGGGTAAAGTCCAGCAGGGGCGTCTGCACCTCATAGTCCACCTGGATCAGCTTCAGGGCCTGCTGGGCGGCTTGCTCCGTTTCCGCGGCCACGATAGCCACCGGGTCGCCGCAGCAGCGCAGCTGCCGGTCCAGAATCAGACGGTCGTAGGGGCTGGGTTCCGGCCAGGTCTGGCCGGCGGTGGTAAAGCGGCTCTGGGGGGCGTCTTCCCAGGTGAGAACGCACACCACACCGGGCACCAGCTTGGCCTTGGAGGTGTCAATGGAGCGGATATAGGCCCGGGCGTGGGGGGAACGGAGCAGCTTCAGCCGCAGGGCGTTGGGGGGAACCATGTCGCCGGTATATACCGGCTTGCCCGTGACCAGGCTCATGGCGTCCTTTTTCCGCACACCGGTGGACACATACTTGGTCTTCATTTGGCCCCTCCCTTCTCCTGCAGATACCGGCGGATGGCCCGCAGCTGGCCCTGATAGCCGGTGCAGCGGCACAGGTTGCCCGCCAGGTACTCCTTGATCTCTTCGTCGGTGGGGTTGTCCAGCTCCCGCACCATGGACAGCACATTCATCACAAAGCCGGGGGAGCAGTAGCCGCACTGCTCCGCTCCTTCATCGGCCAGATAGGCGCCGAACTGCGCGGCCTCCTCCTGGAGCCCCTCCAGGGTGGTGACGGACTTGCCCTGGGCCCGGAGGGCGGGCACGGAGCAGGACAGCACCGGCTTTCCCTCCAGCCAAACGGTACACAGGCCGCAGTTGCTGGTTTCGCAGCCGCACTTTACAGACAGGCAGCCCCGATCCCGCAGATAGGAGAAAAGGGTGGTGTCGGCGGCCACCTCGTCGGTCCGACGGACGCCGTTGAGTGTCAGGGTCAGTTTCACAGTTGCTCCCCTCCTTCCAGTTGGGCACAGGCCCGGTTCAGCAGAACCTTGGCCAGATGACGCCGGTAATCGGCGCCTGCCCGGAGGTTATCCACATAGGACAGCTTCATGGCCTGTTCAACCAGGCCGTCCCGGTCAGCGCCCCGCAGCAGAGAGGGCCGTCCGCTGCGGCCGCCCAGGGCGGCGGCCAGACCGTTCTCCTCCCGGGCCACGGCGCAGGTGAGAACGGGCAGATCGGTCTGGGTGTTGCGGACACTCTCATAGACGGGGCGGCCATACTTGGGCAGGGGGATGTGGATGTGAGTGAGCACATCCCGGTCGTAAGGCATAGCGGCGTACTGCTCCAGAGGGATCCGGCCCGCCTTTACCAGCTCCACCTGGCAGCCCAGAGGCAGCAGGGCAGTGACGGGATCGGAAAATCCAAATCGGGCGGCCACGCTGCCCCCCACCGTGGCGCAGTTGCGGAACTGCACGCCCACAATGTGGCGGGTGCAGCGGGAGAAATAGTCGCCGAAGGACTCCCGGAGCAGGGGAGAGGTCTCCACCTGGCGCAGGGTGACCATGGCGCCCAGAGAGATGGTATCCCCCTCCAGACGGATCTCATCCAGGCTAAGGCCGGACAGGTCGATCAGTGTGTCATAACGGCGGCGACCCAGGCGCAGCCAGCACCCGCCGCCCAGGATGGCGTTGGCCTTTTTTTGGTTCAATTCCCAGGCCTCTTCCGGAGAGGCGGCGACAACATAATTACGAGCTGTATACAATGCGCCTCACACTCCTTTCTGTAGTTGAATCGTTGAAATTTTGGTTACGCGGCGGGCTGCATCAGGCTGAGCACGCCCAGATCGTCATCGGTAACGGATATGTTGAAGAAGGTGCGGTAGAAATCCTCGGCGATGGTCACATACTCCTCGGGAGTAATGACATCGGGGTGAAGCTGGGCGGCCAGCCAGTAGAAGCCCAGAGCGCTGGAGGCGGTGGGGTAGTCCCAAGGCTCGATGGGGCTGGGGAAGAGGAAAATCTGGCCGTTTTTTACGGCATCCAGGGAGGCGAAGCGGCTGTCGCTGAGGATATCCGCCTCGGTAAAGTCGGAGTAGGACACCATGAAGATTCGCTGGGGATTCCAGTCCATCAGCTCCTCAGCGGAGATGTCCACCCAGTCGGAGCCGGTAAGCTCGCCTGCGGCGTTGACACCGCCGGCGGCCTCGATCATCCCGTTCTGGTACATGCCGGAGGGGGCGGTGCGAAGGAAGTCGGAGCCGGCCAAATACACCAGGGGCTTCTCCTCCACTTGGGCGCAGCGCTGGGTCACGTCCTCCATGGCGGAGCGGTGGAAATCGGCCAGCTGGGCGGCACGATCCTGGGTTCCGGTGGCCTGGCCCAGAAGGTCAATGGTATCCAGGAAGTTGTCCAGGGTTTCGGGCTCGATGACGATACAGGGGATGTTCAGAGCGTCGAACTGGGCGGCGGACTCGGCCAGATTCATGGGGATCACCACCAGGTCGGGTTCCAGGGCGGCGGTCTCCTCCACATTGATGCCCTTGCCGCTGCCCACAGCGGGCAGGTCAAGGAGCTCCGGGGCGGCCAGCTTGAACAGCTGCCGGGTGTCGGCCTTCATCTCAATGCCCACCAGGTTGTCCTTCAAACCCAGGGCAATCAGCAGAGAGGTAGACAGGTAGTAGGAAGAGACAATCCGCTGGGCAGGCTCCTCCAGGGTGACGGTGCGGCCCGCGTGATCGTTCAGCGTGATGGGCCCATCCTGCTGAACGCTGCCGTCAGGGGTGGACTGGGAGGCGGACACGCTGCCGCCGGAGGAAGCGGAGCCATCCGGGCCGGAGGCGCAGCCGGCAAGCAGCGTGACGGACATGGCGAAAGCCATCCCCGCGGCAAGGATGGAGCGAAGCAGTTTCATATGGTAATCTCCTTTTTTATTGTGGTACCTTTCGGGGCCATTGTATCAGGTTTTCCCCAAATTGTCGAGGGGGAATGGGGGTGGTGGGGACGGGAAGAAAAAATGGCATCTCCCTGTATTCCCTAAAAAATGGGACGGGCCCTCTGCTATACTGACGGAACCGGAAGGAGTGTGATGAACCAATGAACTGGCATAGTGAGCCGGTAGAGGAGGTGCTGCGGGAGCTGAGCAGCCGTCGGGAGGGGCTGAGCAGCCGCCAGGCGGAGGAGCGGCTGAAGCGCCACGGGCCAAACGAACTGCAGCCCCCGCCGGGAGAGGGAATGCTCCGGCGAATCATCCGGCAGATGGCCGACCCCATGGTGCTTGTGCTGCTGGCAGCGGCGGTTTTGTCTTTGGCGGCCAGCGGCGGACGGGACTGGCTGGATGCGGCCATTATCCTGGTGATTGTGGTGGTAAATAATATCATCTCCATCACCCAGGAGGATCGGGCCCAGCAGGCGCTGGATGAGCTGCGCCGGCTCACCGCGCCCCAGGCGTCTGTCCTGCGGGATGGACGGGCGGTGAAGCTGCCGGCTAGCTGCCTGGTGCCCGGGGACGTAATGCTGCTGGAGGCGGGGGATCTGGTGCCCGCTGACGGCCGGATCCTGGAGTGCAGCCGTCTGCAGGCGGACGAGTCCCCTATGACCGGGGAATCCGTTCCAGTGGAGAAGCAGGTGGGGGAACGGGTGGAGCGGGACGCTCCTGTGGGAGACTGGCACAATATGGTGCTGTCGGGCACGCTGATCACCGCCGGGCGGGGTCGGGCCGTGGTGTGCGCCACGGGAATGGATACCCAGATGGGCCATATTGCCGGGATGCTGCTGGAGGGCGGACAGACGGACACGCCGTTGCAGCAGCGGATGGGGGAGATCTCCAAAACGCTTTCTTTTATCTGCCTGTGTGTCTGCGGGGTTATGTTCGGGGTGGGCCTGATCCAGGGGAAGGATCTGCTGGGCATGTTTTTAACCGCCGTGTCTCTGGCCGTAGCCGCCATTCCCGAGGGCCTTCCCGCCATTGTCACCATTGTCCTTGCCCTGGGTGTGGGCAGAATGGCGGGACGGGGAGCCATCGTCAAACGGCTGCCCGCAGTGGAGACCCTGGGCTGCGCCGGCGTGATCTGCTCCGACAAAACGGGTACGCTGACCCAGAATAAAATGACGGTGCGGGAGCTTTGGCTGCCTGCCGGGGGACACCGGCGGGATGCCCTGACAGCGGCGGCTCTGTGCGGCGACGCCCAGTTGGAGTGGCGGGCAGGCGCCCCCATGGCTCAGGGTGATCCCACCGAAGGGGCACTGGTGGTGGCCGCCGCCCGGGAGGGCGTGGATCGCAACCAGCTGGAGGAGGCGTTTCCCCGGGTGGCCGACCTGCCCTTTGATTCCAACCGGAAGCGGATGTCCACCATTCACCCCGGGCCGGACGGGGGGTATCGGGTGTATGTGAAGGGAGCGCCGGATCTGCTGCTGGAGCGGTGCCGGTTTGGCCCCAGAGGGCCCCTGAGCCAACAGGAGCGGAGCCGCATCCTGGCAGCCAACCAGGCCATGGCCCAACAGGCGCTGCGGGTGCTGGGGGTGGCCTGCCGGGATATGACAGTCCTGCCCGCCGGTCTTTCCCCGGAGGATGTGGAGGGAGAGCTGACCTTCCTCGGTCTGTTCGGGCTGCTGGATCCGCCCCGGCCGGAGGCGAAGGAGGCGGTGGAACAATGCCACCGGGCCGGCGTCCGGCCGGTGATGATCACAGGGGATCACCGGGACACCGCCGTAGCCATCGCCCGGGACCTGGATATCTACCGTTCCGGGGACCTGGCCGTGACGGGAGCGGAGCTGGATTTCATGCCCCAGGAGGTGCTGGAGGAGGATATCCATCAGTTCTCCGTATTCGCCCGGGTGACGCCGGAACATAAAATGCGGATTGTCCGGGCCTGGCAGTCCCGGGGAATGGTGGTTGCCATGACCGGGGACGGGGTCAACGATGCCCCCGCCCTAAAGGCTGCGGACATTGGCTGCGCTATGGGAAAATCCGGTACGGACGTGGCCAAGGGCGCGGCGGATATGATCCTGACCGACGACCATTTTTCCACCATCGTTCAGGCTATCCGGGAAGGCCGCGGGATATACGCCAACATCCGAAAGGCCATCCATTACTTACTTTCCTGCAACATCGGGGAGATTTTTACCATCTTTACCGCAACCCTGCTCAATCTGGGGCAGATGCCTCTGGTTCCCGTGCAGCTGCTGTGGCTGAATCTGGTTACCGACTCCCTGCCCGCCCTGGCACTGGGGGTAGAGCCGGTGGAGCCGGGCGTGATGGACGAGCCGCCCCGGGGTGCGGGGGAGTCCTTGTTTGACCGTCGGTTTTCCCTCCGCCTGCTGTGGCAGGGTATTATGGTGGGTGGGCTGACCCTGTGCGCTTACTGTCTGGGCTTTACCCTTCTGGCCACTCCGGGTATGGAAGGGGCATCGGCCAATACCATGGCCTTTGCTACCCTCACCCTCAGTCAGCTGTTCCATGCGTTCAATATCCGCAGTGAGAAGCGGTCCTTGTTTGCTCAGGGCGTGCTTTCCAACCCGACGATGAATCGGGCCTTTCTGGTGGGCCTGGCGCTGCAGATGTCTGTGCTGCTCCTTCCGCCGCTGCAGGGGGTGTTTTCCGTTGTTCCCATGAACCTCAGCCAGTGGGCCGCCGTGCTGGGACTGGCAGCGGCGCCCATTCCCATCTGTGAGGCGGCCAAGGCCGCGGATCGGAGCGCCGCCCATACCCACAGAGAAAGAGAGGAGGCGGAACAAATCCCCATCACGAAATGAAAATTGCCCCCGGCCATTGGGCCGGGGGCAATTTGTTTGAAGGATCAGAACTTGTTGTTCAGCGCAAGAATCAGGGTGATGGCCTCCTGAATGGTGGTGTTGCTCAGGGGGGCCAGGATACCGTCGCCCTTGCCGCTCATGAGACCGTTGTTGGTAATCACAGCCATGTGCTCGGTGGCCCAGGGGGCGATCTGACCGGCATCGGTGAAGGTGGGGGAGACGGTGGTGCTCTGGTTGGTCAGGGTGTTGGTGCCGTTGGCCTCATCCACGCAGCGGATAACCTGACGGAGCATAACACAGATCTCCTGACGGGTGATGGGATCATTGGGGGCGAAGCGTCCATCGCCCTTGCCGGAGGCAACGCCCGCCTCGGCGGCCTTCAGAGCGACAGGATCGGTGGTGTCCGTGAAGGTCTGGCTGCCGGTGGACAGGGTGGAGCCGGTGGCCTGCTCAATCAGATTGACGGCCAGCTCGGCGAACTGCAGCCGGGTGATGTTGGTACGGAAGTTGGAGTCCGTGCGGTCGGTCACCAGGTTGTTGTCGTAGGCGGACAGGATCAGGCCGGCGGCCCAGGGATCGGCGGAGGACAGATCCAGGGGCAGCTGATCGGCGCCGTAGACGTTGCCGTCGTTGTCCACATAGATGGTGTACTTCACCGAATCGGAGAAGGCGCCCCGGACGGCCCGGGCCTCAATGGTGTGGACGCCGGCGGACAGCTGGCTGGGCAGGGTGCAGGTAAAGGGCTCCTGATTGACGGTGGCCATCACGGCGCCGTCCAGATAGTAGGTGCAGGTGGCGGAACCGGAACCGGGGAAGATGATGTAGGTGCTCAGCTTCGTCTCTCCGGCCTTGCCAATGGCGGTGTTCAGCTCCGTGTAGCCGGCGCCCTCATCCTCACCCCACTGGAGGAAGGGATCCTGGGAGACGATACCCGTGTAGGTAGAGGCTACGGAGGAGTTGCCCGCCAGGAGATAGTCGAAATCGCTGCCTGCATAATTTACGTCAAAGTAGAAAATAGCCTTGATCTGGGGGTACACCATGGGGAGATAGGAGTAGAACTTCCGCAGCTGGTCCACGGCATAGTCCGTCTGCTGTACGCCGGTGGAGCTGTTGTAGTAGGCCGCGCCGCACTCGCTGATCATCATGGGCTTTTTGTGGTCGGCAGCCAGCTGGGCCAGATCCTCCAAAATGACCGTGGGATCGTTGCCGTAAATACCGGTGCAGTAGAAGGCGTCGTTGGAATAGCCGGTGTTGCCGTAGGTGTAGGCGCTGCCGTAGCCGGCCAGGTTACACTTATAGGAGGATACACCGATCCAGTCCACATACTCGTCGCCGGGGTAATAGGTTTCGTAATCCACCGTGCGGTTAGACACGTCGTTGGGGGAGAAGACAAGGGCGATGTTGTCATACCGGCGGGCCTCCTGGGCGATCTTCCGGTAGGCCTGGATGTAGGTCTGGGCATCGGGCAGGTTGGTCCAGCAGTTCATCTCCGCGCCGATCCGCAGCAGCACGGTGCAATCCCGGCTGCCCAGCTCAGCCAGGCTCTGGGAGATATAGGAGTCGGAGGACAGAACGGTCTGCAGGCCGCTGTTGCTCTCCTGGAAGTTCCAGGCCAGTTCCACCACGCCGCCATTGTTGACGGCCCGGTCGGTGACCGGATCCAGCTTGCAGTAGTAGTCCAGCCAATACTCCATGCCGTAGGGATCGCCGAAGGTTACATAGATCAGGGCGGCGGAGTCATTGATATGGGTGCCGGAGGACACGGTGCCGTAGTATACGCCCGATTCCGGCTCACCCACGGAGCCGTAGTAGGGCACATCGGCGGGATCATCCACCAGGGCGTAGATGGCCATGTCGGTGTTCAGGTGGTTCAGCTGGGCGTTGACGTTGAGCAAAGTGTCCCGATAGCTGCGGACGTTGTCGTTGAGCCACTGGGCATACATCAGCTGGCGCTCCCGCCACAAGATGGCGTTGTCCAGGTCACCCTTGATCTCGTAGCACCAGGCAGCCCGGTTGCAATAGGGCTCCATGATCTCGCAGATCTCCTTGCACAGGGGCTGACCATGGTACAGGTTATAGGTTTGCTGGGCTACAGAGATGGTCTGATCCATGTTCTGGGCGGCAACCGCTTCTTGCCAGGCAGCCTGCAGGGGCCAATAGGCGTTGGGGATGGTAAAGGCGGAGGCTGTTACACACAGACCGGAGATCAGCGTGCCGGTCAGGGCCAGGGCGGTCAGTCGTTTCCATCCTGATTTCATAAATACACGTCTCCTTTTCTCTTATAGGTGGAACAGCCGGTTCTGAGGAACCGGCTGTTCAGAAGGGGGATCATATCCAGGGACGGGATCAACCCTCAGCCGGAGCGGAGCTGCTGCTGCCGCTGTCGGAGGAGGAAGACTGATTGGCGCTGTCCTGGGCGGAAACCTCAGCGTCTACCGTGGTGCGGAGGGAGGACAGGCGCTCATAGTACACGGAGGGATCGATGCGGTCAAAGGCATCGGTGGTCTCGATGGGATATTCCTCCAGCCAGCCCTCCTGGCGCTGCTGCATCTGAGCAGACACATAGCTGGAGCGGTAATTCTCGGGCTGGAGAGGCAGGCGGAGAATGATGTGATAGCCGTAGGGGCTCTCCACCACGTCGCTGACCTGGCCGGGCTCCAGAGCCAGGGAGGCCTGCTCAAAGGGCTCTACCATCTGGCCCAGCTGGGCCTCATAGCCGTCGGGGTTGAGGACGGTGCCGCTGGAATCGGTATCCTCGCTGTACTCCTCCATCAGCTGGTCAAACAGGGTCTCCTTGTCGGAAGCGGCCTGCAGCTGCAGGGCGATGTCCTCGGCCAGGGCCTTCTTCTCCGCCACGGTGTCGGCGTCCAGGGACTCATACTCTCCGGTATAGGCGCCGCTGTCGTCGGTAATGGGCTTGTTGGTGTCCACGGTCTTCAGCAGGATGTGCTTGACGCGGTAGGCAATGCCCAGCTCATTGGTGGCGAAGTCCTCCAGCTGCTGCTCGGTGGGATCCCCTTCCGAACCCTCGCCGTACCAGCGCTCCTGGAGCTGGGTGTTGTAGTCGTTGGCCTCAAACAGAGCCAGGTACAGCGGCTCGGTGAGGGCGCTTCTCCAAAGCATATGATCCAGCAGCTGCTGGCTGCCGGCCTGCTCCCGAATGCCGTCGATGGTGGAGGTGACATATTCGCCCACCTCGGTGGAGACGGTCAGGCCCTCCTCCTGGGCAAACTTAGGCAGCAGGGCGTACAGGGCGGCGGTCTTCAGGGCGGAGTTCAGGATGGACTCCTCCAGAGTGGTGCCATCCACATCGGCGTCCCACTGAATATCCCCGGAGCCCAGCATGGAAGAGTACTGAACGGCGCTGTCGGTGGCGAAGGCCAGCCAGTACAGCAGCCAGTCAGCGGTAATGTCGCAGCCGTTGATGGTGGCGACTACCTCGTCGCCGGCCACGCCGGAAGTAGCCAGGTAGGGATCGGTGATGGTGGCAACATCCAGAGGCTCCAGCTGAGGCTCGGAGCTGCCGGGGTCGGAGTTGTTCTGGCAGCCGGTCAGAGCGGACAGGGCCATCACAACAGACAGGGAGAGGGCTCCCAGTCGGGTTATCTGATTCATAGCAGTTTTCCTTTCTTTCTTACACTGCCGTGTTTATACGGCTGGTGCCATCATAGCACAAAACAGATACGGGGGCAATAGCTCACGAGCATTGTTCCACCGCTTTGGAAAAGTCCTCCACCAGGTTCTGGGCTGTCCGCAGGGGGTCGTCGTTGGCTCTCAGACGCAGGGAGAAGCGTGGAACGTCTCCCGGCGTCAGAACAAGGCGGTTGACATACCGGGGATTCTGGCACAGCAGGGAGAAGGGCTCCAGAGAGAACTGGGCCAGGGTAAAGAGCAGCTGCCCCTTTTTCTGGGAAATATCGGTGATGGACAGCTGGGCCGCGGCGGCCCGGAGCAGAGCCACGGAGATCAGGTTATTCACCGGCCTGGGGGGCTCGCCGTACCGGTCAATGAGCTCATCTACCAGGTCGTCGGCGTCCGCCTCGCTGCGGATGGAGGCGATGCGCCGGTACAGGTCCATCCGCTGCTCGGCGGTGGGCACATACCGGTCGGGGATAGAGGCGGCCACGCTCAGGTCGGCGGAACACTCCGTGCGCTGGGGCAGAGGCAGGCCCTGCTCGGTGAGCACGGCTTCCTCCAGCAGCTTCAGATACATGTCACAGCCCACCGGCAGCAGAAAGCCCGACTGCTCCGGGCCCAGCACGATGCCGGCGCCCCGGATCTCCAGATCCCGCATGGCAATCTTGAAGCCGGAGCCGAATTCCGCGAATTCCCGGATGGCGGACAGCCGTTTGGCCGCCACCTCGGTGAGCACCTTGCCCCGGCGGTAGGTGAGGTAGGCGTAGGCCCTTCGGTTGGAGCGGCCCACCCGTCCCCGGATCTGGTGGAGCTGGGCCAGTCCCATCTGGTCGGCGTCCTCAATAATCAGGGTGTTGGCGTTGGGCAGGTCGATGCCCGTTTCGATAATGGTGGTGCACACCAGCACATTCAGGTCGCCGTCGGTCATCCGGCTCATCACATTGTCAATGGCCTCCTGGCTCATTCGGCCGTGAGCCACCCCGATGGCGGCGTCCTCCCCAAGCATCTCCTGAAGGCGGGCGGCGGTGCGGTCGATGGTTTCCACCCGGTTGTGGAGGTAATAGACCTGGCCGCCCCGGGCCAGCTCCCGGCGCATGGCGTCCACCAGCACCGACCAGTTGTGCTCCAGCACATAGGTCTGGACAGGGACACGATCCGCCGGCGGCTCTTCCAGGGTGGACATATCCCGGATGCCGGACAGAGCCATGTTCAGGGTACGGGGAATGGGGGTGGCGGACAGGGTGAGGACGTCCACCTGGCGGAAGGTTTCCTTCAGCTTTTCCTTGTGCTGCACGCCGAAGCGCTGCTCCTCATCCACCACCAACAGCCCCAGATCCTTGAACTTTACATCCTTATTAAACAGACGGTGGGTGCCGATGAGAATATCCACACCGCCCTCTTCCACCCGGCGAAGGGTTTCCTTCATCTGGGCTGGGGTGCGGAACCGGGATACCACATCGATGTTCACTGGGTATTTGGCAAACCGGTTCAGAGCGTTCAGGTAGTGCTGCCGTGCCAGGACGGTGGTGGGCACCAGAATGGCGGCTTGCTTGCCGTCCAGCACGCACTTCATAATGGCCCGGAAGGCCACCTCCGTCTTGCCGTAGCCCACATCGCCGCACAGCAGCCGGTCCATGGGGACGGGGCGCTCCATGTCGCCCTTGACCTCCTGAATGCACCGCAGCTGATCCTCCGTCTCCGCGTAGGGGAACTGCTCCTCAAATTCCACCTGCCAGGGGGAGTCGGGGGAGAAGGCATAGCCGGGCTGGCGCTGACGCTGGGCATAGAGCTGAATCAGTCCCTTGGCCAGATCGGCCACCGCCCTTCTGGCCCGGGTCTTGGCCCGTTCCCAGTCGGTGCCGCCCAGGCGGGACAGCTTCTTGACCTGCTGGGCCTCCTCTCCGCCGCCGATGTATTTGGAGATGAGATCCAGCTGGGTGGCGGGGACGTAAAGCACGTCCGTTCCGGCGTAGGCGATTTTCACATAGTCCTTTTCCACCCCGTCGGTACGCATTTTCACCAGCCCGTCATACCGGCCCACTCCGTGGTGCTCGTGTACCACCAGGTCGCCGGGGGTCAGGTCGGCGTAGGAGCTGAGCTTCTGCCGGTTGGTGGCCCCCTTCTTCTGGGGCCGGGGTTTCCGGGGGGCGTTGACGGAGCCCTCCGTCACCACCGCCAGCTTCAGCTCCGGGTACTCCATGCCGCCGGACAGGCCGCCCACCGTGATGTAGGTCTGGCCGGGAGGAGGCAGCTGTTTGGGAGAGAATTCCACGGCGGACAGCACCTTTTCCTCCCGCAGCAGGGTCTGGAGGTTCAGGGCCCGCTGCTCGCTGGACACCAGCACCAGGGTGGAATAACCGGACCGCTGGAAGTGGGTGAGATCCTGTACCGCCGTCTCCAGGCTGGCGCCGAAGGAGGGCAGCTGCTTGGCGGAAACGGACAGGACGGCCCTTGGGGCCATGGGATAGGCGGACAGGGTGAAGGAGTCCAGGTAGGCCACCGGCCAGTCGGCCAGGGCCTGATACAGCTGATCCGGGGTGCGGAATACCTCCAGGCACTCCCCCGCCATCTCACCCCGCTCCAGCAGGGCTTTTCCGTCCTCCTCCAGCTGCCACTGTACCGTCTTGGCCCGCTCGGCCACACGGCTGCTTTCGGAAAAGAGGACGCAGGCGTCGTAGGGCAGGTAATCCAGCCCCGTGGTCATGGTGGGATAGATCAAAGCCAGGTAGCGGTCAATGGCGGGGAAGGAGCCCTCCTGGGCCAGAGCGTCCCGGTCCCGGAGCAGGGTGGCCTCCAGGGCGGTGTTGCCCTTCTTCCCAGCCTGGGCAGCCAGCCGTTCCACCGCGGCCAGCAGGCCGGGCAGTCCGTCCGGAGCCATGTGGGGCAGCACCTCGGAAGCGGGGAGGAGCAGAGCCTCCTCCAGGTTTCCGGTGCGCCGCTGGGTGGAGGGATCGAAAACGCCCATGGCGTCTACCTCATCCCCGAAGAATTCCACCCGGACGGGGGACTCCATGGCGGGGGAGAAGACGTCCAGAATGCCGCCGCGGAGGGCAAACTGGCCTACGCCTTCCACCTGCTGGCAGCGGACGTAGCCAGCCGCCGCCAGGTCCTCCGTCAATTGGTTCAGATCCAGCACCTGCCCCACCCGCACGGTTCGCACGGACCGGCGCAGAATATCAGGGGGGAGGGTGCGCTGCTGCAGGGCCTCCACTGTGGCTACCAGGCAGGGAATCTCCCCCTGAAGCAGACGGTGGAACAGGGCCAGCCTGCGGTGCTCCCATTGACGGGAGACGGTGGCGATGGGCTGGAAGGTGAAGGAGCGGGGGGTAAGGACCGGCACGGACGCCCCGGTAAAAAAGGCCAGATCTCTGGCCATCCGTTCCCCTTCGCTTTCGTCGGCGCATACCACCACAATGGGACGGCCGGTCTCCTGGCCCAGGGCAGCGGCAACATGGGCCCGGTGCACAGCGGACAAACCGGATACCGCCGCGGGGGACTGTCCGCCTTCCAAAGCGGCTGCCAGCTGCTGAAATTCTTCCATCCGGGTCAGCGCCCCGGCAAGCAGATGCATAGTCTCTCCTCCTTTTTACCGTTGTGAGACAACGGGAGATTGCCCCCGCACCGGAAAGGAGGGGGGCTTACAAATCCATATAACGCCACCAGTTTACTCCAACTCCCCCGTCTCGTCAAGGCGAAACGGGGGAGTGGAAAAGGTGGGTTTCCTGCCCCAAACGGGCGCTTTTCAGAGAAGGGGTGCCCCTGTCTCCTTATACAGCCGCCACAGCTGCCACACCACTGCGGTGTAGGCGCACAGGCCCACTGCGGCAATGACCATGGTCAGATAGGGCCAGGTCAGCATCAGATCCGTCCAAGAAAAGAGAAGGGAGACCACCACAATGACGATGCGGGCGGTACGAAGAGCGTGCCCCCGTCCGCTGTCGGGAAGGGCCTCATCGGCCAGGGCGGCCAGATCGGTGAAAAACTGGAAGTGGGTATATAGAATCACCAGTGTGATCAGAAGAGAGACCGCTCCGGGAATCCATCTGTCCATCCATGGGAAAAACTGCGTGAGGTTCCACACCGCCAGTCCCAGGCAGAAGGTGCGCAGCAGCCCCAGGGAGGGACGATAGTCCGCTCCCGCCTCCGAAACCTCGGCTAGCATCCACCAGCCCAGGGAGTTGGGCAGAAATTGGAGGGCAAAGAAATCGCCGAAGGTGAATTGAAAGTTAAACAGAATGAGGATATACCCCCAAAAGGCTTTGCGGGCGATGGGGTGGAGCTGATGGGGAGAAATCATGGCGTATCCTCCTCTCCGGGTAAGGTATAGGTGCCCCCGTCGGGGGTGGTGTAGGTGAGGGTCATGGGGATCGTCTGTTCTGTTCTGCCGTCCAAAACCACCGTTACCTGAACGGCGTCGGGACCCAGCATATAGCCCAGGTCACTGCCCAGATTGCCCATAGAGCCACCTCCTCCATCGGCCCCCTGCTGACTGCCCCCTGCCGCCAGGGTTACCACCTCATCCAGCTTGCCTGCGGCAATTCGCCGGCCAGGCTGAGCGGGGGCTGGGCCATCCGGAGTATTCCAGAGGGGCGTGGCCATCCAGGTTATGGAGATAGGTTGGCCGCCGGTTTCCTCTGCGGCCCAGTAGGTTCCGGTATATACGGAGCAAAAATCTGCTCCGGGTATGGGCTCTTTATTTGGGGCCGTCTTGCTGTCGCCGAACATCCAGAAGCCCCCTGCATCGGAGGAGCTCCAGTCCACCATGTATTCCTTTCCCAGAATTCCATCCCCCGTTTCCAGCAGCTGGGCGGGGGAGAGAGACAGCTTCACACCGTCTGCTTCGCCGACCCAGGTTACCGGGCCGGGAAAAACATTGTAGCTAGGCTCCATGGACAGGGGCGCTGCGGGCAGATCCCCCTGGGCCTCATCCAGGCAGGCAACTGTCCAGAATTGCCCGTCCGGCCGAATCCAAAGGGTGTGACACAGGTACTCCGCCGGCCAGGGCTCGCCCTCCTCCGGAAGCGGATGTTCCTCCGTGCCCAGCAAGGCTTCGGGCATATCCCGGTACCACAATGCCTGACACAGGTAGCCGCCGGAGCCGTCGCTCACCAGGCCCCGGAACTGGGGGCCGGTGGTCCATCTGGAGCGCTGGAAATCGTCTGTTTTTTTCCACTCCTCCACCAGGGCGGGCAGGTTTTCTTCCGGGGCAGTCATGGCGGCGCACAGCAGGGCGGTATAGGGGTCATCATATTTCAGCAGCACCCCCTTGCCGTAGGTGTCCAGGGCCCCGGCCACCGTGGTGGGACGGTTCAGCTGGCCGGTGGACAGAGCCCCGGCCATGGAAGAGGGAGCGGAAACGGTTCCGCCGGACTCCTGGACAAGCGCCTGTATGGGAGTGCCCGCCACCAAAGCATATGCAAGAGAAAGGGTAATGCATACGGAAACCAGAGTCATCCCCTGGGGATAGCGTTTGAACCGGGCGATGGCCTGGATCCGGGCGGCCACCGACCGGGCGCCGTTGGCCATGGTGGTGGCGCCGGGGATGCGGATGGAGCGGTTGTCCGCCATGGACAGGAGAACCCGCCCGTAGTCCCGGCGCTCCTCGCCTTCCAGCCGCTCCAGCACCCGCTGGTCACACAGGCACTCCCGGTCATTTCCGATCTTATCAAATGCCAGCCACAAAATGGGATTGCACCAGTGGAGGCACCGGAAGAGGGTGGTGACCCATCCCGCCAACACATCCTGGTATTTTAGATGCAGCAGTTCGTGGAGCAGCACTTTCTCCTCCATGTCCCACTCCATGGGCAGGACCAGGGTGGGACGGAATACCCCCATAAGAAAGGGGGTGGCCGTCCACCGGCATTCCACCACCCGTTGGGGCATAGACAGGCCGTACCCCTGGGCGGTTTCCTTCATTCGCTGCAGCCGTTCCCCGGCCACCGGGACGCCCTCTCTCACCCGCAGATGGAGACGCAGGGCCTGCAGCCCATACCAGATGACGCAAAGAACCACGCCGGCAGTATACAGGACAAACAGCCAGTCGGTGACCGAGGCGGGCGCTTGTACAGGCAGCTCCGGCCAGGGAAACCTGGGCAGGGTCTCTTGCCAGGGAGAGGCATATCGGGAGGATAGCCGCAGTTCCGTCCAGGTTCGCAGCCGCTCGATCCAGGGCGCGATGTCCAGATAGGCGGAGCGGTACCCCACTCTCACAGGCACCACCAGGCGCAGAAGCAGCACCGACCACACCCCATACTGCCACCGGGGGGACAGGTGCCGGAGGAAGATCCGCTGCAAAACCAGCAGAAACAGGGCGGTAATGGCCGCCGCCCCTGTCTGTTGGAGAAAGGCCCAGATATTGCCCATGGATTACACCTCCATCTCATCCAGCAGCTGTTTCAGCTGCTCCCGCTCCTCCTTGCTCAGGGATCCGGAGCGGACAAAGGCGGCCACCAGTTTTCCCGCCGACCCTCCGTAGGCCCGGTCTACCAGGGTGCGCTCTTCCTGACGGACGCAGTCCTCCCGGCTGAGGGCCGCCCGGTAGTGCTTGGGGGTCTCCCCCAACGCCTCCACCAGGCCCTTGGCTGCCATCCGGGTGAGGTAGGTGTGTACGGTGGTGCGGCTCCACCCCGTTTCCGGGGCCAGCCGATCCATTACATCTCCCAGGGTCTGCGCACCCCCATCCCACAGGGCGGACATGACCTTCCACTCTCGGTCTGTTAAAAGAGACATATGGAACCTCCTACAGTTGTAGTACAATATTATACTACAACTGTAGAAGCAAAGTGTCAAGGAAAAGTTATAGCAGGCAGACAGTATGGGGCAGGGCTTGGCGGGTGTGTTGATGAGAAGGAGAGAATATTGGACGTCCGTGGGTGCCGCAGATAAAAAACCGCCCCAGACACAGCGCTGTCTGAGGCGGTTGATGTGTTTTGAGGCGGAGCCATCAGGATTTTTTCTCCGGCTCCAGAGGAATGTCAGGGCGGCATTGTGCGATCATAGACAGCACCCGCAGGGCGGACGATTCCCGCTGGAACACAAAATTTTCATGGCTGTGCTCCCCATACTGTACCCGCAATACCGTTACCGGCAGCTGTCTGCCGCAGCATCCTGTCAGGGACAGGGTTGAGTCCTGTACCCATGCCCGGCGCACGGACTGGAAGGGGAGATACTGGACAGAGAAAAAGGGACCAAAATAGATGGCCTGTGGGCTGACCCGGTATTGCTCCACCCGGAGGGCGGACTTATAATCCTCATCCGGCTGCTCCAGGGGATTGACGGGGCATAGAGATTCTAACCGCATGGTGGATTCCTCCTGCCTTGGAGGGCCTGTTTTCCCGATGTGGGTACGGGCTCCCTGTTGGAAATCGGCGCGTGAAAACTGCCGCAGCTCCATTGTACCACAGGCAGGACAGGAAGGAAACGGTGGGTTAGGTCAGAGAAGCGTAAGCTTCCTCCGATACCGCCTCCAGCCACTCATTGGAGCAGTTTACCCCCGGGATGTCCATGGCCAGGTGGGAGAACCAGCTGTCCGGAGCGGCGCCGTGCCAGTGCTTAACCCCGGAAGGAATGGTGACCACGTCTCCGGGGCGCAGGGCCCGAGCTTCCTGTCCCCATTCCTGGTAGTAGCCGCGGCCGGCAACGCAGATCAGCAGCTGTCCGCCGCCCTGGTCGGCGTGGTGGATGTGCCAGTTGTTCCGACAGCCCGGCTCAAAGGTTACGTTGTATACACCGGGATTACCACTGGAAAGAGGCTGGAGATAGCTTTGTCCCACAAAATACCGGGCGAAGCCGTCGTTGGGCGCGCCGATGGGGAAAACCATTTGCTGCTGGTGCCGTGCTCTGTCATCTTCGGCATCCTCCTCCGCCCAAACCTCCTTGGCCATGCGGAAGGCCGCCCAAGCCTTGGGCCAGCCAGCGTAAAAGGCGGCATGGGTCAGAATCTCGGCAATCTCCTGGCGGGTGATACCGTTTTTGCGGGCGGTGGTCAGGTGATACTGGAAGGAGCTGTCCACCAGACCCTGAGCCATAAGGGCCACCACAGTGACCAGGGAGCGGTCCCGGAGGGATAGCCTGTCCTCCCGGCTCCACACCTGCCCAAACAATACGTCGTCATTCAACTGGGCGAATTTGGGGGCGAAGGTTCCCAGGGCGTCCCGACCCGCTGTCTGCTTTACTGCCATGCTGCTGGCACCTCCTGATTCCATATGCTTGTTCCATCCCGCCAAATGGGGGGTGGATCTATTGTTTATTATATCAGCCCAGCCGGATCATCACAAATACTTGGTTTGCATGCCTTTCTATGCCTGCGGTCTATAGTTGCCCCAGATTTGAATACCGCCAGGGCATGGGGGAGCCCTTGACGCTTCTCCGGCGCCGGGTATAAAATGAAGAAAAAAGGAGGGATATCCCATGGAAGAAGTCTACAAATTCCTGAAAACCTGCGGCACCTATTACCTGGCTACCATGGATGGGGATCAGCCCCGCGTGCGCCCCTTCGGCACCATTGATGTGTATAACGGTCAGCTGACCATTCAGACCGGCCGGAAAAAAGATGTGGCCCAGCAGATGCTGGTCAATCCCAGGGTGGAGGTCTGTGCCTTTGACGGACAGCACTGGCTGCGGGTGACCGCCAAAGCGGTGGAGGTGCCCGAGGTTGCCGCTCAGGAGCATATGCTGAACGACTACTCTCATCTTCGGAGTGCTTATACCCCTGGGGACGGCAATACCATGATTTTTGCCCTGACAGAGGCAACGGCCACCTTCTCCTCCTTTACGGAGCCCAGTCGTACCGTCAGCTTCTGAACCTTCCATAAACCCGATAACAAACCGGCGTTGTTCAGCCTGTATGGCTGAGCAACGCCGGTTTTCCGCCATGTGAGGGGCTTATTGCCTGGGGAATGGGGATTATCTGCACTCCCGCTTCATGGCGGAGTACCCGATGAGCACCGTCCAGACATAGGCGCAGGTCTTGGGGATCATCAGCATGCCGATCATGGGAACAGCGTCTGCCCACAGCACCACCGGGATGTAAAAACCGAAGCTGAGCACAATGGTCAGCCACATCCAGCGGAACCCACGATCTCCATGCGCCCTGGAGCTGCGATAAAACAGGACAATGATCAGCAGCCCCAGCAGGGCAAAGGGGATGTTGCGGTAAATGCCCCAGGAGAGAGGGGCGTCGGCGCTGAGCCATTGATTCTGGGGCATCATGCACAGGAGAATCCGCAGTCCGGCCAGAACATACACCCCGGCGGTCAGTCCCGGCCGTCCATGGATCCGGTACCGCTGCCGCCACACATAGTAAAGCAGCACATAGAAAATGGTCATGGTGACGGAGGTGATCCATTTTCCCAGCCCCAGTGCCACGGTGTAATCTTCCAGACCGGTGGTACACAGGGCTACCGCCCGGGGAACCAGATGAAAGGCGTCACCCGCGCCCAGCAAAACCGCCATGAAACCGAACAAACGGAACTGGGGGTTCCCCTTGCTGCCCCGAATCATCAGCATGCCGATGGTAATGACCGAAATCAGATAGACGGCGTCAAACAGCGTCTCCATAATTGTCTGCATGTGTTATCCTCCTCTTTCCTCAGCGTTGTATGTTAGGCTGGCCGGGGCGAGAACCGCCCTTCCGTAGCTGCGGCCGAACAGCAGCCCTGCCAGCAAAAGAGCCGCACCCAGACCGGTATAGAAGACGGCGATAAACCGCTCCGGCGCAAGGCCGCTGGCCCGCAGACCAATCCCGCCGGTCATCATGATAGCCATAATGAGAAAGGCCTTCCGGTCAAAGAATTTCAGGAAGAAATGCCGCTCCTCCAGATAGGCATGGATCCTGGCCGTATGCCGCTTGACCAGCTTCCCGAAAATGAACCGGTGGAACACGGTAAACACCAGAACCGACAGCAGCACATTCAGCGCCGTGACATAGGCCGGATAAGCCGTCAGGCCGATGCGAAGGATGTTAAATCCCGCTGCGCTCCATACCAGTCAGGCCAGAAGCAGCAAGGTATTCCGTTTTACTTTCATTTCATTCCTCCTCTGAATGAACGATGTTCAATTTCCTGGGTGAAAAATTCCCGCTTATGGGCGGGAATTTTCATAAAGCGTTCTGCGGATCAGCTCCAGCACAGCTGTGGGGTCGTAATCCTGCCGCACCAGCGCCGACAGCATCAGGGAGAACAAAACATCCGCAAATTTCTCTGCTGTGAAGGTTTGGGTAAAGGCGTCCGGGCGGATCCTGGCGTCCCGATGGAGGACGGAAGAGAGCCCATCCAAAATGTGCTGCCAGGTTTGCTCCATCTGCCGCTTCCCATGGGGTTTGTCTTCGCCCAGAAAGCCAAGGGAGTGGAGAGAGAAGAAACCGGGGTACTGCTTACAGCCCAGCTCCATCCGTTTATACAGCCAGGTAATGCAGGCCACAGTGTCCTGAAAGACGGTGTCGTCCTCCGGGCGATGGAATATCTCACACCAGACGCTTTCCACCGTGGCGGCCATCAAGGCGGCTTTGGAATCAAAATAGTTGTAAATGGAGCCTACCGACACCCCGCAGGCTCCCGCCACTGAGCGGATGTTGACCGCGGCCCAGCCCTCCCGCTGGATCAGTTCCCGGCTGGTTTTCAGAATTTCTTCCCTGGACGTGACCACGGTATTCATTCCATCACCTCAATCTGAACAACGTTCATTATAAGGATTTCGGACCGCTTGTCAAGAGGCTGTGTTGTTTTGCCAGGGGGATATGGGGCTGCTTTGCGTTCCGATTGTCAAGAGGGGAGGCATCGTGGTATGATGGAGCCACGAACATGCGGGAGGTGTTTCTATGCCCTTTTCCATTGTACAGAATGATATCACGACCGTGAAGGTGGACGCCATCGTCAACGCGGCCAACAAGAAAATGCTGGGAGGTTGATGCCATGCCCCGTGCCGATGTGACCCAAATGCCCTTTGCCAAACTCTATCCTCTGCTGATCCAGAAAGCGGAGCGGAAGGGCCGAACCCGGGACGAGGTGGATCAGGTGACCGCGTGGCTCACCGGATATACTGCCCAGGACCTGGCGGAGATGGAAGAATCGGAGATCAGCTATGGGGATTTTTTCCGAAACGCCCCCGCCATGCATCCAAACCGGACCCTGATCACCGGAAAAATCTGTGGGATCCGGGTGGAGGACATTCCAGATCCGCTGATGCAGGAGATCCGCCGCCTGGACAAGCTGGTGGATGAGCTGGCCAAGGGAAAGGCGCTGGAGGAAATCCTGAGAAAGGGGTGACCGCTTCGTGAGAAACACCGGGAAATATGCGGGTATTTCAGCCGCTGTAGGCCTGGGGATTCTGATTGCCGTTCTATTGTCGGGAACGGCATACCCCCATCCAATGTTTCGGGTGGGCGCTCCGCTGGGGCTTGCGTTTGTTTTTGTCAGTGTGGTTTTGTTGATCGTCGACTGGGTGCGGGAAATCTATAAGGGTGTGAAGGAGAGGCGGTACTTGTGGGCAGCCGCTGTCGCCGCCCTTGGGCTGATCGTGCTGATCCGAATTCTGACCCGTGGGTGAGAGCGGATTTGTTCCCTGACGGGCGACCCAATAAACCGAAAAATCCCCCATTCTGTGGATGCAGACCATACAACACAGAATAGGGGGATTTTATTCGAAATCAAAATTTGACGGGCGGTCACATCTGTCCCTTCTATACCCGGGCCAGAATATCCTTGAGCACCAGCAGGGCATCGGTGTGGTTGTAGCCGTAGTCCACCCGCAGCTGGGTAAGCAGCTCCCGCAGTGCGGGGGCGTAGTCGTCGATCCGTACCGTTTTGTGGTATTGCGCCAGCACCGGGTATTTCTTGCTCCAGACCTTGTTCCAGTCAATCCGGGCCTGGACCTCCTCGCTGACGCTGTCAATCATTTGCCGGGCCTGCTCCTCGTCAAAATCGTACTCGATCAGCTCGTCCAGCGTCATATGATAGAGCATGGCCAGACCTTTGGATTGACGGATGTCAGGCAGGGTTTCGTTGGTCTCCCATTTGGAAATGGTTTGGCGGCTGACTCCCAGCTTTTCAGCCACATTTTCCTGGGAGAGTCCGCTCTTTTTCCGGGCGTGGTATAAACTGCTTCCCAAACTCATGGCAGCTTCCTCCTGATGTATTCTGCTTCTCAGTATACCGCCGGAAGGACGAAAAATCTATCCAGGAAACCCGCCGGTTTCGCCCGTTTTCCTGCCATGTTTCCCGCCGCCGTGCTATAATGATTGGGGGATGGGAATGGCATCCGGTTCTGCCCTGTAGGCAACAATGATGAGCTGGGAGGAATGGACATGACAAGGGAGGAGTACCAAGCGGCTGCCCGTTACTGGGAGGAGAAAGACGCCCAAGGCGTCAAACTGGATCGGGAGCGGCTGTGGTCCATGGCGGAGGCATACATTCAGGCCAACAACACCTGCGCGTTGGCCACCGGAACAGGGGACTATGTGCGCTGCACGCCCATCGAGTACGGCTGGCATGACGGCTGCTTCTGGATGTTCAGCGAGGGTGGTCGGAAGTTTATCGGCCTTGAACACAATCCCCACGTGTGCCTGGCTATTTATGACCGGTATGAGGGCTTTGGGCAGCTCCATGGAATGCAGGTCATGGGAGTGGCGGACGTGATAGAGCCGTTCAGTGAGGCGTATTGTGCCCATGCGGCCTGGAAAAAGATCTCTTTGGAGGCACTTCGGGGACTGCCCAGCCCCATGCATCTGATCCGCGTCCGACCCACCCGCATCGAGTGCCTGTTCTCTGATTTCAAGGCGTTGGGATGTTCTTCGCGGCAGACACTGCTGCTGGAGGAATGACGATGAAGCGGGCACGGACAATCCGGAAGGGCAAACAGGGAACCCGGCGGCGCCGGGGCGAATAACGGGAAACGGCCCGGGGCTTCCCAATGGGGAAGCCCCGGGCCTGTTGTCTGCGGACTTACTCCAGCCTGCCTGTCTGGATGCGGTGCTTTAAATCCAGCACCTTCTCCTCAATCTGTTTCATCACGGCAAGGAACGCCCCATCCTCTTTTCCGCTGGGATCCTCCAGCCCCCAATCCTCCCGGTGGGAGCAGGGCAGGGAGGGGCACTGGACGTTGCAGCCCATGGTGACCACAATGTCTACCGGCGGCAGCTGGCTGAGCGGTTTGTTGTACTGGGTCTGTGCCATGTCGATGCCATAGGTCTGCTTCATCAGACGCACGGCGTCGGGGTTGATCTCCTTACCTGGGTGGGTTCCGGCGGAGCAGCTGATAAAGACATCCTCAGCCAGTGCCCTGCCCAGGGCCTCCGCCATCTGGCTGCGGCAGGAATTGTGGACGCAAAGAAAGGCTACCGTAGGCTTTTTCCGTCGGAGTGGGGAGAAGGGACAGTCCTTCCCCAGGCATTGACCGTTCCGGATGCTGTAGGAGCAGACGGGGATTGTCCGTGTCATCTCCACGCCCAGATGCTCCCGGGCAAAATCTACGGCGGCCAGAATGGACAAAAAGGAGTCCCGCTTGCAGCAGCGGGGGCCGCCCGCCCTGCCGATGCGGTCCAGAGCCTTAGCGGTCATCTGATTGCTCAGCCCCCAGGGCTGCCGGGCAAGGGGAGTAGACTCCGTGGCGATGGCAAAGAACTGCCCGGCGCTGATCCCCGCACCGCAGGCGCCCCAAAAACCGCAGGCCCCGCCGGGAACCGCCTTGCCCCGGCTGTATATCTCACGGAGGGCCTGCTCCAGGTCCAACCGGCCACCGGCGTTTCGGTAGGCGGTGAGCAGGGCGGCTCCCACCATGACGTGGTGCTCCGGGCCGTGCATGTGGCAGAAGGGCAGATCCATCATCCGGCGAAGAATGGCGATAGGATCGGAGGAGGTCTCAGCCAGGCACAGACCGAAAATGCTGTCCATACCCTGGGTGTGGCAGTCGCTGCATACATAGTGGCCCTTTACGCAGCGGGTCTTGCTGCGTTCTTTCTTGTGGCAGAGGGCGCACTCCATCACCTCGTCCTGCACCAGATACTCCAAAGGGGCCTTACAGATCAGGCATTCTTCTGCTGGCACGTCTATACATCCTCCATTCCTTATTCCTGTGCCGCTCTCAGGCATGTAGCCTGATTGTTCAAACGGTGTTTCCCGTTGCCTTCACAGGTTCATTTTTCTTTGGATGTCCTGATAGAATTTGCGGGCGTTCTCCAGGTCCCGCTTATTTGGATGGCCTTTGGCGATGCCGCCCACCAGCCGGAAGGGGCCGAAGGTGTCGTACCCCTTACAGGAAAACGTACCCAGAACGGGGCAGCCCTTTTCCTTGGCCACTTCTGCAACGGTCTTGGCCCCGGTCCCCTTGGCCCCACCATAGGTATAGACAAAGAACACGGGCTTTCCCTGGGGCAGGTATTGCCGGGCAAAGGCGGTCACCGCCTTGTGAAATTCGAAGCCGTAGATGCCGGAGGCAAAGCCCACACAGTCATAGTCCTCCAGCCGAACCGCCTGTCGGGTGGTTACGTCAATGAGGTCCATCCCGCCTTCTTCGGCCATGGCCTCCAGAACCTTTCTGGTGTTTCCGTGGTGGCGGGAGTAGTAGCAGACAGCGGTTTTCATGGGCGGTTTCCTCCTTGCAGTGTCCAGCCATAGTCGTTGTGATAGATCATCTGGCGGGTCATACCGCCGTCAATGCAGATGTTTTCCCCGGTAATAAAGCCCGCCTTGTCCGAGCAGAGGTAAAGCACCATGTGGGCGATGTCCAGGGGGGTGCCCACCCGGCCCGCGGGCTGCTGGACGGCGTCCGGGCCGTGGTACACGGTATAGTCGGTGTCGATCCAGCCGGGGGAGATGGAGTTGACCCGCACCCGGCCTGCCAGACTCACCGCCAGAGCGTGGGTCAGGGCGGAAATGCCGCCCTTGGCCGCTGTGTAGCTTTCTGTCTGGGGCTGGCTCATCCGATCCCGGGAGGAGGAGATGTTTACAATGGCCCCGCCGGGCGCAAAATGCGGGGCAAACAGCTTTGCCAGGTAGAAGGGGGCGGCCACCCCCACCCGCAGGGCATAGTTAAATTCCTCGTAGGTGCAGCTGTCAATGCCCTTCATCAGGGGCAGGGCGTTGTTGATGAGAAAATCCACATGGCCCCAGTCGGCGATGACCTTGGCGGCAAAGTCCTCCAAAACGGCCTGGTCGGCCAGATCGCCAATGTAGTAATCGTTGGGCAGTAGGTCAATGACGCATACCTGGGCCCCCACCTTGCGAAATTCCTCTGAAATAGCTTTGCCAATGCCTTTGGCCCCGCCGGTCACCACAGCAATTTTATGTTCAAACATAGCCGATCCTCCTCAGTCTGCGTCCTCATCCAGGGCTTCTACCAGAAAACTCACCGGGCGGAAACCGTCGTTGCAGGAGAGCATGGCGGATTTGGGATTCTTCATCCAGCCGTCGTAAAAGTTTTCGCCTCCGTGGCTCAGGGCCAGCACAAAGGGGGAGAGGGTGTCCCAGGCACTTTGGCAGAAGCCGCTGGGCTTTTCCCAGCCGTTGGCGATGAAAACCTGTCCCACCTCCATGTCGCAGGCGTGGGAGATTGGATTTTCATATCTGGCCATCAGATCCTTATATTCACTCTTCCGCATTACGGTGATCCTGCATTTTTTCATGGTAACCTTCCTTTTTGGATGACTTGCGGACGGCGCGCCCGCCGGATAGGGGCCCTTCGGTCAGGGTCGGTTATACAGCATCTGTCTGAGGGCCAGGGCCGCGGCAAACAGTACCGCAGCTACCGGCCAGATAATCCAGGTGTAGTCCCAGCAGCGGGTCACGAAACTTACGCCAAGGTAGACGGCCAGCACAAGGCACCAGTAAAAGACGGTAAAAGGTTCGTTCCTTCGCTCCTCCGCCTTCTTTTCCCTTGTAAAGTCGCCTTCTTCCAATAGCTTCTGAAAGCTGCCCCAGATGAACGATGTGCGCACGATCAGGTTGACGCCCACGGCCACAAACAGAAAAATACAGGCCGCTGAGATATCCTCCCAAAACAGATTCTCCGTCGCCGCGGCGATCATCAGCGGGAAAATGCTGACGATACATAGAACGATGCCCGACACCAGCAGCTGTCTGTGGAGCTGCGTGTATTCCTCTTGCTTGGTTTCGGCGATTCCGGCCACGCCATATTCTGTTACAATGGGCTCTTTTTCCAAATATTCGTACCGGCTTAACCGCAGCCCATGATACACAAACAAAGCTACCGCCGCCGATACGAGAAGCAGCAGGCAGCAAATGCCCATGGACTCTGCCGCAGCCTCCGACAGGGGGAGAATTTTCCGCTCCGCTGCGGACGACAGCAGGATCAGCAGCACCGGCGACAAAATGCACAGGCTGACGCCGTTGGCGATTTTTCCTCCGGCGTCACGCACGGTGGAAAGGTATTGATTTGCCTCTTCCAGGGTGACGCTTCTGGCATCCTCCTGGCTCTGGCTCTCGCCGTTGATGCAGCCGTCCTCCGCAGGCGCTTCATCCTTCAACAGGTAATCGGTGCTGACGCCGAACAGCTCGCTCATCTTCAAAATTTTGTCCAGATCAGGCATTGACGCCATGGACTCCCATTTCGAAACGGACTGCCGGGAGACGTTCAGCCGCATCGCCAGCTCCTCCTGAGACCAACCCTGTTCCTTCCGCAGTTTTACGATTTTTTCCGCAAGGATCATTGTGCATCCTCCATTCATTCCTTGGTGGGTTCAGGATAACAGACCGTCCGGTTGCACGCCACCAAGTTGGCTGGAAACTGTGTCAACCGGCGGTTGCAATATGGGATTTCCACTGTCTCCATACGGGAAAGGAGAGTGCCTGGGCGTTTCGGTCAGATGATGATCCCTTCACAGTGGTCAATCTCGTGCTGAATGATCTGAGCGGTCCAGCCGGTGAATGTTTTCAGGCGGATCTGGAATTTTTCGTTCTGCCAGCGCACTTTGATGACCTTCCAGCGTTTGGCCGGACGGATGCCGGTGAGGGACAGACAGCTCTCCTCCGTGTCATAGGGGTCGGATTTTTTGATGATCTCAGGGTTGAACATGACCATGTAGCTGCCTTCGTTGTCGAAGGCGATGATGCGCTTGTTTACGCCGATCATGTTGGCTGCCATACCCACACAGCCGTCCTTGTGGTGGGTCAGCGTGTCCAGCAGGTCGCCGGCCACAGGAAGATCCGCCGGCGTGGCGGGCTCTGCCTTCTGAGCCAGAAAGATCGGATCCTTACAAATATCCCGAATCAT
The DNA here is from genome assembly GCA_944387225.1 of uncultured Oscillospiraceae bacterium. GTDB lineage: Bacteria > Bacillota > Clostridia > Oscillospirales > Oscillospiraceae > Lawsonibacter. The sequence continues at coordinate 11,005 of CALXDY010000102.1, read as the reverse complement.
AGTGCATCTCCTTTATCTGTCCCACCCCAGTACCCGGTGGAGGGCGGCCTCCGTTGCGGAGGGAAAGTTTCTGCGTACCTGTTCATAAACCAGCTGCCGGGACTGGGCGGGAGGCGCGGCATAAGCGGAGGAGATATGCTCGTAGCCCCAAAGCGCTTCCGGCGTGGCATAGACGGAGATGGGCCATCCGTATGGCTGGCCCTTTTTGTTGCGGCGCTGGCGAAAATCCCGGATCAGCAGGTACCCGCTCATCTGGAGATCGGTCACCGTGCCCTCGAAGTTTTTTTCCCCGTCCTTGCCGAATCCGGCCAGGCGTTTGAGCTGGAAGGAATACTGCTCCGGTTGGGACAGAAACTGGTCCATAATTCGTTTTTGCCGTCGGCTGGCCAGTTCCTCGTCCCAGCGGCTGTCAAAGTCGTAGCCGTCCCGCCGCCAGTTGGCAAAGTGGGGAAACCAGGCTTTGGAGATGAAGCCGGCTTTCCGGTCAAAAAATTTTCCGTATGCGACCAGCCCGCTGCGGGCGATGAGCTGCCGCCATTCCCAGGGATCCTGCTGGGGATCGCCGCTCCACCAGAATTGGTCTGAGGTGTGCTCCTCAGCGGAAAATCCCTGAATTTCGTTTTTGAACAGGGGCAGAAACCCCACCTCATCCACCCAATGAATCAATTCCTCCCAGCTGCGGATCCGGTAGGGGTCGTCCCAGGGAAGTCCGTGCATGATCCACTCTCCGTTTTCAATTGCCATGACTGACACCTCCCGTCCATGGTATCATGGCCAGTCCCTTTCGGGTGCTGGCCGAGCCTAAAATTTCAAGGGTAATCGCTGCGGTGCGGGTATTGCAGCACGCCGGTAACCGATGGGATATCCCCAATGTGCGGGGCCAGGGGGAAGGAAAAACGGAGGAGTCCCATTCATCGCTCCACCCGCGCAAAAAACAGAAAGTAAATCAGAAGTCCGTCTATGATCCAATCATAAAAGCGAAACCCGTCAAAAAGAAGAATGCTGGATAAGGCCGATACCAAAACGATACCTGCGCCGATGATTTTGGGGAACAGCCCCTTTTCCTTTGTAATCCAGGCGAAGCAGGCAAACAGAGGAGAGCAGAGAGCAAAAACCGTCCATCCTGCTATATAGATTCGGCTGTAAACCCCATTGGTCAACATGGCTGTCCCATAATAGGTCAGCAGCATTCCCAGGCAGAAGGGGAGAATGTTTGCCATGGCTGCCCCCTTGCTGGGACTGTATATGGAGATCAGAACACCCAATAGGATCCAGATGGCCAGCTGAGAAAACACGTTTCCCCAATTTTCCGTGTATAGATCCAGTATGCGGCTGAGGACCCCCAATGTAAAACCGCATACCAGCATTCCTACGGGGTGAAGAATTGTTTTTTTCATTTTATACTCCCGGTACATGTTTTTGGGTGAGAACTATAGGAAACACTTTTATGATACAAAAACATGCCACAATATTCAACCATATCTCTTACGGGTTGCAAAAAATGAGACGGAAAATATGACAAACCGGGTGCCCATCTCAGACTGAGATAGACACCCGGATTCTTACAGCTTCAGCCCTTCCGCCCAGGTCTTCAGCTCCGCCTCGTTCAGGGGGCCGTTGAGCATTCGGCCATCCACAATTTTGGCGCCGGGAGCGCTGGGACGCAGACCGGCCGCAGACTTGCCCAGGCCGCTGCTGCCGGAGGTGGCGAAGAGGACGATGGTCTTGCCGGCAAAGTCATAGTTCTCCAGGAAGGTGTTCAGAATGGTGGGGGCCACATACCACCATACGGGGAAGCCCAGGAAGATCACATCATACTTGGATACCGGGGCATCCTTGTCGGCCAAAGCCGGGCGGGAATTGACATCCTTCATTTCCACACTGGAGCGGGAGTTCTTGTCCATCCAGTTCAGGTCGGCACTGGTGTACGGGATGGCGGGTTTGATCTCATAGAGCTCCCCGCCCACAGCGTTTGCCAGAGCCTTCGCCGCCTTGGCGGTGGTGCCGGTAGCGGAAAAATAAGCAACCAATGCATTCATTTGAACGACCTCCTTACGCATGGTTAATACCATTGTAAATCCAGTGACCAGAAATGTAAAATGCTCATTTTCAATTTGCAGTTATTCGGCGTGGGTATTTCTGCCTTGCGGGAGGGGGGCGGGAATGGTAGGATAAGGGCAGGAGGGATCTCGCATGGAACTTCGTGTTTTAAGATACTTCCTGGCGGTCGCCCAGGAGGAGAACATTACCAAGGCCGCCGCTCTGCTCCATCTGACCCAGCCCACTCTGTCCCGGCAGCTGATGCAGCTGGAGGAGGAGCTGGGGGTACAGCTTTTTTTTCGCAGCCGATACCATATTGTTTTGACCGATGAGGGAATGCTGCTGCGTCGCCGGGCACAGGAACTGGTGGACTTGGCGGACAAAACAGCCCGGGAGTTTGCTTCCCGGGAGAAGGAACTGATGGGGGAAATCGCCATCGGTGCAGGGGAGACCCGGAGCATGACCTTCCTCTCTCAGGCCATCCGTACCTTCCAGGAACGCTGCCCAAAGGTCACGTTTCGGATTTTCAGCGCCAACGCCGACGATGTAAAGGACCGGCTGGACATGGGGTTGCTGGATATGGGGCTGCTGACGGAGCCGGTAGATGTGGGTAAATATGCCTTCTGCCGCATGCACGAGAAGGACCGCTGGGGTGTGCTGGTGCGGAAGGACTCTCCCTTGGCGGAGTTGGAAGCGGTTACGCCGCGGGATTTGGAATCAATCCCCCTGCTGGTCAGTGGGCGGGAGATCGTACAGCGGGAGTTGGCCAACTGGTTTGGGGATGGCTGGGATCGTCTGCGGATTGCCGCCACCTTTAACCTGATCCTCAACGCCGCAAATATGGTGCGCTGCGGTGTGGGGGCAGCCCTGGGCTTTGACCTGAACCTGGCCTTTGACGATCTCCGGTTTCTGCCCCTTTCTCCGGCTATGGAGACGGGAACAGTGCTGGTTTGGAAAAAGGACCAGGCATTGACCCCAGTGGTGGAGGCGTTCCATCAGCACATCAAAAATGTCCAACAGGCATATTGCGGAAAAGAAAATGACCATTAGACATTGTAGAAAATAGGTTTGGAATGTGGGTGCCCAAAAAGGGCACCCACATTTTTGCATAAAACAGGTCGGATCCGGTATGGGATCCGACCTGTTCTCAAGGTTGGGAATTTTACTCACGCAGAAATGCCTCGATGGCCTCCACGGTCTGCCGTTGCTGTTCTTCCGAAGAAATAGCGGCGGGAAGATCTCCCTTTTGAGGACCATAGTTGCCAAATTGGGCATGATTGCCGCCCTCAATTTCCACGATGTTCTCTGTGTAGTCGATGTGATCCTCTACGCTCTGGTTGAGAGAGCCGTAGATGGTCAAGGCCTTTTCGTCCGGATAGTCGCCGTAGATGTAGGCCCCCATCAAAATAAGTCCGTCGACCAGATTGGGATGGTCGGAGGCGAATTTGGAGGCCATGGCGCCGCCCATGGAGTGCCCCGCCATGTACCAGTGCTGGTACTCCGGGAACCGGGCGATGACCTCTTCCGCCGCGTTGGCATCAAAAATCGCCATGTGGAAAGGCATGTGCACTAAGATGCAGGCAACTCCCGTTTGACGGATCTGATCCAGAAGAGGCAGGTAGGCTTCCGCCTCCACCTTGGCGCCGGGATAGAAAATGATGGCAGTATCGGTGGAAACAGTGGGGGACAAGATGGTCAGATTGTCCTGCTGGGAGATGCCGCTGCCCTGGGCCAACACCTCAAGGGCTGCGTCCTCTGCCCGGTAGTAATCGGACACATACCAGAAAAATGCTCCCGCCAGAACGGCTAGGATCAGAAGAAGGGCTCCTCCGGCGGCAAGCCATTTTTTGCGCCGGGACATTGGCCTTCCATTCATACTCAGATCACCCCCATCAGGATATGCCCGATCAAGGCCAGGATAAACAGGATGAGAAATCCAGTGATCATCCAGTCCAGGACCTTGGAATAGCCCTTGGGAGTGATGCAGCCCATGGCGTCCAGCTTTTTGATGGTGGGATGCAGCCGCCAAAAGTAGGTAGCGATGGAAAGAATCATGGCCACCACCGCCCATAGCTTTACCCGTTCTGTGCCGATAACCAGGATTACCGCCAGCAGGAAAATGAAAATCAGCTTCACACCGGCTACCCAGTTCACCAGATAGGAGGTGAACAACCGCTGTTCCTCACTCCCGGGATGGAAATAGGCGTTGAACACAGCGACGCCATTTCCCAGCCGGCTGCCCGGCCAGAAATAGAGAATGGCCACATTGGCCGATTCCATGAGGATAAAAATGAGAATTGCAATTGATAAAAGATCCTTAACTGTGGGCTCCTCAGAATTGCTCGTCCTGGGGTAAATAGGAATGGATGGTGTAGCGGCGCCGTCCAGCCGTAGACTTTCCGTATTGGATGGCCTGTTGGGGGCAGTGGTTGATGCAGCGCAGGCACTGGTAGCACTGTACCGCCCAGACGGGCTTACCATCTTGGAGGGTAATGGCATGGGCCGGGCAGCTTCTCATACACAGGCCGCAGCCGTTGCAGCTGTCCTCGGCAAAGAAGGGCTTGGTGCTTCGGGCAAATCTGTTGAACCCAAAGTTGACAAGGTGGGATTTTACACCGGCCAGCCCGCCCTCATGGACACGGTACACCCAATTCTGGCGCCGGATCTCCCCAGAAATCCGCTCCAGTTCAGAACGCGCGGCGGTAAGCTTCGGAAGAATCTCATCTTCATTGTCGGTGTCAGAGCCAATGATGTAGTTGTTGGGCATCACCAGGCTATAGCTGCTGCTGAGGGGGTACACCTTGGAAAACTGCTTCATGGCAAGGCCTGCGTCTGCGCCGCAGGTGCAGACACCGAAGGTGAACGCCTGGGGCTGGGGCAGCTTTTTCGCAAACTCTGCCATGATCTCCGGCGCGCCCCAGGCGTAGACCGGGAATACAAAACCGATCTGCTTGGCGTTGTCTATGTCCGGTCGTTCATTAAGGCTCGTGATATCATAGGCCGTATCCCCGGTGAGTTTGGCCAACTGCCGGGCTGCCCACGCTGAGTTGCCGGTTCCGGAAAAATAGAAGATCATGGTTTATCCTCTCCCTTCCAGCCGCTGCTGCAGGCTGTTGACAAAACGACACAGATGAAATCCGTCGCATACCCCGTGGTGTACCTGCACGGCCAGGGGCAGCAGAAGTTTGCCGCCCTCTTCATGGTACTTCCCCATCGTAAAGATGGGCAGCAGAAAGTCATAGCCCTTCTGCAAATTCAGGTTGAACCCGTGGAAGCTGGCCCAGGGGAGCATGGATACCGGGAATGTGTTTTCCGGGGTGCCCGGCTTGCCCTCCATACCGGGATTTTTGCCATACTCGGCTACATCCCGCAGGTAAGAGGCGCAAAAGGTCTCATAATCGGGGTCGTACTCCGTCCAGAGGTTGGAGAAGGTCTCACTCTCCGGGTGAAAGACGGTGTAGCAGGGGTGCATCCGGTCATAGATACCCAGTTGCCCCGCCCCATTGAAGGCGGTGCGGAACTCATCCCGGCGGTTGACCTCCCCGGTGATGTGGTACAGCATGGTGGGATACAGCTTCTGTCCCAGCTGCCGGATGCGGGTGATGTCCAGCTGAAACACAGCGCTGTAGGTGCAGGGAATCTGGGAAACGTAGTGGTCAAAATATTCCTTCCGGGCCCAGTGCTCCCGGTCAATGGGGGTGAATGTCATCGGCTTTGCTCCTCCTTACCTTTGTGTTGGCTTCGCGTTCATTATAAGCGGAACGGTACCAAAGCACAACGGGGAAGCGTGTTTACCGGTGTTCAGTCAGTGCGGACGGAGTAATCTCAAGAATATTTAAGAAAATGTTTATCTCAAATGTATATCTGTCTGCTATTGTAGTAAGAAAGATGACTAAATCGACGGCGGGACGACCTGGGAGGTGCCTATGGAATTTGCCAGTCATATAACATACAACCAAAAGGCGTTGGAGGCCATGGCCCGGGCGGTTCGGAAGACGGTTCGGGCCAAAACAAGCCGAAGGGTTCACATCTATGCCTGGATTATTATTGGCCTGCTCCTGGTGACTCTCTGGCTGTCCTGGGGGAATATTTGGCGGACAGGAGCAAGCTGTGCGGTGATTGCAGCTTTGCTGCTGATCAACTGGAAAGAGGATGCACTAAACGGCTATTTTGCAAAACGCAAGGTTTTGCCGGGCACGGATTTGGCAGATGTGGAATTTTATTCGGACTATTTCTTGGTGAAAACCGGTGTGTCGGAATCCAAGTGGACGTATGATAACATTCTTGCCCTGGCGGAGACCGGGGATTATCTGGTTTTTGTAATGGGAAAGAATCATGCTATGGCTATCGAGAAAGCGGCATTGAAGGGCGGCAGTCTGTCAGAATTCCGGCAATTCATAGAACAAAAATCTGAGCTAAAGCTGCGGAATATTGGAGGATAACGAAAGATGAAAATCGGTTCTAAAATTGCGGCCTTAAGCGGCCTGGCGGTGGTAGTCGGCGCGGCCTTCTGGCGGAATTGGATGATCCGTATGCCGCTTAAAGAATTTACCCGGTATGCCCTGTATATGGCGGTCATGGACGACGAAATCTGTCGGAACGAACTGGAGGGGAATCGAATCGGGGACGATGTCATCACATTTCCGCCCAGGAAAGAAACCCTGCAGGAGCGGTATCATCTCTTTTTGCAGATGAACCGTGGGAAAAACCGCCGGCAGATCCAGAAAGAAATTGCGGAAATGGAGCAGCGGCTCCAGGAGTCCCGGCAGTACATTGGACAGCCCGAACGACAACTGGAGGTGGAGTTCTCCGGGGGAAACGGTGTGTGACGGTCCAGCCCCTCTGTTCACCAGTCTTACCCGTTTTATACTTGTAAGATGCACCCTCTGAATTGTTTGGAATTCAGGGGGTGTAATCTGTTCCCGGGAAATGTTTCTGGCGTCTATGAATGGAATAGATTCCCCCTAAAAGGGGAGAAGCAAGTGCTGTAGATTGCTTGAGCAGACGTGACAAGCTGGGAAGTGAAGCGTGACAGGTGTATGGTCTAATTGGAGCGCTGTAACTCCCATTCTTTTTTGAGGATGGCATACTGCACGGTGTTTTCATACTTGGGTGTGCCATCGGGATTTGAAACGAAGGAGATAAACTCCAGGAATGTTCCCTCGCGGCGCATTCCCAACTTTTCGCATAAGTGCTGACTGGAAAGGTTGTAGTCCTCGGTATAGGCATAAATACGCCTTGCGCCTTTTTGGGAGAAAAGGTAGTCAAAGAACGCATGGGCTGCCTCGAAGGCATACCCTTTGCCCTGAAAGTTCTTGTTCATCATCCAGCAGGGGCTGAAGGTATCCCGCACAGCGTTCTCATCCCCGTGAGGCTCGCCTGTCTCTGGATAGGCGTTGATCTCTCCAATTACCTTGCCCCCGTCTCTCAGGGTGATGGCGAAATAGTACTCTGTCTCACCAAGGCGCTTCTTCATTTCTTTCCTGGCCTCGTCCAGAGAGTGCAGCTTCATACTGACAAAGCAGTTGACAGCAGGCGCTTTCAGATATTCATAGACATCCGCCGCGTCGCCCTCCAGAAAGGGACGCAGGATCAGCCGTTTTGTCTCTATCACCATACTTCGTTACCTCAATCAAAACAAAAATGGGGTACATCGGCACCGGTATTCACGGACAGTTACGTTTTACCAGCGCAGTTCACACTTCCCGGAAGCGTGCTGAAACTTCCACTGCAGGTAGTATCGGCTGGTTTTACCCTCCAAATAAATCGACTGAGAGGGAGCTTGGCTGCTGAGTTTCAATATCTGCTGCTTTTTCTGATCCAGCAGCAAAACTTCCGCCTCGCCTTTGGTCAGCTGCATATCCAATACAAATGCGTAAGTCCTGTTTTCGTAGAATCTTCCCATATGCCTGACCCATCCGGTGCAGGCATTCAGAGCAACCTGGTCCTTGTCCTTCCTGGGCAGGAACGCAAACAGAATCGCCTTTATACATTTCGTGGTTGCAATCGCGCCCCAATAGTAGGGAAATCCCTTAAAGACCATGCGTCTGTCCTCCCGCATATCAAGCCCTTGCACGTTTCGGAATTATCTTGGACATATAGTATCATAAAAGTTAAGAAAAATCCGCCAAAATCACAAGATTTTGACGGATTTTTGTCTTTCGTTGCCGAAAAAGATACACACCCCAAAGCCTTGTACCCCAATGGATTTGATGTTTTAAGTGATTTATATTTCTGCTTTTTAAAGCCATTTCTGAACCCACCACACTGACAAGTTTAGCTACGAAAAGACCTGCTAACAAAAGTCAAGTAGATATTTCAAGATTTCTAATTAGGGAAAAAGGCCACATAAAACCAGACTGCTGAGCGATTCAAATCTGAAATGGCAGTCGGCCAAAGAAATGATTAGTATGAGATCAGGTCCCCGCCTGTGTCTTTAGATTTAGATAAGTAGTTATCGAGGCGTAATAGATGTGCAGTAACTTGTTGGCGGAAGCCATCATGTAGACCCGGTAAGGGTTTTCTTTGGAACACTTTTGTCCATGAATTGGTGCACAGGTTTGTCCAGAGGCGCGTTTTGCAGATAAATGCCCACCACAAGGAATAAAGTTCTGCGCAGAGCAGCCGATCCGGGCTTGGAGATGCTACGGCTATGGATGTTCATTTGACCAGACTGGTAAGGAGGGACATCAATCCCGACAAAGGGCACCAAAGTCTTCTTGGGGTGGAAACGGCGCACATCGCCAATTTCAGCCATGAGTTGTGGGCCGAACATATGGTACTGACATAAGATAGAGGCGTTGGCCTGTGTGCCGCCTGCCGGAAATTAAAAAATTTACGCCAGCGAAAAAGGGCAACGTCGATTTGCTCAGTGGCAGGCCGGAGCAGGTCAGGAGGCAAAAGGTGAAGTGAGGGCCTGCAAGCAGTGATTTGTACCAAAAACGAATATAGAAGGAGGGCTGTAAAAGAACTGTTATGGTCCCTATCACACTCCGAAATTCGACAAAAACAAATCGGAAACGGGAACTTCCTTTGGCTAGGAGGAAGAAATCCGAATGCATCCCCCACAGGGAAGATACAGTTCGGATTATCCTCTTTTGTCTCCTGTTAGCAAAAAAGATTCAGGCTCATATATATTATTATGTCCCGTTCTCTTTTCACTTTTCTGGATATTTTAACCTATTCTTTTGCACTTTATCCATAATAGTTTTTGTAATGTCCAAATTACATGCATTGGCTAAATCAATACAGTAAATCATGACATCTGCCAGCTCTTCACTGATTTTCTCAATCTGCGTCTGAGTCAATTTGTTCTTTCCAGTACCACTCCACTGAAATATCTCCAACAATTCTGAAGCCTCAAGAGAAATACTTAGCGACAAATCTCTTGGGTTATGAAATTTTTTCCACCCGCGTAATTCGTTAAAAAAGTCTAAATAGGACGACAAATCAGAAATAAGAGTATTATTGTCGTTCTTTCCATACTGTGGGAGACGCTGACTTAAAAAAACGGCAATTTCCTCTCCAATTTCTGGAATACTTTTTCCGTTGACTTCTATGACTAAATCAGCACTGTGCTCTAATTTTAGCTGATCCCCTTCTGCCAAGCGGGAGCTATCAACGATTTCACTCCCACGATTTTGAATATTACGGGCAATCGTTTCCCCATTTGCAGAAAGATATATACAACAGACAGGCACAGGATATGTCCAAGATGAGAGTGCTCGCAGAAATCCAGTATGGCGCACACCGTCAATAATAAGAGGATTCTGTTTATCCCAATCGACAAAATCTATAAAATCATGGCAGAAATGATCCCAGCCAGAACGAATATACTCCTCCCCGAGATCTTGGAGATCGGAGCGGTTCATTTCAGTGAAACCCCTTCGCTTTAACTCAGCCTTTAAAAAATCACTCACAGAATACCTTTGACACAGGTACTGTTCCTTCAGATAGTTTGCCACTGTGGTCTTTCCGGCCCCGGCTTTACCAGCAATACAAATCACTGCTGTGGATATTCTCCGGCGTGGCTCTCGTGGCTCTTGAAATTCAAGCTGCGGATAGCAAAAGTCGATCCACGATTGTCGATTCTTGATATGTAAAGAAAATGGTGAAAAAGTACAAAGGTTTGAAATGGATATCAGCGTTGCATAATTACTATTCTTTTTCTGAGCCCAAAAATCATCTTCAATACACAGCTGTTTATTAAACTGTCGTTTGATTTCCAATAAATCATCATCATTCTCGATTTGTAGAAATCGAACTTCCGATGCCTCAAATATTCCGACGATCTCTCCGCCTGAGCGTTTTAAAATAATAACATCGCCTGTTGCAATCCGGTGCCAAGGAGAAATTTTTTTCATCGAAAACCGAGATTCAATCGTTTTTTTCCCGCTCAGGATATAAGAAAGATAAGGCTCAACCATTAGCGCCATATGAATCTTGTTAGGTGGAAAATCCTTCAGTTTTTCGACCCAGTATAGAGCGCCAGCGGACATAAGGCGCTCAGACAGGATACGAAGAATCAGTTGTTGGTCTTGCATAATTCATGCCTCCCAATTCAAGCCGTATTCCAAATATTCCAGACGAGCAATCCTTTTGATCCGCTCCACAGCTTTTTGGATGTTGATTAACTCCTCTTGTTCTGGAGCGGGAAAACCCTGATCTGCCAATGCGGACAACAGGTCTTCATTGCGATGCAATAGCGCAAAATAAAGCAAAGCGGGATTGCTGCATCGGAAAACCCTGTTCCCACTGGTCCAGACATTGATATCAACGCCTTTCCCCCGTGAACTTCTCTTGACTGACGGGTAAATATCACTGGGATATATACTGTGGAGTTTAATATCATATGTATCAATTTGTCCTTTTTCATGCCTGATCTTGATGCGGACAGGACCGATTGAAATTTCATCCCATAATATAGATTCCTCCGAAGGTAGAAAAACAGCTCTCTTTCGATTTC
>CALXDY010000101.1 GCA_944387225.1 uncultured Oscillospiraceae bacterium | reverse complement strand
GGCGAAGAAGGTCACGCTCGACGACCTGTTCGCAAGGATACAGCAGGGCGAGATAAAGGACTTCAACATCATCGTCAAGGCCGACGTTCAGGGCTCCGCCGAGGCGGTGAAGGCCTCCCTGGAGAAGATCTCCAACGACGAGGTTCGGGTGCGGGTGATCCACTGTGCCGTCGGCGCCATCAGCGAGAGCGATGTCATGCTGGCCGCCACCTCCGGCGCCATCATCGTGGGCTTCAATGTCCGTCCCGACGCCAACGCCAAGGATACCGCCATCCGCACCAAGGTGGATATGCGGATGTACCGGGTCATTTACGACGCCATCAACGAGATCGAGGCCGCCATGAAGGGCATGCTGGCTCCCAAGTTCAAAGAGGTGGAGCTGGGCCGGGCCGAGGTCCGCAACGTGTTCCGCATCACCGGCGTGGGCATGGTGGCCGGCTGCTACGTGCTGGACGGCAAGATGCAGCGCGGCGCCCAGATGCGTCTGCTCCGGGACAACATCGTCATTTACGACGGCTCTATCGCCTCCCTCCAGCGCTTCAAGGACAGCGTGAAGGAGGTCGCCGCCGGCTATGAGTGCGGTATTACGTTTGAGAAGTTCCAGGACATCAAGGAGGGCGATGTAATTGAAGCCTTCCTCATGGAGCAGATTGAGGTGTAACGGAACCGGTTCCATCCCCTATAAAAACCCCAAAAGCAGGGCGGGCGTTTTCGCCCGTCCTGCTTTGCTTATTTGTCCCCCATAACAGGAGGTTGCTCATGAGCAGCGTGATTCTTTTGGCCGCGGACCACCCCATGCCTTCTTACGATCCCGGGCTGCAGCGGGTTTCCGTCTCAGGAGGATATACCGTAACGGCGCCCGGCTTCTCCATCCAGCCTCATGTGTATTACCGGGACAGTGTAGCCGCTCTGGACCTGGATATGAAGCCCTATCGCTGCGAAGTGGATGTCGCCGCCACGGAGGAGGAAGCCGCCTTGCTCCGGACCTATCTGGAGTCCAACGGTTCCCAGGGCGAGCAGGTGGAGCTGTGGCATCTGTGGCTGGGCGACGACCGCTCCACCCACATTTCCCGCTTCCACGGGCCGCTGTCCAGCCTGGATCAGGAGACGCTGGATCAGCTCTGCAATCCCGCCCCCAAAAACGGCTGTCCCGGCCAGTGCCGGATCACTGTCACCATCTGACAAGACCTTCGGGCACCTCCCTGCCCGGAAAGGAGAACAACTATGGCAAGCAATCGTATCAGCCGGATCAACGAGGAGATTCAGCGGGAGCTGTCCTCCCTGATCCCCACGGTAAAGGATCCCCGGGTCACCGGAATGATCTCGGTGACGGCGGTGGAGACCACCCCGGACCTGAAATACGCGAAAATATATATCAGCGTGCTGGATAAGTCCAACGAGACGCAGGTCATCAAGGGGCTGAAGTCCGCCGGTGGTTATCTCCGCCGGGAGCTGGGCCGCACCCTGAACCTGCGGAACACCCCCCAGCTCTCCTTCGTTCCCGATGACTCCATCGACAAGGGAGCCCACATTCTTTCCATGCTCCGCAACCCGGAGATCGTCAAGCCGGTCAATCCTGACAACCACTACGGAGAGGACGAGGAGGAAGAGGTATGACGCTCACCCCCGCCCAGGCGGCCCAGCGCCTGTCCCGGATGGACGATGTGCTCATTCTGACCCATGTCCGCCCCGACGGCGACACGGTGGGCTGCGCCGCCGCCCTGTGCCGCACCCTGCACCAGCTGGGCAAAACCGCCCATGTGCTGCCCAACCCGGAGCTCACCGCTCAGTATGCCCCCTATCTGGAGGGCCTCACCGCCCCCCAGGACTTCGCTCCCCGGTTCGTGGTCTCGGTAGACATGGCCGCCAGGGGGCTGTTCCCCAAAAACGCCCTCTCCTGGGTGGAGTCGGTGGATCTGGCCATTGACCACCATCCTTCTCAGGAATTTTTCGCCAAGGAGACCTGTCTGGATGCCGGACGGGCCGCCTGTGGCGAGCTGATGTACGACATTCTCACCCAAATGGCACCCCTCACCGTCCCCGCAGCCACAGCCCTGTACGTGGCCATCTCCACCGACTGCGGCTGCTTTGCCTACGGCAACACCACCCCCGGCACCCACCGGATCGCCGCAGAGCTGATGGAGCTGGGCATTCCCACCGTTCAGCTGAACAAGCGGCATTTCCAGACCAAGAGCTTCGGACGGCTGCGTCTGGAGTCCATGCTCACCCAGTCCCTGGAGCTGTACGACGGGGGTGAGCTGGCCTTCGCCCTGGTCAGCCGGGAGATGCTGTCCCAGCCTGGGGTCACCCCGGAGGACGCGGAGGACATCTCCTCCTTCGTGGGCCAGGTGGAAGGGGTCAAGGCAGGGGCCACCCTGCGGGAGCTGGAGGACGGCCAGTGCAAGATTTCCCTCCGTACCGACCCCAACCTGCTCAACGCCAGCCAGGTCTGCGCCCTGCTGGGCGGCGCCGGCCATGCCGGAGCCTCCGGCGCCACCGTCCAGGGAGATCTCACCCAGGCCAAAACCGCCCTGCTCCAGGCCATCCGCCAGGTTCAGGGCCGGGAGGCATAACGGAGGGCAGGCATGGCAAACGGAATTATCCTCATTGACAAGCCCCAGGACTGGACCAGCATGGACGTGTGCGCCCGGCTGCGCCGGTGCCTGGGAGAGCGGCGGATCGGCCACGCCGGCACTCTGGATCCCATGGCCACCGGCGTCCTGCCGGTCTTTGTAGGCCGGGCCACCCGGGCGGTGGAGTTTGCCGGAGAAGGGGAAAAGGAATATGTGGCCGGACTTCGCTTGGGTATCGTCACCGATACTCAGGACACCTCCGGCACGGTCCTGTCCGCTGCCCCTGTGAATGTCACCCGGGAGCAGGTGGAGCAGGTTCTGTCCCGGTTCCGGGGGCCTATTGAACAGATCCCCCCTATGTACTCCGCCATCAAGATCCAGGGAAAAAAGCTCTATGAGCTGGCCCGGAAGGGCAAGGAGGTGGCCCGGCCTCCCCGGGCCATCACCATCCACGCCCTGACCCTGGAGGAGCAAACCGCCCCCACCGACTATATTCTCCGGGTCCGGTGCTCCAAGGGCACCTATATCCGCACCCTCTGCCACGACATTGGGCAGGCGCTGGGCTGCGGAGGCGCCATGTTCTCCCTGCGGCGAACCATGGCGGCCGGATTTTCCATCCATCAGTGCACCCCTCTGGAAGTGGTTTTATCCGCTCCAAATCCAGAGGGGCTGCTTCTGCCAGTGGACACCTATTTTCACGACTCTCCCCCCCTCACCCTTCCCCCCGCCCTGGAAAAGCGGGTACGCAACGGTATGGCGGTCACTCTGCCCGGCATCCCTGACGGCAGCTATCGGGTATACAGTCCCCAGGGCGAGTTTCTGGCTCTGAGCCGGATGAACGGAGAGCGGCTGACCACCATCAAAAGTTTTTACACCGTATAAGCGGGAAGGAGCATTTTCCCATGAACCAGACAAAACGAGTCATCGCCCTGGGCTTTTTTGACGGGGTACATCTGGGCCACGGCGCCCTGCTGCGTACCGTCACCCGGCGTGCTGCGGAATTGAACGCCACAGCCTGTGCCTTTACCTTCGACCGCAGCCCAACCGCTGCCATTACAGGGCAGACCGTGCCCCTGCTCAGCTCCGTGGAAGACCGGGTATGGCTGATGCGAACCCACTACCAGATCCAGGAGGTGGTGGTATCCAGCTTTGACGCCATGATGCGGATGGACTGGCGGGATTTCATCACCCAATACCTTATCCGGGATCTGGGCGTTGTCCATGTGGTGGCGGGCCACGACTTTCACTTCGGCTATATGGGCAAGGGCAATCCCCAGCGGCTGAAGGAGACCTGCCAGGAGCTGGGAATCGGCTGTGACATCATCGATAAAGTGGAGCAGGAGGGTATCACCATCTCCTCCACCTACATCCGCACTCTGATCGCCCAGGGAGAAATGGACCGGGCGGTGGAGTTTCTGGGCCATCCCCACACGCTGACCAACCGGGTGACCCACGGGAAGGGGCTGGGCAGCTCCTCCCTGGGCTTCCCCACCGTCAACCTCTCCATCCCCCATCCAGTGATCGTACCCGCCTTCGGCGTGTACGCCACTCAGGTATCCTTCGGTGGGGAGCGGCATATGGCTGTCACCAATGTGGGCGTCCGACCCACTGTAGAGGACAACGACGGCCGGATCACCGTGGAAGGATTCATCCTGGATTTCCAGGGCGACCTGTACGGCCAGGAGCTGCGAATGGAATTTTACCACCGCCTGCGGGGAGAACAGCGCTTCCCCTCTCTCCAGGCCCTGGCCGATGAAATCCGCCGCAACGCCCAACAGACCAAGGAATATTTCCAGACTCTGTAACCCTGCTCTAATTTTGAAAAGGAGGCCCGTCCATGCTCAATCATTCGGAGCATAAACGCTTTGACCCCATGCTCCCCCTGCTTTGGGCCTATGCCCTGGCCCTCGCCCTGCTGGGCTTTCTCCTGGCCACCCCCGCGGAAATCATCCAGGGACTGACCACCATCGT
This sequence comes from uncultured Oscillospiraceae bacterium, assembly GCA_944387225.1. Classification (GTDB taxonomy): domain Bacteria; phylum Bacillota; class Clostridia; order Oscillospirales; family Oscillospiraceae; genus Lawsonibacter. The sequence goes on along the minus strand of CALXDY010000101.1, from coordinate 6,104 downwards.
GGTCACGGAGGACGCCCTGATTACCGACTATGTCCTGATTGCCGGACCGGGGGCCGCCCTGGTCAATTCGTCCCTGGTGACCGTCATCACCCTGGTGATTCTCCGCCTGTCCCGGGAGCCCCTCAACGGCTTTTCCCCGGTGATGGTGGGGCTGATGTCCGGCTTCTCCCTGTTCGGAAAAAACTTTGTCAACATCTGGCCCATTCTCTTCGGCACCTGGCTGTACGCGGCCACCCGCCGGGAGCATTTCGGCAAATATGTGCCGGTAGGCCTGCTGTCCACCGCTCTGGCTCCCGTAGTGAGCTACATCGTTCTGGACAACGGCTGGGGCAACCCCCTGATCGGCATTGCGGTGGGGGTGCTCATCGGCTTTATCATGCCCCCCCTGTCCGCCTATACCTACAAGATTCAAAACGGCATGAACCTTTACAACCTGGGCTTTGCCTGCGGTCTGGTAGCCTTCATTCTGGTGCCGGTGATGGGTTCCCTGGGCGCTACCCCCACCACCCAGTACCACTGGGCCTCCGGGTACAACCTGATGTTCGGCAGCATTCTGGCTGTCTTCTGCGTCCTTCTCATCCTGGGCGGGCTGTTTTTCACCAAGCTGCCTGTCTGGGCGGCCTGGGCTGGCTATCGCCGCCTGCTGCAGGACAGCGGCCGGGCCCCCAGCGACTTTCTCCGCATGTTCGGCGCCGCGCCGGTGCTGATCAACACCGGCATCAACGGCCTGATCGGCATGATCTTTGTCCTGGGCGGCGGCGGGGATCTGAACGGCCCTACGGTGGGCGGCATTTTAACCATTATGGGCTTTTCCGCCTTCGGCAAGCACGCGTTCAACATCGTGCCCGTCATGGCCGGTGTATTCCTGGGCAGCCTGGTGATGCACTGGTCCCTGTCCAACCCCTCGGTGCAGCTGGCCTGCCTGTTCTGCACCACCCTGGCCCCCATCTCCGGCTACTTCGGCTGGCCCTTCGGCATACTGGCGGGCTTTCTCCACTCCTCCGTGGTGCTGTATACCGGCACCCCGGTGGCAGGGATGAACCTGTATAACAACGGCTTTTCCGGCGGCCTGGTGGCCACGGTTCTATACCCCATCATCATCGCCATCTTCCGCCACCGCAAGCCTACCCTGGAGGATCTGGACTACTTCGATCCCCTGGAGCATGACGAACCAGTCACGCCCCCCGCTCCCCATCAGATCACCGAGGAAAAGGACGACTGACCATCCCGAATCAAAAAAGATCCGGCAGCGCTCTGCCGGATCTTTTTTATCCTACAATCACCTGGTCCTCCAGGGTCAGGCCGCTGACGATCTCCACCGAGCCGCCTCCCGACGCGCCGGTTTCCACCGAAACCACCTGCTCCTTTCCCTCCCGGAGTACCCGCACCGTTCCGTTGGTCACGGCGGAGGAGGGGATCAGCATACAATTTTCCACCTGCTGGGTCACAATGGAGACCTGGACATTCATACCGTCCTTCAGTCCCTGGCTGTCCTCCAGGCCAATCTCCACCACATAGGAGGTCACGCCGCCCACGCTTACCCCCGCGTCGTTGACCCGCTCCACCCGGCCGGTGTAGGTGCGCTGGGTGCCGTCGCCGTCGGTGAAGGTGATGTCTGCTGTCTGCCCGGCGGACACCTGATGGATGAGCAGCTCATCAATTTCCACCTGAACCTGCAGGCTGTCCGGCTGGGCCAGGGTAGCCAGCGTATTGGCTGCTGCGGCGTAATCCCCGGTCTTGGCCGTTCGGCTGATTATCACGCCGTCGGCGGGAGCAGTGACGGTATAGTCCTCTCCCTTGGCCTGGAGCTGATCCAGGGAAACCTGGGCGCTCTCCACCCCCAGGACCGCGGAGGCGATGGCGTTGGTAATACTGTCATTTTCCAGGGTCAGAAGCACCTGGCCCTGAGAAATGCTCTCCCCTTCCTGCTTGGCTACGGAAGCCACTCGGCCCGCCTGGGAAGCATACACAGCGGCGTCGGCGGCGTATTCCACGCTGCCGGCCTCCATACAGGCCGCCGAACCAACCTTGGCCTGGGCCTGAGTACCGGAGCTCACCGCTCCAGGATTGGAGAAGGAGAGCTCCACATAGACGCCCCGGCGTCCACTTGTGAGCACCGTCTCATTGGGATAGACCCGAACCACCTGGCCGCTCAGCTCCTCCCCAGTCTGGGGAAACACAATGACCGCTGCGGCTCCGGCGGAAATGGATTGGGCATCCTCCGGGGTAAAGGGCACCGTCAGCTTCAGGTTCCGGCTGTCCACCACCTGAGCCACAGGGGTACCGGCAGAGACATAGTCCCCGGGATTGACATGGATCTGGGTGACCACACCGGATGTATAGGAGACCACCCGCAGATCCTCCCCCGCCTTCTCCGCCTGGCGCAGGCTCTCCTGGGCGCTGGCCAGGGAGAGCTGGGCCTGGACGATCTGGTCATCCAGATCCCCCCGGTCAAGCTGATACAGGACATCTCCCGCCTGCACCGTCTGCCCCTCTTCCACCAGACAGGAGAGGATCTGTCCGTTGACCTGGGCAAAGATGGGGGTGGTGTCCCGGTGGACCACCGTTCCCGTCTCCTCCACCCGCTGCACCAGATCCCCCATCTGGGGCTGCACCGTCACCGGCTTGTCCTCATCCCCGCCGCAGCCGGGCAGTGCCAGCAGCGCCAGGGCCAGGAGGGCCGTTATTCCACGCTTTACTCCTTGTCTCATATTCATTGTACTCACTCCACACTTTTCAACGCGCCCAGCATGTCGATCTCCCGCATTTTCCGCCCGATCAGCCAGTTCACCGCCAGGGCGAACACCATGGTAATGGCACAGGACAGACCCAGGGACAGGGGTTTGGTGGCCTCCACCAAAGGCATGGTGGTGATGGCGTTCAGGATCATCCGGTTTAGATACACCCCCAGTGGGATGCCCAACACCGTACCCATCAGGGCAAAAATCAGGTTTTCGCTGAGCTGGAGTCCTTTGATCTCCTTGGGATAGAAGCCCAGCACCATCAAAGTGGCCAGACTGCGTACCTGCTCATAAAAGCTCATAATCCCCAGGTTGTAAATGACGATACAGGCCAGGCCGCCGCCAAACACGATGAGGATATACACCACTGTGGACGTACTGTTCATCCGGTCCACCACGGCGGCGGTAGCCGTTTCCCGGGTCTGCCACCCGTCTACAAAGTCATAGTTTTCCAGGGCGGCCGTTACCTTTCCCATGTCGTCCACCGTCAGCCAGGCTCCGGTGGGGGTGTAGGGCAGGCCCAGATCCCGCCAGCTGCTGCGGCTGAGATAGGCTCCTGATACCCCCTTCTCCACCGCCGCAACCGTAATATGGTAGTATGTATTGTCCCCGGCAAAGCGCAGGGTGAGCACGTCCCCCACCTCCACGTCCAGTTGGGTAGCCAGGCTCTCCTCCAGCAGGATGCCGTCCCGGGGCAGCATCTGCTGATCCGGCCCGTAGGGGTCGTACCGTTTCAGGGAGACGGTGTCCTCCGCCACGGTCAGGGTGCTGGTGGTCATTTTCCTGGGGGAATAGATCCAGCAGGCCGTGGTCATTTCCAGCTCCGCCGCCGTAACGCCGGGCTGGCGGGTAATGCGGGTATACTGGGCCTGGGTCACCTGGTCGGACAGATCCACCATCAGGTCATAGTTGTTCTGGTGGCTGACCAGCGCCTGGGTGTAGTGATCCATGGAATCCTTGATGCCATAAGACAGAAAGACCAGAGCCATACAGAAGGCGATGCCAGATACGCACGTCAGCATCCGAACCTTGTTCCGCAGGGTATTGCGGATGATATATTTTTGGCGGAAGCTGAGCCGCCGCCAGATGGCGGGCACCCGTTCCAGCAGCACCGACCGGGCTCCCTTGGGCGCCTTGGGCCGCATACACTGGGCAGGCGTCTCCTGCAGCAGGGACCGGCACACCAGAAACGCGCTGCCCAGGCAGCACACGGCTGTAATCAGCAAGGCCCAGCCCCAGGAGCTGAAATCGTGCACCACTGTGTAGGGCGGCAGATCACAGCCGGTGGCCATAGCGCTCACGATAATCCCCGCCACATACTTGCCCAAAAAGGCCCCCGGCGGGAAGCCAACCACCACGACCAGCAGGGCGTGAAGCAGGTAATAGAGCAGGATGGTATTTTCTCCATAGCCCAGAGCCTTGAAGGTGCCGATATCACCCCGGGCGTGCTCCACCAGACGGTTCATGGTGCTGACCATCATCAGCACGGCGCACAGGAAAAACAGCACCGGGAATACCGCCAGGATGGGTTCAATGTTTTCCTTGGTCTCCATCAGGGTATATGCCTGAGGGTTGTCCGCCCGGGCCAGTACGTTCACCGCCTTGGAGCCCAGGGCATCCTGGATAGCCCGGCTCAGCCCTTCCTCGTCCACGGTGCCGTCGGTGGTCAGGCAGATCTGGTTATAGTTGTATCGGCCCATCACCGGCTCCAGCGCCTGTTCATTCAGGTATGCGTAGCCGTACAGGGACAGATTGGGCGCGGGAATGGTAGCGCTGACATGGTACAGAAATTCCGCCGATTTCACCAGGCCGGATACCAAAAGGGTCAGCTGCACATCCGTCCCTGTAACGGTGATGGTGTACCAGTCCCCCACAGACAGGCCACGGGCCTGGGCATACACATCGCTGAGTGCCACCTCTCGGGGCGAGGAGGGCATACTGCCCTGGGCCATCCAGGGACGGTTAATGGCGCTGTTATCCCCCACCGTACACAAGGTTAGGGTGCTGTCCCCGTCATCGTCCTCCCCCTCCAGCTGGATACGGGGCTCCACTCCGGTGACGCCGGGAATCGCTTCCAACTCCCGGCAATCCCCCTGGTCAAAGCCCATACCGGAAATCCAGTATTCCGCCGTATTCTGGCTTTGGAACAGATGATTTACGATCCGATCGGTATTATACAATATCCCGCTGAGGCAGGTATACACCACCACGGCGATCATGGTGATGATGCTGACGGAAATCAGCCGGGAAGCCGTGTGCCGGAGATCCCGGAGAAAGTTGATCCAGACCATATCACCACTCCAGCTCCTCCACCGGCACAGGGGTGGGATTGTGGGTCATGGATTCAATAGCTCCGCTTTTCATGCGGATCACTACGTCGGCGGAGGGAGCCAGGGCACTGTTGTGGGTGACCACCACCACCGTCTTTCCGCTGCGCTTGCAAAGGTCGTACAGCAGAGCCAGGATGGCCTTTCCGGTACGGTAATCCAGTGCGCCCGTGGGCTCGTCACACAAAAGCAGGTCCGGATTTTTGGCCAGAGCCCGGGCGATAGCGCCCCGCTGCTGCTCACCGCCGGAGCACTGAGCGGGGAAATTGCCCATCCGTTCCCCCAGGCCTACCATCTCCAGCACCTGCCTGGCGTCCAGAGGATCCTTGCAGATCTGGCTGGCCAGCTCCACATTCTCCAGCATGGTGAGGTTGGGCATCAGGTTGTAAAACTGAAAGACAAAGCCGATGTTCTCCCGGCGGTAGCCTGTCAGCTCCTTCTTTCCAAAGCTGGAAATCTCTTTTCCATGCACCACCACCCGCCCGGAGGTGGGAGAATCCATCCCCCCCAGGATGTTCAGCACCGTGGATTTCCCCGCGCCGCTGGCCCCCAGGATGATGGCGTAGGTTCCCTCCGGGATGGTGAAACTCACGTCGTCCACCGCCCGAATCACGGTCTTTCCCATCTGGTATTCCCGTACCACATGCTCCAGTTCAATTCCGGCCATACGCCCTCCCCTCCCTGCTTGTGGTAAGGGCCCGTCCCCAGGGACGGGCCCCATATACATTCGGAATGATCGGTTGTAATCTATTTGGGTCGATCCCGCAGGATCGAAAAGAGAACCTTGACTCAACGTATAATCGCTGCTTTGCAGCCATTATACCTTATTTTTCCCCAAAGTACAAGCACAGGGCCCTTTATTTCCGGAAAATACCCATTCCCCTTTGGAATAACCTTCCAAAATACCGTTTTCGCAACCGAGCCCTTTTGTAAAAGAATCCAAAACAGGCGTTTTCCCTTCTTTCGCCCTTGACACCGGCGGAAGGGGCGGCTATAATAGCCCCATCAACAGCAAAGGCGCTGTGGCAAGGAGGCC
>CALXDY010000100.1 GCA_944387225.1 uncultured Oscillospiraceae bacterium | reverse complement strand
TGGATCGCCACCCACGCGGTGGGCTGGCTTCCCCTGGGGCTCTACGACAAGACCCAGTACAGCCGGCCGGAGTGGCAGGGGATGAACGTGATGGACCGGCGGCAGGCCATACGTGCGTTTTTGAGCGGAAAGCGGTGCTATGGCGGGCTGGACCTGTCCACCACTACCGACCTCACCGCCCTGACCCTGGTGTTCCCGCCCCAGGAGGGCCTGGACACCTGGGTGGCCCTGTTCTGGGCCTGGCGGCCGGAGGACGGGGTGGTGGAGGCGGAACAGCGGGATCACGTCCCATACCGGGACTGGGCCAGGGCGGAGTTTATCACCCTGTGCCCCGGAGATATGGTGGACTTCTCCATGGTGGAGGAGACCGTCCTGTGGTGCCGGGATGTGTTCCATTTGGACACCCTGGGGGTTGACCCCTACATGAGCCGCACCCTCACCCCCCGGCTGATGGAAGCGGGGGTGCCGGTGATCGAGATCCCCCAGACCATGAAGGAGATGTCCCCCGCCATGAAAGAGCTGGAGCGGCTGCTGCGGAGCCGGGAGATGCTCCATGAACACAACACGGCCGGCCGGTGGTGCTTCGGCAACGTGCGCTGCGCCGTGGATGGAAACGAAAACGTGAAGCCCATGAAGAACAAATCCATTGGGCGGATTGATATGACGGTGGCCTGGATTATCGCCATAGCTGTGGCCATGCTCCGGCGCACCCAGCCGGAGGGCCTGGCGGAGGCCCTGGCAAGTCCGGGATTCACACTGTAGCGGTGTCCGATTCGGACACCGGGGGAGGAGACGACATGAAGAACCTGAAGACGGCGGTGGCTGCCTACGCCACAGAGCTGGCCATGGGGCTTGGGGCCGGATTGGTGAGCCTGGGGGTGGGGATGTATTCCCTTCCAGCCGGGCTGATCGCCGCCGGCGGATTTATCTTGGCCGGGGCTGTGCTGGCCTGCATGGGAGGAGGGGGTAAGCATTGAGCATCAAAGACGGCCTGCGGGCGGTGGCACGATCCCCCTCCCGGCCGATGACCAACGCCATTACCGTGGAGACGCTGGCCGCTGCTGGTCATACGGTGACCGGAGAGGAGGCGGGGGAGACCTACGCCAGAAAGCTGTCCGCGGTGGATCGGTGCATCGAGATCCTGTCCGACTCCATGGCAAAGCTGCCCACCTACTGCGTGGATCGGGTCAGCCGGGAGCGGGTGGAGCTGCCGATCCTGACGTTGCTCAATGTGCGGCCCAATGAGGCCATGACCCCGGCGGTGCGGAAAAAGCTGCTGGAAAGCAGCCGGTTGACCCAGGGGAACGCCTATGACTGGGTGATCCGGGATCCCTATACCGCGGAGGTACGGGAGCTGATCCCTATCCCCGGACATTTGGTGCAGCCGGTGCGGGACATCATGGGCCACGTCTACTATCGGGTGACCAACCCCTACAGCGGGGAGGCCTTTGTCCTCTCCGGGCCGGACATCTGCCATTACCGGGGTGCTACCCGGGACGGGCTGACCGGGATGGGCGTGCTCCGCCGGGCCAGTGAGGTCATCATGGCCTCCCGGGCCAGGCAGCAGCACGATCTGAGCTATTACGAACACGGGGGCCAGCCCTCCGGTGTGCTGAGAACCGACGCCGACCTGAGAGGCTACGCCAAAGACGAGAGCGGCGCCGTCCTGCGCCGGGCGGACGGGAGCGCTGTCACCCTGAAGGACAGACTGCGGGAAGAGTGGGAGCGGGTACATGCCGGCCCCACCAACGCCAACCGTCTGGCCATTTTGGACTGCGGACTGGAGTATAAGGCCGTCTCAGTATCCAATCGGGACGCCCAGTTCATTGAGAGCCAGGAGGTGGCCATCCGGGATATTGCCCGGTACTTCGGTGTGCCCCTCTACAAGCTGCAGGAAGGGAAACAGAGCTACAACTCCAACGAACAGAACGCCATCGAGTATGTGGTGGGTACCCTGCACCCCATTGTCACTCAGTACGAGGAGGAACAGACCTATCGGCTGCTGTTCAGCGACCAGGTGGCCAGCGGGTTGGAGCTGCGGATCAACATGATGGCGGAGCTGCGGGGGGACAATGCCGCCCGGTCTGCCTGGTACAAAAACATGCGGGAGATCGGGGTGTTTTCCGTCAACGACATTAACCGCCTGGAGGATCTTCCCGATGTGGAAGGTGGGGACGAGCGCCTGGCCTCCCTGAACTATGTACCCCTCTCCCTGTGGAGGGATTTGAGCGTGAATCGGAATGGAGGTGAGAGACAGTGAGAGTGACCCTGAATGGAATTGTTTCGGCCGATGATGACCGGTGGGTGTATGAGTGGTTTGGCTATACCGCTTTCTCCCCCCAGCAGGTGCGGGACGCCATCGCGGAGAACCCGGAGGGAGAGGAGCTGGTGCTGGAGATCAACAGCCCCGGCGGATCGGTGTTTGCGGGGGCGGAGATCTACAGTGTGCTGCGTGCCTGCAGCGCCCCCACCCGGGCGGAGATCCAGAGCCTGGCGGCCAGCGCGGCCAGCTATCTGTGCCTGGGCTGTGACACGGTGGCCATCTCTCCGGTGGCCCAGATGATGATCCATCTGCCCACCACGGGAACCCAGGGAGACCGGACGGCCCACCAGCGGAGCATCCAGATGCTGGACACCACCCGGGAGGCCATCCTCAATGCCTATGAGCTGAAGGCGGGGGTGAAGAGCAACCGGGCCAGCCTGCGGCGGATGATGAGTGCAGAGACCTGGCTCAGCGCCCAAGACGCCATGGGGCTGGGGCTGGCGGATGAAATTCTGGGCCAGGATGGCGACACCCCCAGCCCCGGCAGCCTGGTCAATGCGTTCGGACTGCCGGACATTGACGCTCTGAGGGCTGCCTATGAGCGGGCCAACCCTGCCGCTCAGCAGGGACAGAACCACACCACCCCGGACTGGCGGATCTCTGCCCGTCTGGAACTGGAAAAACACAGATTTTGATGGAGGGACGACATGAAAGAGAAACTTTACAACCTGATTCACCAGCGAGGGGCTGCCCTCACCCAGGCAGAGGAGGCCCTGGCCTCCGGCGACCAGGCGGCCTATGACGCCGCCATGGAGAAGATCACCAACCTGAACCGGGAGATCCAGCAGATTCAGGCCCTGGTGGCGGAACAGGATCGCAGAATGATGGAGGCCCCCGCCCCCACCGGCTCTGAGCTGGAGGACATGGCGGCGGAGCGTGTGTCCGCCCTGATGCGGGGAGACAGCGTGACCTTTGACGCTGCTGAGGTGCGCCGGGCCCTGAGCAACCAGACCACTGTGGCCACCGGAACCATTGTCCAGCCCACCGGCACCGGCAGCACCATCCACGATCCTCTGGGCAACGTGGTGCCCTCTATTGTGGATCGGGTGCGGGTGATGGATATGACCGGCATGGGGGCTTTCCAGGAACCCTATGTGATCACGGAGCTGGACGCTAAGGGCGGCAAGGTGGAGGAGACCGCCGGCACCGCCCGCACCGCCTCCACCGACCCCACCTTCGGTGTGGCGGAAATCAAACCCTATGAGCTGAGCGTGACCACCTTTGTGGATCGAAATATCAGCCGTCTGAGCCCCGCCAGCTACTATGACAAGATCTACGGCATGGCCATGCGGACGATGCGCCGGAAACTGGCTGACCTGATTGTCAACGGCGATGACCCCTCTACCCCCGTTTTTTACGGCATCACCAACGCCAAAAACAAGGCCGCTGCCAGCATTTACGCTGAGGCTGCCCTGGGCAGCGCCATTGACGTCAACACCCTGGACAGCCTTTATTTTGCCTATGGCTCCGATGAGGCCATGGGCGCCGGCGCCCGGCTGCTGCTGACCAAGGCCAACCTGAAGGCTTTGGGCCAGCTGCGTGGTACCAACGAAAAGCGCCGGCTGCTGGAGATCGCCCCTGACCCCACCAACCCCAACAGCGGCACCATCCGGGACGGCGGTGTGGTGCTGCCCTATGACCTGGTGAAGGCGGTAGGGGATGACAAGATCCTCTATGGTGATCCCTTTAACTATGAGCTGGGCCTCTTCGGCCCCTACACCATCCGCCTGGATGAGTCTGTCAAGGCGGTGGAACGCATGGTGGCCATCCTGGGTGACGCCTTTGTGGGCGGTAACCTGATTGTGGACAAGGGCTTTGTGGTGGGTACCATCGGAGGCGGCGACTGATCGGAGGTGTGACCTGTGGCCCTGAGTGAGGAGCGGCGGGAGGCACTGCTGGCTTACTGCAAGCTGAGCGACATGGCAGAAGATCCGGAGGTGCAGGCACTGATCCCCGTCTATTATGAGGCGGCGGTGGGCTATATGGAGCAGGCCGGGGTGGCCCAGCCCCGGGAGGGCAGCACCAGGGCCGCCCGGTATGACCTGTGTGTCAATGCCATGGTGCTGGACTGGTGGGATCACCGGGGCACCAAAGAGTCGGGCCAGGTGAGCGAAAACCCCGCCTTTCGCCGGATGCTCAATCAGCTGAAGCTCTCAGAGCCGGTGTCCAAATTGGACACCGGAGAGGAGGGATAAGATGGCGGAATCCATTGACGCTGGGGCGCTGGACCAGCGGCTGGAGCTGCTGGAGCTGGCGGAGACCAGCCCGGGGGTATTTGAGTGGACAACCACGTGCCGGACCTGGGGACGGGTAACCACTGGGAAAAATGCAGTATTTGCCCCCCACGCCGCCTCCGCTCCAGGGGTGGAGGTGGTCATCCGCCGGCGGGCGCTGGATCTGCACCACGCCCTGAGGTGGCGGGACTGTACCGGTAAAACCTGGCATCTTCTCCCTGTGAGTTTGGCCCCGTACGGTATGACATATACCGCTGTCAAGGCGGCATTGGTGGATATGGTGCAGGTGCGTCAGGTAGGGGATGAGACCACCGTAGAAATTGTCTGCCCTGGCGTGATCAGCGAGCAGTATGTCCGGCACGAACAGCAGTGGCCAATGTCTGTCAATGACATTCGACAGGTACTCTCCATCCCCAAGCTGGTACGGCTAAGTCCGGGGGCATTGGTGGAAATTGGAGAGCAGTTGTTTGAGGTGGTAATTCCCCACGAGACGGAACCGTTCTGCAACGAATATGAGATCGAAGTGAGGCGGGACCTATGAGCAGGGTGAGTAAAGCGACGTTGAGGCGGGAACGAATGGCACAGTTCAACCGCTACTGGGATGACCTGTACAAAGTACTCCCAGAGGCCCGGCGGGAGGCAGTTCAAGCCATGGGCGAGGCCGTGAAAAAAGAGTTGGATGCGCAGATTGACCGCAGCGACTTCCAGGCAGATGCTAAGCCTACCATCCGAAACTGGCAGGAACTATCCTTTGGCAGCAGGGGCGGATACGCTGCCATATCCCCGGTGGCAAAGAAATTATCCCAGCCAAAGAGTGGGAAACCAAAAAAGTGGCGTGGCATGGATGTATCCAGCCGCATGGTGACCAAGTGGCTGGATCGGGGGTATGGGACAAGAAAGCCTGCTGCCGGGTCGGTGCGGGCATGGAATTCCGCTGGGCGAAATGGAGGCGTCCGCCAGACCCAGAATCAAGGGTACGTAAAGGGGCGAATGTTTTACAGTTGGACAGAGAGCCGGGCGCAGGAAGCTGCCATCCGTGCGGCGGATAAGGTGCTGAGCGCTATTGCAGATGAGGTGGACTACTGATGGATGCATGTGAATTGATGGATGGGGTGGAGGCTGTGCTGAGGAGATCATTTCCTCAACTCCACATTTATGTGGATCGGCTGCCCAAGGACTTTAAGCGGCCCTCCATGACCCTGGAACTGGCGGAGTCCCATGTGCGAGACTTGAACTTCGCACTGGTTGAACGGCAGGCAGATTTTCTGGTTACCTGTTATGGAGCGGTGAACGCCTACCACGACAGCAGCCGTAAGGGATTAAACCAGATGCAGAGCCAAGTCATGGATTTGTTTTCTGCACCGATGGAGGTGGCGGGCCGATGGCTGCTGGCCAAAGTGAACCAGGGAGAAGGCGGCGTAGAGTTTGACCAGGTGGAATTGTCTTTTACCTGGGCGGACGTGCGGCCGGGGATGGAGGAACCCTCTGATCCCGCCATAAAACAAATCGAAATGAATTGGAATGGAAAGGATGATGGATAAATGGCAACCCCTATCGGACTGCCCGGCCTGACCATTAAGTTTCAGGCAGCGGCGAAATCGGCGGCCAGCCGGAGCAAGAAAGGCATCGTGGCTGTCTTTGTGCGGGACGCAAAGGCTCAGGGCCTGCACGTGCTGTCCTCCGCTCCTATGATCCCCACGGATCTGGGGGCGGACAACCAGGCCTACCTGCAGCGGGCCTTTACCGGCTCCGACCGGGGCACCCCCAGCAAGGTGGCGGCGGTGGTGATCGGTACCTCTACCGGCGACACCTCTGCCCTGGAGGCAGGTCTGAAGCTGGTGGAGACCATGACGGTGGACTATATCGCACCCCCTCCCGACCTGACCGACGGGGAGGAAGCGGTGCTGGTGAACTGGGTCAAGAACCGGCGGGACCTGTATTTCACCGAAAAAGTCGTGCTGGCCAACGCTACCACGCCGCCCGACTACATGGGCGCCGTCAATTTCTGCGAGGAGGACGACACCCTGACCGACGGGAGCAAGACCTACACCGCTGGGGAGTATCTCAGCCGGGTGGCCGGGATTCTGGCCGGCCTGCCGGTGAGCATGAGCGGCACCTACACCGTGCTGCCTGAGCTGACCGCCGTTACCCCCCGCACCCTGGAGGAACAGGAGGAGGCGGTCAACGCCGGCAAGCTGATCCTGACCCACGACGGCCAGCAGGCCAAGATCGTCCGGGCGGTGAACTCCCTGACCACCGTGGCCCCCGGGATGGGGGAGGATTGGCGGAAGATCAAAATTGTCGAAGGGCTTGATTTGATTTCTTATTACCTCCGCACCACCATCCAGAATGAATATGTGGGCCAGTACCCCAACACCTACGAGAACAAGCTGGTGCTGGTGACGGCCATCCAGAGTTATCTCACCTATCTGGAGGGGGCCGGGGTGCTGAACCCCGGAGAATCCTATGCGGAGATCGACCTGGACGCGCAGACGAAGTGGCTGGCGGAGCACGGGGTGGACACCTCCACTATGACGGATCAGGAGATCAAGGAGTATCAGACCGGCGACTGGGTGGGTATTTCCTGCGGCGGCCGGCTGCTGGACGCCATGGAGACGTTCTCCCTGAGCGTTTCCTGTCTGTAAGGAGGAATCAGTATGGCAAGAAATATCGACAGCATGAAGCGGCTGATTAACGGCACGTTTGGTCAGATTTGGCTGGATGGGGACAAGGTGGCGGAGAGCACTGCCTGTCAGGCAAAAATCAGCCTGAGCAAGAGCAAGGTGAACCTGTGCGGCCAGTTTATGACCGACTATAAGTCTGTCAGCGGGGAGGGTACTGGCAGCATCACCATGTGCCATGTGGACAGCGGGATGCTCCAGAGACTGGATGGGATGCAGGACGGCGTGGACCGTCGCTTTACCATTATTTCCTCCCTGCGGGATCCCGACAGCTACGGGGCGGAGCGGGTGGCTCTTTACAATGTGAGCTTCGACGACCTTACCCTGATGGACTGGAAAGCAGCTACCTATAGAGAAGTTACGGCTGCGTTTACATTTACCAGGTATGAACTCCTGGACGCTATTGAGGTGCAGTGATGGAGGGAAAAAAGACGGACTTACTGGAGCTGCTGCTTCGCCCTGAGGTGCCTAATGTTCAGGAACAGCTGCCCACTGCCCAGTACAAAATGCGGCGGCTAAGCCAGCTGCTGGGGGAGGACGTGGTATTCCGGCTGAGGGGGCTTCCCTACGGCAAGGTGCAGAGCATCCGATCCTCCAACAGCAGGGATGCCAATCTGGATATTTTGTTGGCCGGCTGCAAAGTGCCTGATCTGAAGGACATCCGCCTGCGGGAACGATTTGGAGGAGCGACTCCTGAGGAGATGGTGAAAAATCTCCTGCTGCCCGGCGAGATAGAGGATCTGGCCAGAGCCATTGAGCGACTGTGCGGCTACCGCAGGGTCACCATTGAAGAAGTAAAAAACGGCTGAGGGAGGGCAGCGACCCAGAACTTGGGCTGGTCTTTTACCTGTTCCAGCGGCATCACTGGACGCCAGAGATGTACTACAACATGGGACAGGGGGGCCGGGACCTGACCTGGGCGCTGGCCCTCCGGGAGTCGGAACTGGCTGAGGAGGTGTAGATGTGGCAAAAGAAGTGGGAATCGTAATGACCCTCCACGACCAGGTCAGCAGCACATTGAAATCCATCGCGGGCAATAGCAAAGCGTTTGACAAAACGCTGGAGGAGCTGGAGCAGAGCCTACAGGCCTATGACAAGGCTCAGGAAGCCCTCCTTTCCCAGGAAGCCCAACAGCGGGCGGAGCTGCAGAAGGCCACCGTTGCGGTACAGGATGCCCAGAAGGCCTACCGTAAGCTGAAGGATGAGGCTAGCGAGGGGGCACTGGCGGAGGCAATCCAGGAGCAGACGCGTCTTCGCCAGTCCCTCAGGGAGACTGAGAATGCGATTTCTGCTAACACCAAGGGGTATCAAGCACTGTATAACCAAGCCAGAGACGCTGCCGTGGAAATCGCCAAAGAAGATACCAGCCGCTTAAAGCAAGAGGATGCACAGAAGGCCGTTGACGCTAAATTAAAGGCGGCGGAGCAGCATTCTATCGCCCTCCAAAAAACGAGTGAGACCTACCGTTTCCTAATGGACGAGCAGAGGATTGGGACAGTTGGGTTTTCAAGAACCGATGACCTTACGAAGTCTATTTCCGTATTGAAAGAGGCTATGAGTGCCTTTGAGAATGACGCAGAAGGACTGAAAAAGAAGTTGGATGTCCTGGAGCAGACCAAAGTCCAGTTGAAAAACATTGATTTGGATGAGGCAAAGAGAGAATTGGACGATGCAAGAAAAAGGTTGGACTCTCTCTCTGACTCTGCCACAGATGCAGATCGACAGACTGCCATTGCTGATTTCGATCAGGCGACGAGAAATTATGAAAATATCCGTCAGCAACTCGACCTGGTCAGTAAGCAATCACGGCAGACTGCCCAGGACTATATGGATGCTACGAATGCTATTTCAAAAGCGGAGAACCGGGCGGGGTCAGGAGGCTCCTCTTTGTTGGGGGCGTTGGGTACCGCCGGGCTGCTGGACATGGCGGGAGACGCCGCCCTGGAGATCACCAACGCGGCGGTCTCCTCCGCCCTGGGCAGCAGCGTGGGCGGGATTGCCTCCTCTGCCATCGGCGGAGCTGTATCCGGGGCGGCTATGGGGTCGCTGCTGGGCCCCACGGGCAAGGTAGCTGGTGCGGTGATCGGCGGCGGTTTGGGCCTGCTCCAGGGTGGGGTACAGACGCTGCAGGGAATGGATCAGGCATTCATCGACTATTATACCGGGGCGTATGACACGGCATCCGCAGCTACCGACGATAGCCTGAGCAGCGGCGGGGACACCGCCGCCCAGCGGGAGCTGGACGCAATCGCTTTTAATCGGCTACTGGGAGATGAGGTAGGTGACCAGTTTCTGGCTGATCTACGTCAGACTGCGGCAGATACCCCCATGGAGTACGAGGATCTGACTGGCATTTCCCGCGCCTTGGCTACGGGGTTTGGAGATACGCCGGATCGGATGCTGGAGCTGATCACGGCCATCGGCGATGCGGGCAGCGCAGTGGGCGTAACCGCTTCCGACATGGAGTATATGGCCCAGGCCATGAGCCGGATGGAGTCCTCCGGCAAAGCGACTCTGGAGTATTTGAATATCTTCCAGGATCGCGGTGTGGATGTGATCGGCATGCTGAGCGAGGCCATGGGGAAGACCCAGGGTGAGATCTACGACATGATCTCCAAAGGCGAGATCAAGGGGCAGAACGCAGTCGACATCATCCAGCAGGGAATGGTGGATCAGTACAGCGGGGCCATGGAGGCTATGGCCCAGACGTTTCCCGGTCTAACCTCCACACTGGAGGACGCCATGACGGAAATCAACAACGCCACGGGCGACGCCTACAACGAAAAGTCAAAAGAAGGTCTCCAGGCTGATATTGACGCCTATGGAGGTACACTGGGTGAGGCAATATCTGAGGCTAACGCCATCATTGGAGAAGGTCGCGCCATTTCGGAAAACCTGGCTCGCCAGTATGACAGGGAGGCTATGGCCGCCCTGACCCAGGGGGCAGAAACCACGGTGTACAGTGAAGAGCAGGCTGCGAAGCTGGAGTCTATGCACAACCAGTACACTGACCTGGTGAACCAGTATCAGACAGCTACCGAGGAGGATAAGGCGGTAATTGCCGCCCAGATCGAGGCCCTGATGGAGGAAGCCCAGATCATGGCGGATAGCAATTATGACGCCAGCGACATGGCGCAGCAGCTCCATGATGTCAATCTGGATCAGATTACCGCCATCCGTGAGAACACCGCTGCACTGAAAAATTCACCATGGATGCAGGACTATGAGACAGAGCAAGAGAAATCGATCGGTCTTGGTGAGAAGCTGCTGAACGATTTTCTTGATTATGCGCCGTTCATCCATCTGGACTCCCCAGATGAACAATATGACGGTGCACCCCTGACCATTCGGGAGGGTAGAAGCCACGCTTTCGGTCTGTACCGTGTCCCCTATGACAACTACCCCGCCATCCTCCACCAGGATGAGCGGGTACTTACCGCCCGGGAGGCCAGGGAGGAGGACAATGGTACGACTTCCCGTCCCATCCAGATCACCGTCAGCGGCAACACCTTCGGCGCAGATCTGACGGCGGAGGCGGTGGCTGAGGCCTTGGCGGACGCGATCGCCGTCAAGCTGGCAGCGGGATACGGAGGTGGCTGATGGCGCTGCGGATCATGTCTTTTTTGGAGGAGGCCACCGGCACGGAACTGGTGCTTCCGGTGACCCCGGCCAGCTACCACTGGCGGCATCTCAGCGCCGTGGAGACGGTGCGGCTGGATCAGACGGGGGAGATCAATCTCCCCGGCGGCATCCGGATGGGGGACTGTACCCTGTCCGACGTGCTGCTGCCCGCCCAGCTGTACCCGTTCTGTGTGCCGGGGGCCAGAGCTGCCCCCTATGAATACCTCTACACCCTCCAGACCTGGTGTGACAAGGCGGCCAAGCTCCGCTGGATCGTGTCCGGCACCCCCGTCAATGCGTCGGTAATCCTGGAGGAAGTAAGCCAGGGGGAGCGGGACGGCACCAACGACCTTTACCTGACCATTGTCATGCGCCAGTGGGTGCAGCCCAAGGCTCCGGCTCTGGCCGTGTCCGGCGGCGCTGCCCAGACGGGACGGGACAGCCAAACCGGAACGGCCTCCGCCAAAACCTACACCGTGCAGTCCGGGGATAGCCTGTGGCGGATCGCGGAGCAATTCTACGGGCAGCAAAACGGCAGCTACTATACCAGGATTGCCGCCGCAAATCCACAGATCACCAACCCCAACCTGATCTATCCCGGCCAGGTGCTGACCATCCCGGCGTTGTCCGATCTGCCGGCAGCCCGGACGGCCAGCGCCAGCCAGGCTTTGGCCGACTCCATCGGGACGGTTTGGGATCCGGTGAGCCAGTCCTGGAGATTTGTGGGATAGGAGGTGCCTATGGCTGACCGTTATTCTCTCCGCCTGGTGGAGCCGGGTGGCTCCGCTATGCGGGATGTGACCGGGCTGGTACAGTCCATGTCCTGGATCGGAGACATCCGGCAGACTGCCCGGGAGCTGCGCGTCTCCCTGGTGGCCCCCAGGGACGGCAGCGTGGAGTCCCTGCCCCTGGAGGAAGGGGCGGCACTGATCCTGTCCGCCGGGGATGAGGTGATTTTCACCGGGCAGCTGCTTACCGCCACCACCAGCACCCAGACCCAGGTGGCAGATCTGTCCGCCCTGGACGGCGGGCGGTTCCTGGCGGGCAATCAGGGGTTTTATTCCTTTTCCGGTGTGGCCCCGGAGGCGGCGGCCGCCGCCATTTGCGGGGAATTCGGCATCCCCACCGGCTCTATCGCTGCCGCCGGAACAGTGGTGAGCCGGAAATACCCCGGCGTGGCTCTGGACAAGATCCTGATGGATCTCTATACCCGGGCGGGGGAACAGACGGGGCGGCGGTTTTTTATCCGCTTTACCGGCCGGGGAGAGCTGGAGGTGCGGGAGAAGCCCACCGCCGCCTCCCTGACCATCCGGGAGACCATGTCGGTGACCAACACCTGGAGCGTGGAAAACCTGTGCAACCGGGTGGCCATTTATTCCGACACCGGGGCTTTGCTCCGGGTGGTGGAAGACGGGGCCTCCCAGGCCCTCAATGGCCGCCTGCAGCGGGTTTTGACCCAGGGGCAGGGCGAGGATATGTCCAGCGAGGCGGCGGCCGTCCTGGAGGATTATGGGCCGCAGCAAAAGCTGACTGTGGAGCTGCTGGAGCCGCCCCTGTCTCTGATCACCGGGGAGGCGGTGATCCTGCAGGACACCGGCAGCGGGGTAAGCGGCCTTTTCTGGGTGGATGGGGACACACACACCTGGAAAAACGGAAATCACTACGGGAAATTCACCCTGAATTTCCGAAACATCATGGACGAGACCACAGCGGGGAGGGAACTGAAATGAAATCACTGGAGGAGAGCGCCGGCGTCATCCTGGACTCCATGTTCCGGGTGAACGATCGGGGACAGCAGCCCGCCCAGATTGCCCTGGGCCAGGTGCTGACCGCCGGCAGCCCGGAGGCGCTGCGGATCCGATGCGGCGGGCTGGAGCTTAGCCGCCGGGATCTGCAGATCAATCCCGCCCTGCTGGCGAAGTACGACGGCGGACTTGGGGGCACGCTCACCGGGACAGACAGCCGGGGCGGCTCTGTTACGGTGGAGGTGGCGCCCGGAGATCTGAGCCGCAGGGGCTTTGGAGTGGATGCAGGGGATCTGGTGGTACTGGCCACCCAGGATTGGCAGACATTCGCTCTGATCTGTAAGGTGGTGAGCCTATGAGCCTGTTCCCTATGTTCACCGCCGGCCAGAGTGAAACGGCGGCGGGGCTGCCCGTCTATCAGGACGTCAAAATGGACTATGGCAGCGGTACCCCGGTATGGTCGGGCGGCAGTCCGGTGATGGTCAGCGGGCTGGAGGCGGTGAAGGGATGGGCCTGGCGGTGCATTATGACTGCCCGGTACCGTTACCCCTCCTTTTCCTGGAGCTACGGCTGCGAGCTGGAGGCTCTGGTGGGGCATCCATATACCGCCGACACAAAGCTGGCGGAGGCCCGCCGGTATGTGGAGGAGGCCCTGCTGGTCAGCCCTTACATCCGGGAGGTGCAGGTGACGGACAGCTGGTTTGAGGGGGACACCCTCCACCTGGATGTCCGGATCGCTACCGTCTATGGGGAGGTGGACATGCGTGTTTGAGGATCGCACCACGGAAAATCTGAAGAAAGATACATTAGCCCAAATCAATGAGGGGCTGGGGGTGTCCACTATGGCAGGCTCCTATGCCGACGGCGTAGTGGGGCCTGTCTGTCAAATGGTCAGCAGCCTGTATAAGGCTCTGCCCGGGGTGCTGTCCATGCTGTTTGTAGATGCCAGCAGCGGGCCTTTCCTGGATCTGGTGGCTGGGGATTACCTGGGCCTGACCAGACTGGAGGGAACTCAGGCGAGCTGTGGTGTGACCTTTACCGGCACCCCGGGCACCCGGATCCCACAGGGGACCCGGTTTTTGACAAAGGATGCCCTGGTGTTCAATTTGGACACCGAGGTAACCATTGGGGACAGTGGCAGCGCGGTGGGACATCTGACTGCCCAGGCTGCAGGCAGCGCCTACAACATTCTGCCCGGTTCCCTCAGCGGGATGCAGGTCAATCTCCCTGGGCTGGAGAGCTATGTCAACGATCAGGCGTCCGGAGGGACGGATCGGGAGAGCGACGCCGCCCTCTATGCCCGGATCATGGAGGCACGGCAGCGGCCCAGGACCTCCGGCAACGGCTGGGACTACCGCCAGTGGGCCATGGAGGTGGACGGCGTGGGCCAGGCCAAGGTGGTGGAGCTGGCCCAGGGGCCGGGCACCGTGGGCGTCACCGTGGTGGATGGCAGTTATAGGCCGGTGGGGGATGAGATTCTGCAGGCGGTGAAGGATAATATCGCGGCCAGCCGCCCCATCGGCGCGTCGGTCACCGTGGAGACGGCGGATGCCCTGGAGATTTCCATCTCTGCGGAGGTGGATCTGTCCAGCTCTACGCTGGAGGAGGTGAAGACCCTCTTTGTATCGGCCATGGAGGATTACCTGGAGCAGCTGGTGGAGTCAAAATACGGAAAGGTCTATTACGGCCCGGAGGAGGATCTACCCTACATCCTGTACTATAACCGGGTGCTGTCCATCTTGATGATGATCCCCGGAGTGGATACTTTGGACAGCCTGCTGGTAAACGGGGAAACAACCGACCTGCAATTTCAGCCCGGACAGGTTCCTGAGCTGAGGGAGGTGACCCTGAGATGAGAGAGCTGATCCGGGAGCTGCCGCTGCACTACCAGGCCAGCGCCCCGGATGCTGAGTTGCAGAGGGCGCTGTCGTTGCTGGCAGTGGAGGTGGAAGCGTCGGTCAATCTCACCATGGCACAGCTTTTCCCGTCTACCGCGTCGGGATGGGGACTGGAGCTGTGGGAGACTGCATATGGAATTCCGGTGGAACGGGAAAAGGACGAGCAATTCCGCCGGGCGCGCATAATCTCAAAAATTCGCGGGCAAGGAACGACCACGCTGGAAATGATCCGTATGGTGGCCGCTGCATTTGTCAATGGGGATGTGGAGGTGATAGAGCACAGCGGACAGTATTCGTTTATTGTGAAGTTTGTGTCTATCATCGGCGTCCCACCCAATATCCAGGACCTGACCGCTGCCATCCTGGAGATCAAGCCGGCGCACCTGGCTTTTGACTACCAGTACACCTATCGCACCTGGGGGCAGCTGCAGGCTTACACGTGGGGTCAGCTGTCGGGGAATACCTGGGCTGATTTGAGAGAGGGGCAATTACCATGACGGAGACGCAAAATTTCAAGCTGAAGAAGCCGGACTACAATGATATTGCCGATGTCGGCCAGCTTAATGAAAACTGGGACACGCTTGATAAAATGGCGGCCGGCCTGGACAGCGCAGGCAAAGTGCGGAAGGACCAGATTCCAGACATTGACTGCGGTATGTGGGACACAGATCCGGTGTCTGCCCATGACTATACGACTACTGCCCATACCATGCTCCTTGTGGACGGGAACAATACGGAGGCGGTGGACAGCTCAGAGACGCTGGAGGAACACATGGCAAATCCCAGTGCCCACCAAAATCTGATCATTGATGGAAACGCCGGGCAGTAAAAGCGAAGGAGACGTAGATAATGGCAACCATTCAGATTAAAAGAGGCCTGCAGGAAGCTGTTTCTAACCTGGTTCTTGCCCAGGGTGAGATGGCTGTCGCCCTGGATACCGGGAATGTTTACATTGGCACCACGGCCGGGAATGTCCATATCAATCCCAAGGGGGGTACGGCCGACACCGCAACAAAGTTGGCTACAGCGCGGAAGTTTTCTGCGTCGGGGGACGCGACTGCCCCGGCAGTATCCTTTGACGGAACGCAAAACGTGAATTTGGTACTTACGTTGGCGGATATTGCCGCTTTGACGCCGGGCACCTACACAAAAGTGACGGTAGACCAAAAAGGCCGTGTGACTGCTGGGCAGACCATCGCGGTGTCTGACCTTCCCAGCATCCCCAGCAGCAAGATCACCGGCTTGGGCACAGCCGCAAGCGTCAACACCGGCACCGCCCAGGGGAATGTCCCCGTGGTACAGGCGGATGGCAAGCTGCTGGTGTCTCTGATCCCCAGTCTGACCGGCACATACGTCCCGGTTAGCCGGACGATCAATGGAAAGCCGCTGAGTGCCAACGTGACGCTGAGTGCCACCGATGTGGGAGCTATCCCGGCGTCCATGCTGGGGGCGGCCAGCGGAGTGGCAGAGCTGGACAGCTCCGGCAAGGTGCCTTCCGATCAGCTCCCGTCTTATGTGGACGACGTTCTGGAGTATGACAGCAAAACCGCTTTCCCCGGAACTGGTGAGGCCGGCAAGATCTATGTTGCAAAAGACACGAATCTGACCTACCGGTGGAGCGGCACTGCCTATGTAGAGATCAGCAAATCCCTGGCGCTGGGCGAGACCAGTTCCACGGCCTATCGCGGAGACCGGGGTAAGGCAGCCTATGACCACAGCCAGGAAACCGGGAATCCACACGGAACCACGGCGGCCCAGATTGGAGCTGCTGAGGCGGATCACACCCACGGCGGATCAGATATCACCGGTCTCACCGCCAGCCGAGCTTTGGTGTCCGATGGCTCCGGCAAGGTGTCCGTCTCCGCCGTCACTGCCACAGAGCTGGGCTATCTGGACGGGGTAACCTCCGCCATCCAGACCCAGCTCAATGCCAAGGCGGCCAGCAGCCACACCAGCACGATGGCCACGGCGTCCAAGGCCGGGCACGTCAAAGCCGGGACGGGATTCTCTGTTGCATCGGACGGAACGCTGTCACTGACATCTATTGATGGGGGAACATTCTGATGGCAGTTAAAATTCAAATTAAACGGGGCAGCAAGGCGGGATTGCCCACCTTAGCCCCTGGTGAGTACGGCCTCGCCACCGACACCGGGGAGCTTTTTGTGGGTGGTGAGGATGGGAATATTCAGGTTGCGACGCTGACAAGCTCTGGCTTTATCCCGGTTGCCCAGATCCCGGGATTGTCTGCCAGCAAGATTACATCCGGCACTTTGCCGATTACCCGTGGCGGCACCGGCGCAACAACGGCGGCGGCAGCCCGGACGGCCCTGGGGGCTGCAGCGGCGTCCCACACCCACGAGGCGGCGGCTGTCGGGGCAGTGTCGGCCGGAGATGAAAAAAACATCACCATCCAGGGCGGCGGTGTAATGCCGGTCTATCCCTCCATTGAGCATCACGCCAGGACAGTGACACCTACCACACTGGATGACCTGGCGTGGGAGGGGCTCAGCTATCGTGATATTTTCCAGGCGGCCAATGCTGTCTACGAGGACTATGACAAATCTACTGCGTCGTGGATGGGGCATAGCGATGACCGCCCAAACCTCAAATTTTGGGTTTATGGATCAGCGGGAGGCACCTCCATGAGTGATACAAGCGCATCTGGTAAGCGCAGCCTGCGTATTACCAACACCAACATTTCGCTGTCCACATCCTATCAGCTCCAGAGCATGAGAAAATATACCTACAACCAGGGGGATAGTGTTTATTTGGCATCCATGCTCAATGTAACTGTCATAACATTGGGCAGCCAAACCTCTCGGGCGTATCATGGGTGCGGACTCAATGTGAGGCATACTGATAATTTTGACGAAAGTATTCCAGCGGTTCAGAAAGTAAAGACCGACGGCTTTGTCCTCACATCTGCTCTCGGTGAGATCCCAACTACTGGGGAATATTCACTGTACATCGGGTGCCTTGGAGGATATATCAACGCGGCCTGCTATGTGGATTGCCCAGCAATCATCAATCTGAGCAACCTGTTTGACGTCCCACCTGACAAATCCACTATGGATCTGTTGTATAGCAACTATATAGCGCTGCTTAATGGATCTAATCCACAGCAAGTTAATGTACCGGCGTGGACGTCGGATCCTCCCATGGAGTTTTCCGACCAGGACTGCGTGAACGCTTTTATGGCCGAGGTCAACCGAAAAGCAGCAGAGATCGGAATGGATAAATCGTATTTTTTGACTCCGTCCGGCGTCGCACTTGATGCCGCTGTGTCGGTAAAATTGCCCTACAAGCGCACCGATTCCGATGTGGTGGGCGAAACGGAAACCATGATGAGTACCAACGAATCAACGGCTGGAAATATGGCACGGATGGTGGCTGCCGCCATGGGATACCCGGAAATCGGGCGGATTTGGCGAAAAAAAACTCTGACCATTGAGCTCGGTGGGTGCGAGAAACGGGCATTGGAGCTGTCTCACACAGTCAAATTTGACGATTTGGAGGGGACGACATACAGTAACGAGTCGCATCCATATCTCGGAGCCAAGGGCGGCGCGTGGGGGGACAATCTGTCGCTTACGGCCATTACATTGTCGAGCAACGGCACCCTATTGGCCCACGCCGTGACCACTACCCAGGGGGAGACCTATCCCGCTATCGGGAAATTGGCCGACCTGGCTGAGCGGGCACTGGCTGGAGAGGATGTGTCCCAGGAGACAGTGCCCGATGTGACTGGTGCAGTGACGCTGCAGATCCCCTCCGGAGCAACTTGGCTTTTTGACAGCTATGCCTACAAAACCCTGTATCAGACTGGAGCTGATGAATTTTTTAACCCCGCGTCTACGTCCAAACTAATGACTGCTATGGTCGCCCTGGATTGGTGCCCTAATGCACGGACACAGATGGTCAAATTAGAGCCAATCGACAATGTCGGATTTTCGGGCAACCGTTTTCTCATGGGGCAGACAATGAGTCTCGAATCCGCACTACAGGCGATGCTCATCATTTCCTCAAATTCGATGGCGCATGCGATTGCGCGCACTGTGGGGCGGATGATCCTGCAAACCAGGCACGACCTGGACGCTGATTAAACGACGCCATAAGGCGCGGAAATAGAAAGGAGAAATTACCATGAACGAGAAGCTGACCAAGTACCTGTATACCGCTTACTGCGAGATTGCCGCCACCCCCCAGCACGAGGATCTCACCGTGGGCCTGGCCATGGCTGAGGCGAAGATGGGCCGGGGTCTGACCGAGGAGGAGAAGGACGCCATCCACGCCTTCCTCCGCCACAACGATCAGAAGTTGGCTGGTGTCTATCAGGAGGGCTATGAGGCCTTCGCCGCAAAGGTGGATGCTCTGGACTGCCGCGAGACCGGTCAGACCCGGGAGGCCGGGGAGGTGGAGTGAGATGGAGCAGGCAACTCAGATCAAGCTGGGTATCGCCGCCTTTGTCGGAGCCCTCACCGGGCTTTGGGGCTGGATGGGCTGGCTGATCCTGGGCTGGATCGGCTGCATGGTACTGGACTACATCTCCGGCACCATGGCCGCCGCCAAGCAGGGCCAGTGGGCCTCTGCCAAAGCCCGGGAGGGCATTTGGCACAAGGCGGGTATGGTCATTGTTGTTGTGGTGGCTGCCGGGGCGGATCTGCTCATCAGCGCGGTGCTGGCCTACCTGCCGGTGAAGGCCCTGCCGGTGGATTACTCCGGCTTGGTATGTCCCGTTGTGCTGTGCTGGTATATTGTCACCGAGCTGGGCAGCGTGGCGGAAAATGCCGCCTCCATGGGAGCCCCTGTCCCCTCCTGGCTGACCAAACTGCTGGCCATGGGAGAAAGTGCCATTGATAAAGCAGGGGAGGAGATCACCGGCTCTCGTAACGAGGAGGAAGGTTGACCATGACCCTGATCCAGCAGTATTTGACGAAAAACGACTGCTACAAGGCGGGCGTGGCCATGACCCCAAAGGGGGTCATGGTCCACTCCACCGGAGCGGACAACCCCAGTCTGGCCCGGTATGTCCCGGGGAATGCGACCATCGGCATCAACCGGTATGGAAACCACTGGAACCGGCCCGGCCTGGATGCTTGTGTCCACGCCTTTATCGGGCAGCTGGACGGGGGAGCCGTGGCCGCGGTGCAGACCCTGCCCTGGGAGATGGAGGGGTGGCACTGCGGCGGCTCCGGCAACCACACACACATCTCCTTTGAAATCTGTGAGGACGGCCTTGATGATCCCCACTACTTTTCCGCCGTCTACCGGGAGGCAGTGGAGCTGACCGCCATGCTCTGCATGGAGTACGACCTGGATCCTCTGGACGATGGGGTGGTGATCTGCCATGCAGAGGGACATACTAGGGGGATCGCCAGTAACCACGGCGACGTGCTGCACTGGTTCCCCCGACATGGGAAAACCATGGACGACTTCCGGGAGGATGTTGCAAAGGAGGTGGACAGTATGACGGAATCGAAAATCCGGCAGATCGTGCGGGAAGAGATGGCCAGCGTGGAGGCTGAGCGGGCCGCACAGCCTGCCAGCCCCTGGGCAGTGGATGCCAAGGTGATCACCAGGGCAAAGGAGGCGGGCATCTCCGACGGTACCCGTCCCGGCAGCACTATGACCCGTGAGGAGGGCATGGCCATGATCCTGGCGGCCGTAGGAAAATGACGCAATAGAAGAAAAAGATTCCCCTGGGGCGTGTCGCTCCAGGGGAATCTTTTTCTTATAAGATGCTATATCTTACGACAAGGACTGCGTGGAGGATCTGCGGGTATACCCCACCCGGGGCTGCCAGGAGGTCATTGACCGCGCTTCTTCCGTGAAAGCCGGATCCGCGGAGCTGCTGTATGCCTACATCGATGTGGAGCCGGTGAGCTTTAACCGGGGCTTCTACACCGTGGACGTGCGCTACTTCTACCGCATTACTGCCGACGCCCTTGTGGGGGCGGCCCGTCCTGTGGAGATCACCGGTCTGGCGGTGTTCGACAAGCGGGTGATCCTCTTCGGCAGCGAGGGCGGCGCCAAGGTGTTCTCCTCCAACGTCCGGGAGCAGGGCCCCGACGGTCAGTCCTTCCCCGTGAGAAACGTGCCCACCGCTGTGGTGGAGACGGTGGATCCCATCATCCTGGATGTGAAGCTGATGGATGTGTGCCACTGCCGTCCCAGCGACTGCGGCTGCGAGATCCCGCCCGCCGTGTGCAGCTGCTTCTCCGATGAGCTGTGCACCGGCGGCGACGTCCACCGCCTGTTCGTCACCCTGGGCCAGTTCTCCATCATCCGTCTGGAGCGGGACACCCAGCTGCTCATTCCCGCCTACGACTACTGCATGCCTGAGAAGGAGTGCGGCTGCAACGGCTGCGACTGCCGTGAGGATCCCTGCGAGATCTTCCGCAAGGTTCAGTTCCCCGTGGGCGAGTTCTTCCCGCCCAACCACACCCAGCCCCAGCCCAGAAGCTATCAGGAAGCCCGCAGCTGCGGCTGTTGACAGGCCAAATTGCCCCCTGGATCCCACGATCCAGGGGGCAGCTATTTTTCCTTTACAAAGACTGATTTTAAATGGCTTGTGAGAGACTATGCATCTGAAACGCTGGGGAATGGCTGCATACTTGTAAAGGGAAAATCCATTACATATTTTGCTGGGACAACCAACGGTTCAGCGCCTCCAACCCCTCCTCGGTGAGGGGGAAGGAGGCCCGATC
>CALXDY010000099.1 GCA_944387225.1 uncultured Oscillospiraceae bacterium | reverse complement strand
AAGGCACAGGTGGGCCCATGCCACAGCTCCAGGCAGTAGGTACCGTCCTCCACCCGACGCACCGGGGCAACGGCGGGGGTATCGAACTTGTCCGGGCCGTATGCGCTGCCGGCAAAATCCGTCATCTCCTTGACGGAAAACTCGTCCAGGAACAGCTTCATCACATAGACCGCCCGCTGCTGATAGGACATCTCCTTCAGCTCCTCCAGGGCGCGTCCGGGCAGCTTGGGCAGGTAGGCCGGGGTGAGCAGCCCGCCGTCTGCCGCCAGCCCCTGGGCGATGGCCTGGGAGGCGGAATACTGGGGCTCACGTTGTCTTGTACTAACGTATTGCATGTGGATTCCTTCCTATCATTCAGGATGTGCAGGCAATTCCTGCCTCGGCTGCCAAAACCAGCAGTCTGCTTCCTCCATTATGCCATTGAATGTCGGGTCGGTCAACCCCGAATCCCCGGCTTAAAAGGCGTTTTTCAGGTGGAGGATCTCAGGGTCTCTGGTAGAAATACCCTCAGGGGCCAGAATGTCCACCACGTCGAAACGGGGCTGGAGCCGGGTGGGATGGGACTGGAGGTAGAGCAAGGCCGCCGAGCGCAGACGCTGCTGCTTCCGTCCGTCCACATACTCCGCCCCGCTGCCGAAGGCCCGGCTTTGCCGGAGCTTCACCTCCACAAAGCACAAAAACCCCTTCCCCTGGACGATCAGGTCGATCTCCCCGTACCGGCAGCTCCATCCGGCGGCCACCGGCCGGTAGCCCCGCTTCCGCAGATACTCCGCCGCCTGAGCCTCCCCCCACCGGCCCAACAGGCGGCTTCGCTCCCCGCTCACAGGTTTTTCAGGAAGCTGCGGCGGTGGATGGGGCTGGGCCCATACTGCCGCAGCAGCTCATAGTGGAGCTTGGTGCCGTAGCCCTTGTGCTGCTCAAAGCGGTACTCCGGGTACTCCCGGGCCAGCTCCTCCATCACCCGATCCCGGCTCACCTTTGCCAGGATGGAAGCTGCGGCGATCGATGCCGACAGGCTGTCTCCCTTTACAACGCAGAGATGGGGCAGGGTGATGGCGGCCGACCGCCCCTTGTCCCGGTTGCCGTCCACCAGGGCGAATTCCGCCGCCGGATTCAGGCCCTGGATGGCCAGCTCCATGGCCTTCATCCGGGCGCTGAGAATATCGGTTTGGTCGATCTCCTCTGCCGATACGCTGGCCACGCTCCAGGCCAGGGCCCGCTGCTGAATGACGGGGAACAGAGCCTCCCGCTTTTTCGCAGACAGCTTTTTGGAGTCGTTGAGCCCGGGGATCTCCTCCCCCAGTGGGAGAATCACCGCCGCGGCGTACACCGGCCCGGCCAGGGGCCCGGCTCCCGCCTCGTCGCAGCCGCACACCAGGCTCACGCCCCGCTGAGCCGCCTCCCGCTCATAAGTCCAAAGATCCATGGTCAGTCCTCCTGGGGAAACTCCAGTGTAAAGCGTCCTAACTTGCCACCCCGGTACTCATCCAGCAGCACCCGGGCCATCCGCTCGGTGTCCACCTCTCCCCCGGAGATCCGCATCCCACGCTTCTGGCCGCAGGCCTGGAGGAGCCGGTAGCCATAGGCCACCTCGTTCTCCCCCTCCTCCGCCTGGGGTACAGGCTCCAGCTTATAGCTCCTGGTGAGGGTCTGGGGGTAACACTCCCCCAAAAAGGCCATCAGATGGCAGCCCAGGGTCTCCACGTCCATAATGTCGTCCTTTACCGCCCCGGTGAAGGCCAGGCGCATCCCGGTGGTGGGATCCTCAAACTTGGGCCACAGGATGCCGGGGGTATCCAGCAGCACCAGCCCCCGATCCACAGTGACCCACTGCTTGCCCCGGGTGACCCCCGGCCGGTCCCCCGCCTTGGCCGACTTTTTCTTGGCAACCTTGTTGATGAAGGTGGATTTGCCCACGTTGGGCACCCCCACCACCATGGCCCGGACAGGGCGGCCCACCAGGCCCTTCTCCTGCCAGCGGGCAATCTGATCCTTCAGCACGCCCTGAACCACCTGGGAAAACTGGCCGATGCCGGAGCCGGTTTTGGCGTCGGTCTCCAGCACAGACCAGCCCTTCTCCCGGAACCAGGCACCCCAGCGCTTGTTCCAGGCGGGGTCGGCCTGATCCGCCCGGTTCAGGATCACCAGACGGGGCTTGCCCGCGGTGATGGCGTCGATATCCGGGTTGCGGCTGGAGACGGGGATGCGTGCGTCGATGATCTCCACCACAATGTCCACCAGCTTCAGATCTGCCTCGATCTGCCGCCGGGTCTTGGTCATATGACCGGGATACCATTGGATATTCATAAAAATCCCCCATTCCGCCGCCTGCTGCGGCATGCTTTCTTGTCATTCGGCCCCCTTGCAGGGCCGTGGTGATACAAAAAAGGAGCGGCTTGCCACCGCTCCTTTTTCGGATGGATTACAGGGCCTCCTTGATCTTGGCAGCCTTGCCCACGCGGCCTCGCAGGTAGTACAGCTTGGCCCGGCGCACCTTACCATGGCGCACCAGCTCGATCTTCTCGATGGAGGGAGAATGCAGGGGGAACACCTTCTCCACGCCCACGCCGTAGGAGACGCGGCGAACGGTGAAGGTCTCCTCGATGCCGCCGTGCTTCTTGGCGATCACAGTGCCCTCAAAGACCTGGATACGCTCACGGTTGCCTTCCTTGACCTTCAGGTGTACCCGAACGGTGTCGCCCACCGCAACAACGGGGGGCTCAGCCTTCAGATGCTTCTCAGAAAAAGCCTTCAACAAATCCATAACAATTTCCTCCTGTTTTATAGGCGTTCTTACCGGCCATGGCGCCCCACGCCCCTGCGCGAAGCGGCCGCAGAGGACCACCCGTTATCTCAGACCCGGGTATTGTACCACACCTTCAGGGGAAATGCAAGGAAATTTTTCATTTCTCCCCTGAAAATGCCCCGGTCAAACGCAGAAATAGGCCTCCCGGTGCCGCTGGGACAGGCGCACCTCCACCTGGGGGAAGGTTTTTTGCAGGTACTGGGCCAGGCTGGGGCACACCACCTGCTCCGTGGGGTAATGGCCCGCGTCCATCAGGGTAATGCCCTGAGCTTTAGCGGTGAGGAACTGGTCGTACTTCACATCGGCGGTTACAAAGGTGTCGCAGCCCATGGCCAGGGCGTCGGACAGCATGGAGCCGCAGGAGCCGCCCCCCACCGCCACCCGAGACACCGGGCGGCCGCTGTCGGCCACCCGCACGCCGGCGGCACCCAGCTTCTCCTTCACCCAGGCGGCGAATTCCCCGGCGGAGCAGCCGGGATTGGGGGCAGTTCCCACCCGGCCGATGCCGTAGGCCCTCCCCTGCCCGTCCACCCCGTCCTGATGGAGCTGCTCCACTCCGGTCAGACCCAGGGCCTGGGCCAGGCAGTCGTTGACGCCCCCCTGGGCAGCATCCAGATTGGTGTGGGCGCACACCGCGCCGATGCCCCACTCCGCCATCTGCAGCAGCAGCGCTCCGGTGGGATCTCCGTCGGTCAGGCCCTTCACCGGATGGAAGATCACCGGGTGGTGGGCCACGATCAGCTCCGCACCCAGGTCGTGGGCTTCCTCTGCCACCTCCATGGTCACATCCAGGGCCACCAGGATCCGGCGGACCTGCCGCTCTCCCCGGCCCACCAGAAAGCCGGCGTTGTCAAAGTCCATCTGGGTGTCAAAGGGAGCCCAGCAATCCAGGGCCCGGTATACGTCCGCAATCACTGCCATTTCTGCCATTCCTCCTTCATGTCCGCCACCTGGCGCCGGATCTCCTCCAGCTCCCGGCGGCGCTGCTCCACCTGTTCTCCCCTGGCCAGGGCCATCCCTGCCAGGGCACGATCCAGTCGGCTGAGCTGCCGGGCCAGGTACTCTCCCCGCAGGGGATCCCGGCTCTGCCGGCCTGCCCAGCATTCTCCGGGGGTGAGGGTCATCTCCCCCGGCCCTACCCCCATCACCACGTACAGGCTGTCCCCTTCCCGGGCCAGCCGTTCCGTCCGGATCTCCATACCGTTGTCCGCCAGCCACCGGCGCAGCTCCGGCTGGGTGGACATGGGCTGGAGGATCAACTCCACCTCCCTGGTTCTGACCCAGGGGGCGGCCTGGAGGATACCGGCGATGGTCTCCCCGCCCATTCCGGCAATCACCACCGCATCCACCTCCTCCGGTGTGACCCCGGACAGCCCGTCACACAGACGGAACTCCATCCGGTCGCCGCAGCCGTACTGCCGGGCGGTCTCCCTGGCCCGGGCCAGAGGCCCCTCCCGCAGGTCGGCGGCAATGGCGGAGGGGATCCGACCCTCCAGCAGCAGCCAGGTTGGGAGGTAGGCGTGGTCGGTGCCGATGTCCGCCAGCCGCGCCCCCTGAGGGACCAGCTCCGCCGCCAGACGCAGGCGGGGCGTTAATTCCACAGTCTTGTTCATGGCCTCTCCCTTCAAAAAAGAAACCGGGGCGGAGATACCGCCCCGGCTTCCCGTCGGATGGATTACTGCTTGGCGATGGCGGCGTTGATCTGAGCCAGCAGCTCGTCCACGTCCACCCCGTGCACCATGCAGGCCTGCTCCACGGTCTCACCCCGGGAGGCGGGGCAGCCCAGGCAGTGCATGCCGATGTTCAT
>CALXDY010000098.1 GCA_944387225.1 uncultured Oscillospiraceae bacterium | reverse complement strand
CAGCTCTCCGGCGGCATGCGCCAGCGGGTGTGCATCGCCATGGCCCTGGCCACCGCCAGCAAGCTGATGATCGCCGACGAGCCCACCACCAACCTGGACGTGACCATCCAGGACCAGGTGCTCCGGCTGATCCGCAGCCTGGCGGAGGAGAAGCACATGTCCCTGATCCTGATCACCCACTCCATGGGTGTGGCCCGGATGATGGCCGACCGGATCTGCATTATGTACGCGGGCAACATCGTGGAGGTGGCGCCCACCGAGGCCCTGTTTGAGGCGCCTCTGCACCCCTACACCGTGGCGCTGATGGAGTCCATCCCCAAGCTCACCGGCGACAGCCCCATGAAGGGCATCCCCGGCCGCCTGCCCAGCTATGTGACGCCGCCCGGCGGCTGCCGCTTCGCGGGCCGGTGCCCCTATGCCACGGATCGGTGCAAGCAGGAAAAGCCCGGCTTTTACGACGTAGGCGGCGGCCACTGTGTGGCCTGCTTCCGGTACGAGAACGACGCAGCCGGCGAAAAGATGTAAGGGGGGTACGGATTATGACGCAGACACCGCAGGAGAAAAAGGATGTGCTGGTTGTCAGCCACATGAAGAAGTATTTCCCAACCAAGCAGAAGGACCGGTTTGTCAAAGCCATTGACGACATCAGCTTTACGGTTCGGGAAAACGAGGTGGTGGGCCTGGTGGGCGAAAGCGGCTCGGGCAAGAGCACCACGGCCTACTGTGTGGTGGGCCTCCACGGCATCACCGACGGAAAGGTGAGCTTTCTGGGTCAGGACATCTCCATGCCCGCCACCCAGCGGTCCATGGAGCTGAAAAAGAAGATGCAGATCGTGTTTCAGGATCCCGGCACCTCCCTCAACCCCCAGCGGAACATCGGGGACATCCTGGCCATGCCCCTGAAGGTGCACAACATCGTGCCCCACTACGAGGTGGAGGACCGGGTGCGGGAGCTGCTGGACGTGGTGGGTCTGCCTCAGGACTGCTACTACAAGACCCAGCGTTCCCTGGGCGGCGGCGAGAAGCAGCTGGCCGCCATCGCCAGAGCCCTGACCACCAATCCCAAGCTGATGATCCTGGATGAGCCCACCTCCGCCCTGGACGTGTCCATCCAGGCCAAGATCATCTCCACCCTGATGGACCTGAAGGAAAAGTTCAATATGTCCTATCTGTTCATCACCCACGACATGAGCCTGATGCGGAACATCGCCGACCGCATCGCCATCATGTATCTGGGACATATCATGGAGATGGCTCCGGCGGAAACCTTCTTCCGCAATCCTCAGCACCCGTATACCAAAATGCTGCTGTCCTCCATCCCGGTGGTTCTGCCGGAGGAGGAGGCCCTCAAGCCCACCCAGGTCTACTCCCAGGGCGAGATCCCCAGCCCCGTCAACATTCCCACCGGATGCCGCTTCCATACCCGCTGCCCCTTTACCATGCAGATTTGCCGGGAGAAGGAGCCTGAGATGATGGAGGTGGAGTGCGATCACCTGGCCTGCTGCCACCAGATCAACTGCGTGGACGAAAAAAAGAAGTGAGATCTCTTTTTTAAGTCGACAAAGCGGGGGTTTTTGGTATATAATGGTTCCGGTAAATCTTTGTGACAGCTGAGCCCCTCTGCCCGCGCCAGGACGGATCGGGGGCAAAGGCAACACGGAACAGGGGGGCTGCTATGGGTCGGGAAGTCGGCTCACGGATCCGTGAGATCCGCAAAAGCCAGAATATTACGCTGAAAACAATCAGCCAGGCCACCGGCCTGTCGGAGAGTTACTTATCCCAGGTTGAGCGTGGCACCTGTGCTGCCTCTGTCTCATCCTTGAAGAAGATCGCCAAGGTCTTGAAAACGGACATGGACGTCTTTCTCACCCAGGAGGTGGATCTGCGGACCTCCTCCTGGGAGAGCAAGTATGTCTGTCCTGCGGGCGCACCCTATTACTACCGGGTGCTGAGCAACATGGAGGATGGAAAGCGGATTTTCTGCCGCCAGGTTACCATAATGCCCCGGGGAGAGCAGGAACTGTTTCCTCTGAAGCAAAGGGGCTTCCTCTACGTGCTCAGCGGGTATCTGGAGATGCTGCTCAACGGCGTGGCGGATCAGCTGTTCCCCGGGGACAGCCTGTACCATGACGAGACCATGGAACTGAAGGTATGGAACGACAGCCCATATTTGGTCAACTGCCTGTATGTTACCTATCGCCAGGATGACAACGAGGAGGAAGTATGCGGGAAGAAGTAGGCAGCAGAATCAAGGAGCTGCGGCTTGGGCGGAACATGACCTTAAAGGAGCTGGGGGAGAAGGCCCACCTGTCCGTGGGCTATCTGTCCACTCTGGAGCGTGGGCTGTGCTCGGCATCGCTGGTGACGCTGCAGAACATTTCCGAGGCCCTGGGCGTGGACAGCAGCATGTTCATCAACACCCGGGAGTCCACCGGCGTGGTGATGCGCAGCTACGGGAAGATGCCGGCCAGAATGACGGGGTACAGCCGCGTCTATCAAAGTCTGGTGGGCAGTCCCAGGGACACCCATGACTTTTTCCCCATGCTGGTGACCCTTCTGCCCGGGCGGGACATCAACAATGTGACGCCCTACAGCCATGCCGGGGAGGAGATGGTCTACGTGCTGGAGGGCGTGCTGACGGTGGTGTTCAAAAACCGCAGGTACGACATCCAGGCGGGGGACGGCGTCCACTATTTCGCCAGCACCCCCCACGAGTGGATCAACTGCACCGACCGTCTGGTTCGGGTGATTTCCTTCACTACAGACCCGGCCATCGGCAGCGGCTACGACGGGAAATAATGGCAGTAGCTGCCGAATCAAATGAAAAACGCCCCCTGTTTTCCCCAGATGTGAAATGACCCCAAAAAGTTAGACAATATTTAAAAGCAGAAATTGTTTAAGCAGCCGAAAGGGCTTGTTGTCTGTGCAGTGCAGGCGGCAAGCCCTTTAGCTTTGCCTTGATACGGCGGTTGTTGT
>CALXDY010000097.1 GCA_944387225.1 uncultured Oscillospiraceae bacterium | reverse complement strand
CAGGGGGAGTCGGCCCCTAAAGGGGAAGGCAGGGGGATGCACGCCTCTCAAAAGCCTTCCCCTTTAGGGGAAGGACGATTCCCCTTATCAGGGGGAAATGTCCCGAAGGGACAAAAGGGGTAGGGGGCACAGCCAAAGGCTGTGACGGATGAGGCCTTTCCTGGAATCGGGAAGATGGAGCGGCTTAGTCCCGCTTCCAAACCGCCCCGCCGGGCACGTCGGTGATCTCGATGCCGCGGGCCTTGAGCTCATCCCGGATGCGGTCGGCCTCGGCGAAGTTCTTGGCCTTCTTGGCCTCGCCCCGGGCCTTCACCAGGGCGTCGATCTCCGGGTCGCCCTCGCCAGTGACGGTGTAGCCCGCCTGGGCCTGGGTGGCCTTCACCTTGGCCTGCTCCTCCCGGACGGCCGCCGCCTTGTCCAGCAGGGACAGGGACAGCACCTGGTCGAAGCTGTCCAGGATGGCCAGCTTGGTGGCGCCGTTGGTCTTGGCCTTGAGGGCGTCGTACAGGGCGGTGACGGCCATAGAGGTGTTCAGATCGTTGCCCACCTGCTGGGCAAACTTCTCCTTGTACTGGGCCAGCACCGCCTCATCCACTTCCCCGTCCTTGGGATCCAGGGCGGCGATTTTGGCGATGAGCTTGTTGTAGGCCCCCTGGGCGTTGTCCAGGTTCTCCCAGGAGAACACCAGGCCCTTGCGGTAGTGGCTCTGCAGGCAGAAGAAGCGGTAGGCCAGGGGGTCGTAGCCCTTCTCCTCCAGGAGGGAGACGGTCAAAAACTCACCCTTGGACTTGGACATCTTGCCGGTGTTGGTGTTCAGGTGATGGACGTGGAACCACTGCTTGCACCAGGGGTGGCCCAGGAAGGACTCGGACTGGGCGATCTCGTTGGTGTGGTGGGGGAAGGCGTTGTCGATGCCGCCGCAGTGGAGATCCAGGTACTCCCCGTTGTACTTCATGGAGATGCCGGAGCACTCAATGTGCCAGCCGGGATAGCCCACGCCCCAGGGGGAGTCCCACTTCAGGGCCTGATCCTCGAACTTGGACTTGGTAAACCACAGGACGAAGTCGTTTTTGTTCCGCTTGTTGGCGTCCTCTTCCACGCCCTCCCGGACGCCCACGGCCAGATCCTCCTCGTTGTGGTCGTTAAAGACATAGTACCGCTCCAGCTTGGAGGTGTCGAAGTACACGTTGCCGCCGGCCTGGTAGGCGTAGCCCTTGTCCAGCAGGCCGGAGATGATGCGGATATAGTCGTCGATGCGGTGGGTGGCGGGCTCCACCACGTCGGGGCGCTTGATGTTCAGCTTCCGGCAGTCGTCGAAGAAGGCGTCGGTGTAGTACTGAGCGATCTCCATGACGGTCTTGTGCTCCCGCTTGGCGCCCTTGAGCATCTTGTCCTCGCCGGTGTCGGCGTCGGAGCTGAGGTGTCCCACGTCGGTGATGTTCATCACCCGGTTGACCTCATAGCCGGACCAGCGGAGGAACTTCTCCAGCACGTCCTCCATGATGTAGGAGCGCAGGTTGCCGATGTGGGCGAAGTGGTACACGGTAGGTCCGCAGGTATACATCTCCACCTTGCCGGGGGTGTGGGTCTGGAACTCCTCTTTCTTGTGGGTAGCGGAATTATACAGCAGCATACAATATGCCTCCTTATCAGTTGTCCTTCAGGGAAGGGTGATTTTTCTTGAATTGCTCGTCCAGCAGCCGCTCCACCAGGTCCAGCCGGGCGGAGATGGCCTCCAGCCGCTCCAGGGTGGGGTTTTCCACGCTGGTCTGATCCACCTCGTCGGCGTAGTGGGTGGCCTTGCCGGCGATGCGGACGATCTGGGCGGGGATGCCCACGGCGGTGGCCTGCGGGGGTACTTCGCTGAGCACCACGGAGTTGGCGGCAATACGGGCCCCGTCCCCAACCCGGAAGGGCCCCAAAATTTTGGCGCCGCAGCCGATGAGTACATTATTCCCAATGGTGGGGTGTCGCTTTCCGTGGTCCTTGCCGGTGCCGCCCAGGGTGACCCCGTGGTAGATCAGGCAGTCGTCCCCTACCTCGGCGGTCTCGCCGATGACGATCCCCATGCCGTGGTCGATGACGAACCGGCGGCCGATCTTGGCCCCGGGATGGATCTCGATGCCCGTCCAGAACCGGCTCCACTGGCTCACCCACCGGGCCAGGAACATCCGGTTGTGACCGTACAGCCAGTGGGCCAGGCGATGGTACAGGGTGGCGTGGACGCCCTGGTACAGCAGTAGGATCTCCAGCTTGCTCCGGGCGGCGGGGTCACGGCGCTGGTAGGCCTCCAGCGTCTCGTTGAGCTGTTTGAACATGGGACAGTTTACCTCCTTTTCCCCCGCGGGAGGGAAAAGGAAAACGCCCCTTACGCCCTTCCGCAGGCATAAGAGGCGATGAGACATCGCGGTTCCACTCTCATTTCTCACTTTTCAGGCCGGTATCGGGGCCCATTCGGGAGGCATTACCCTCCGCACTCCCGGACGCACTTCACATCCCGCCGCCGCAGGCCCCCTTGCAGCCGGTGAGGGGCCCTCTCTGTTCTTAAGCGAAACGCTACTTTTCCGTTCACAGTGCCTACAAGCCATTATACTATCATCCCCGCCCCCACGTGTCAACCTACTTTC
The DNA here is from genome assembly GCA_944387225.1 of uncultured Oscillospiraceae bacterium. GTDB lineage: Bacteria > Bacillota > Clostridia > Oscillospirales > Oscillospiraceae > Lawsonibacter. The sequence goes on along the minus strand of CALXDY010000097.1, from coordinate 4,022 downwards.
TTGAAAAGAAAGTAGGCAAAGAATTTTCGCGGAAAGCTGCGCTTTCCTTCTCGCCGCCTAAAATTTGGTTTTTGTTCCACACCCCAGCACGAAAGAGAAACCCCCGTCATTCCCCCATGCGTAAGACCGGCGCTGCTTGCGCTCCTTCCTTTTGATGGCAGACATATTTATCAAGGAAGCAGCCCGGCGGATTCTTGCTGTAGAAGAATAATCCCAAGGTGACATAAAAAGAGCGCCTGGGAGGCGCGGGCGGGAGAAGGGACGGACGACACAGCTGAGCCTCCCCGCCGGGGGAATTTGCTTCAGCGTCCTTGGATAAGCCCCGGTACAGGCTTGTTCAACCACCCGTGGGGGCCCGGGGGGAGAGCGGGGATATGGACCTTGGACGGGCTGGAACAGCACGGGCAAGTCCATCTGCTCCCCGCGGACCCCCGGCGGTCTTTTGGTTTCTTTTCTCCCGCCGAGAAAAGAAACCCGCCCGCAGGCGGCACTACTTTCTTAAAAGAAAGTACGGTGCCTACTTTCCTTCAAGAAAGTAGTGTGGAAAGTACTGGTTGACAAATTCCACCTCTTCCACCTGCCAGGAGCGGCCGTTGAGGTGCTCCAGGGGCCCGGCGGGGGTGGTAAAGCGGAAGGTGAGCTTGTAGGAATAGAGGGCCTGGCCATGGCGGCCGTAATCCTTGTCCTTGCGCTGGCTGCCGTACTTGCCGGCCCCCAGGAGGGGGTGACCGATGTGTGCGAACTGAGCGCGGATCTCATGGGCGCGGCCGGTAATCAGCTCGCACTCCACCAGGGACAGCTTCTCCCCGCTGACCAGGGTGCGGTACAGGGTGACGGCGGTCTTGCCGCCGGGCACCGGCTTGTTGTATACGGAGACCTGCTTCTTCCCCTCATCCTTTAATAAGAAGTTCTCCAGCCGCCCCTCCCCCTTGGGCATGGGGCCATGCACCACGCAGAGATAGTACTTCTCCAGCTCCCGATCCTTGATCTTCTGATTCATCACCCGCAGGGCCTCGGCAGTCTTGGCGGCGATGACGATGCCGCCGGTGTTCCGGTCGATCCGGTTGCACAGGGCGGGGGCAAAGGAGTTTTCCCAATAGGGCGACCATTCCTTCTTTTGATAAAGGTAGGCCTGGATGTGAGTCAGCAGGGTATTCACCCGCTCGGTCTCGTCGGGATGCACCACCATCCCCGGCCGCTTGTCCAGCAGCATGATATGCTCATCCTCATAGAGGATGTTCAGCCTGGGCTGGTACAGGGACAGGAAGGCGTTCTCCGGAGTGGGCTTGTCAAAGAATTCGTCATTGATGTATAATTGCAGCACGTCACCCACCGCCAGGCGGGTGTCCCGCTTGGCCCCCTTGCCGTTGAGCTTCACCCGCTTCAGGCGGATGTACTTCTGGGCCAGGGGCGCCGGCAGCAGGGGCAGGGTCTTCCCCAGCCAGCGATCCAGCCGCTGGCCCGCGTCGTTTTTCCCGATGGTGAATTCCTTCATTTGGCCGCCCTCCCCTTTGTCCATCCTGTGAGATTTCCTTCAAATTCCACCATAAAAAATTATATTTGTCAACCAGAAAAAAAGGTTTGACATTTCCCAAGTCATTCTATATAATATTCCCCGTACCATTATGCGAGTAAGGGGTCAAACCCCGGGGAGGATCGCCATGCGCCTGGATTTACGGAAGATCATTCACGTGCCCGACGCGGAGCAATCCTTCGAGTTTCAGGCGGATCTGTCCGGCCTGGAATTTTATGGGAGAAAGCCGATTGTGCGGCCTGTTTTGGTTCAGGGGCGGGTGGTCAACCACGCCGGCGCTCTGGTCTTAAACGGAACGGCCCGCTCGGAGCTGGATCTGGTATGTGACCGCTGCGGGAAAGCATTTTCCCGGGAGAAGGTGGTCTCCCTGGACAGCCCTCTGGCCACGGAGCTGGAGGACGAGGACAGTGAGGCGGACTACTTCCTCCTGGACAACGGCGAGCTGGATTTGGACGAGGTGGTCAACACGACGTTCATCCTCGCGATGGATACAACGAACCTTTGCTCAGAAGACTGCAAAGGGCTATGCGCCAGGTGTGGTGCCGATCTGAACCTCGGCCCCTGCGGGTGCAGACCCGAAGTGGATCCACGATTGGCGGCGCTTTCGCAGCTGTTGGATCAGCAAAGCTGAGTAGTCCAGACGTGCCCTATGGCACAGAAACCGAAGGAGGTGTCACCAATGGCGGTTCCTAAGAGAAAAGTGTCCAAGGCCCGGCGCGATAAGCGGCGCAGCTCCCACTGGAAGCTGGAGACTCCCGGTATCGTGACCTGTCCCAAGTGCGGTGCCTATCGGCTGCCCCACCGGATGTGCAAAAATTGCCTGACCTACAACGGCCGTTCTTTCGGCAAGGTGGAGGCCCAGTAATTTGCCTGTGAAACAAGACCGCCGGCGCGTCTGCGCCGGCGGTCTTCCTACTTTCTTAAAAGAAAGTAGGCAAAGAACTTTGGCGGAAAGCTACGCTTTCCTTCTCGCCGCCTGGAGTTGAGATTGAGTTCCAAATCTCAGCACGAAAGAGAGTGCTTCCTTTTTCTTTCCCCCATGCACAGACCGGCGTTGCTAGCGCTCCCTCCTTTCTTGAAAGAAAGCAGGTAAAGAACGTCCTGCGAAACTTTTGTTTCGCCCTCGCCGCCTGAGGCCGCAATCAAATCTTCACTCTTCACTCTCCACTCTCCACTCTCCCGTCTTCCCCTTTTGTAAAATCTGTGTTAAAATGAAGTGTTATGTGATAAAAATTGCATCTCTCCCCCGCCGGAGGCGGGAGTAGAACCGGCAGAAAGAGGGGACGGGCCCATGGCCCAGGCGCAGAACGACTTTTCCAAGGGGAGCATTCCCCGCAATATTATGGCGCTGGCTCTGCCCATGACGGCGGCCCAGCTGGTGAATGTGCTTTACAGCGTGGTGGATCGGATCTACCTGGGCCGCCTGCCCGGCACCAGCCATCTGGCTCTGACGGGCATCGGCGTCACCATTCCCATTGTGTCCATCATCATGGGGCTGGCCAACCTGTGCGGCACCGGCGGCGCGCCCCTGTGCTCCATCAGCCGGGGGCACGGGGACAACGAGGAGGCGGAGCGGGTCATGGGCAACGCCTTCACCCTGCTGCTGATTCTGGGTGCGGCGGCCACTGCCTTCTTTCTCCTGCTCAAGGAGCCGATTTTATACCTGTTCGGGGCCAGCACGGACACCTTTGTCTATGCCGACCAGTACATGACCATCTATCTCTGCGGCACGCTGTTCGTGATGATCAGCCTGGGCATGAATCCCTTCATCAATTCCCAGGGCTTCGGCCGGGTGGGGATGGTGACGGTGATTATCGGGGCGGCGCTGAATATTATCCTCGACCCCATTTTCATTTTTCTGATGAATATGGGGGTACGGGGCGCCGCACTGGCCACGGTGATTTCCCAGGGCGTGTCAGCGGTGTGGGTGCTGCGGTTTCTCACCGGGCGGCGGGCCATTCTCCGGCTCCGCCGGGACTGCCTGGCCCTCCACAGCCGGCGGGTGAAGCGGATCATCAGCCTGGGCCTGTCCGGCTTCTTTATGAATATGACCAACAGTCTGGTGCAGGTGGTGTGCAACGCCACCCTCCAGAGCTACGGCGGCGACCTGTACGTGGGCATCATGACCATTATCAACTCCATCCGTGAGGTATTTACCATGCCCGTCAACGGCCTGACCAACGGCGCCCAGCCGGTGACCGGCTACAATTACGGAGCAGGAGAGTATGGCCGGGTGAAGCAGTCCATCCGGTTCAGCGTAGGCGTGACGGTGCTCTATGCCGCCGCCTTCTGGCTGCTGGCTATGCTGGCTCCCGGTCTGCTGATCCGGGTGTTCAACGACGGCGCCGACGTGCTGGAGCACGGCATCCCCGCCCTGCGGATTTACTTCTGCCTGTTTATCCCCATGTCCCTCCAGATGGCGGGCCAGTCCGTTTTTGTCAGTCTGGGGCACTCCAAGAACGCGGTGTTTCTCTCCCTGCTTCGGAAG
>CALXDY010000096.1 GCA_944387225.1 uncultured Oscillospiraceae bacterium | reverse complement strand
AAATGGGGGTTGACTTTTTTTTTTTTTTTTTTTATAATAAAACCTGTCCTTGAGGTACGGTAGTAAAATTCCGGTGACATACAATTGAAATAGCGGGATTGTGTAAGGGTAGCACGACAGACTCTGACTCTGTTTGTGAGGGTTCGAATCCTTCTCCCGCTGCCAGAAAAGACCGTAGGTTTTACCTGCGGTCTTTCTTTTTTAAGTTGAAAGGAGACCGTGGTATGGAGCAGACCGTGCTGATTACCGGCGCCAGCCGGGGAATCGGGGCCGCAGCGGCCCGGAAATTTGCACAGCTGGGCTGGAAGGTGGCCGTCAACTATTGCACCGGCCAGGCGGCAGCGGAGTCCCTTGTGGAACAGCTGCGGGCGGCAGGGGCAGCAGCCGTGGCATTTGGCGGTGATGTGTCCCGGCCGGAGGAGGCCAAAGACCTGGTGAAACGAGCAGAGGAGGAACTGGGTCCTCTGACCGCGCTGGTGTGCAACGCCGGCGTAGCGGGCAGGCAGATGCTGCTGACCGATGTCACATATCAGGAGTGGCGGAGGATGATGGAGGTCAATCTGGACGGCGTATTCCATGTAATGCAGGCGGCCATCCCCGGCTTCGTCCACCGGAAGGCGGGGAGCATTGTCACCGTCTCCTCTATGTGGGGGGTGTCGGGCGGCTCCTGCGAGGCGGCGTATTCCGCCTCCAAGGCGGGGGTGATCGGCCTGACCCAGGCTATGGCAAAAGAGCTGGGCCCCTCCGGTATCCGGGTCAACTGCGTGGCCCCCGGGGTGATTGATACCGACATGAATGCCCATCTGTCTCGGGAGGATCTGGAGCAGCTGGCGGAGGAGACTCCGCTGGGCCGGATTGGGACGCCGGAGGAGGTGGCTGAGGGAATTTATTTTCTGGCTTCCTCGGCCGCCGGCTTCATTACCGGACAGGTACTTCAGATCAACGGCGGAATTCTCATTTGACCGAAAACCAGATGGAAAAATGCCGGATTTTGCCCAATGTATGAATATTCAAACACCTGGAGGCATTTTGGAACACACTGGAAATAGTCTTAAAAATGTATTTTTTTGGAACTCCAGCCTAAAAATAAGTAGTACCGCAGATATTTCATACAGATTGAAAAAGCGAAGTGAAAAATAGCCTTGCATTTCTGTGGAAAATAGCATACAATAGCAGGCGAGGTTACCAGAGGAATCAGAGAAAATCAACAAGAAAGGTGGTGAGGGATATGGCCAATGAGGTGATTAGACAGGTGGCGGAAATGGAGGAAAACGCCAAAAAAATGCTGGAAAATACTGCGGCAGAGGGGAAACAGCAGATTTTGGAGGCGCAGCGTGCCGCCCGTCAGTTGCTGGAAACCAGCCGCCAGGAGGCGGAGGGCGAGGCACGTCAAATGATGGCCGACGCGGAGCGTCAGGCTGCCGTCTGGACGGAGGAGGCGCTGGCGTCTGCCCGGACAGAATGTGAAGAAATGAAGGCCCGCGCGCAGGACAAGCTGGATCAGGCAGCGGCCTTCCTGATGGAAAAGGTTGTGAATATCTGATGGCAATTGTCAAAATGAAGCGTTTGACGCTGCTGGCCATGCGCCAGGATCGGGAAGCGCTTCTCCAATCCTTTCAGGAAATGGGCTGCGTCGAGGTGGACGAGCCGAACCCGGAGGGAATGGGGGAGACCACCGGTGCTCTGCTGCGTCAAATGCAGGAAATGGAGCAGTCGGGTCAGCTGACCCGGCCGCAGAGCGACGGACTGCTCCAGGCGCAGGTGGATAAGCAGGACGCCGAGCGTGCGCTGGCCGTGCTGAAGCGCTTCGGAATGAAGGGCAGAGGCTTGTTCTCCCCCCGACCTCAGGTGACGCAGGCCGCTCTCTTTTCCCCCGAGGCTCAGGCCCGGGGTAAGGAGGCGGTGACTCAGGTGCTGGAGGCGGACCGGGAGCTGGCCAGGATGCAGGCCGACGCCGCGCGTCTGGAGGGGCTGCGTGCCTCCCTGACGCCCTGGTTGTCTCTGGATGTCCCGCTGGACAGCCGGTCTACTCAGGACATGGAGGTGCAGTTCGGTTCCCTGACCGCGGCCACTCCCTTTGAGGAGGTGCAGCGGGCGGTGGAGGCCGTCAGCAGCCTCTTCGAACTGGTGGAGGCCAGCTGCGACCGGGATCTGCGCTACTGCCTGCTGGTGTGTCACGTCAGTGACAAGGACAGCATTCTGGAGACTCTGCGCCAGTTCAACTGGTCCAAGCTGACCATGAGCGGCTGGAACGGCACGGCCCGGGAAAACCAGGCCCGGCTGGATCAGGAGCTTCAGGGTCTGGCTTTGGAGCAGAAGGCCCAGGAGGAGAAGCTGACGGCCCTGGTGGCCCGGGCGGAGGATATCCGGCAGGCGTCGGATCGTGCCTCTATCCGGATCAACCGGGAGGAGGGCCGTTCTCACCTGCTGGACACCAAGGAAACCTTCCTGCTTCAGGGCTGGGTACCCCAGGAGAAATGGGAGGCCCTGCGGAAGAAGCTGGAGGAATACCCCTGCGCCTACGAGGTAACGGATCCCGATCCAGACGACTATGCCCGGGTTCCGGTCCGACTGAAAAACAACTGGCTGACCAAGCCGCTGAACATGGTCACGGAGATGTACTCCCTGCCCGCTTACGGCGGCGTGGATCCCAACCCCCTGATGACCCCCTTCTTCATCCTGTTTTACGGGATCATGATGGCGGATATGGGCTACGGTTTGCTGATGATGCTTGCGTCGGTGTACGTGCTCAAGCACGCCAGACCCAAGGCCGGCATGCATAACTTCTTCGCCCTGCTGGGGCTGTGCGGTGTGAGTACCTTTATCATGGGTGCCATCACCGGCGGCTTCTTCGGCGATATGATTCCCCAGATGCTGAAGCTTATCAACCCCGACAGCACCTTCGTCTGGTTCTGGCCTCCCCTGTTCACCCCCCTGGAGGATACTCTGATGATCCTGGTGGGCGCCATGGCTCTGGGCTTTGTCCAGATCGTGGTGGGTATGGCGGTGAGCTTTGTGCGGAAGATCCAGGACGGTCATGTTCTGGACGCGGTCTTCGAGGAGCTGACCTGGTGGATCGTCTTCGCCGGCATCGGCCTGATGGTGCTGAATGTGACCAGCCTGGTGCTCTATGCGGGCATTGCGCTTGTGGTCATCGGCCCCATCATCACCGGGACGGGGGCCGGGAAGATCACCGGTATCTTTGGGTCTCTGTATAACCACGTCACCGGCTATTTCGGCGATATCCTCTCTTACTCCCGTCTGATGGCTCTGATGCTGGCAGGCAGCGTTATCGCCCAGGTGTTCAACACCCTGGGAGCCATTCCGGGAAACATTGTGATCTTTTTTGTGATCTCCCTGGCGGGAAATGCGCTGAACTTTGCGCTGAACCTGTTGGGCTGCTACGTCCATGACCTGCGTCTGCAATGTCTGGAGTACTTCGGCAAGTTCTACGAAGACGGCGGCAAGCCCTTCCGGCCCATGGAGATGGCGACCAACTATTATGACATAGTCGAATCATAAGGAGGACAACTAAAATGGAAATGACGTTTTTGAGCAGCATCGGCGGTCTGGCTCTGGCTCTGCTGGGCGCCGGCCTGGCGGCGGTTTTGAGCGGTATTGGTTCTGCTAAGGGTACCGGCATCGCCGGCGAGGCGGGCACCGGCCTGCTGTGTGAGGATCCCTCCAAGTTCGGTAAAGTCCTGATCCTTCAGGTTATCCCCGGTACCCAGGGTCTGTACGGCCTGGTGGTGTGGTTCTTCGCCGTGTACCGCATGGGCCTGCTGTCCGGCACCATGCCTGACCTGACCGTAATGCAGGGCATGCAGTACTTCGCCGCTTGTCTGCCCATGGCGCTGGGCGGCCTGTTCTCCGCCATCGCCCAGGGCCGCGTGGCCGCCGGCTCCATCAACATCCTGGCCAAGAAGCCTGATGACTGGGCCAAGGGCATGGTTCTGTGTATCACCGTGGAGTTCTACGCCATCCTGTCCCTGCTGGCCTCCATGCTGATGATCATCAACATCAGCGCCTAAGAGAGCGAGGCAACCATGGACGGAATCGAAAAAATCACAGCCCGGATCCAGGCCGATGCCCAGAAGGAGCTGGAGGAGCGGAAGGCTCAGATCCAGGCTCAGGTGCAGGCCATCCAGTCTGAGGCCCAGGCCCAGGCGGAGAAGGAGCGGGCGGAGCTGCTGGCTCGCGGCCGGAAGGCGGCTGACGAGCGTCTGGAGCGGCTGAAGTCCGCCGCCCAGATGGAGCGGCGGAAGCTGGAGCTGGCCGCCAAGCAGGAGGTGGTGTCCCAGGCCTTTGACAAGGCCATGGATAACCTGTGCTCCCTGCCTGACGAGGCCTATATCCAGCTGCTGACCGCCCTGGTGCTCAAGGCGGTGCGGACGGGACGGGAGCAGCTGATCTTCTCCCAGAAGGACCGCAGCCGCGTGGGCAAGCAGGTGGTGGTGGCGGCCAACGAGGCTCTGGTCAAGGAGGTTACTCCTGTGCTGCCCAATGCCCTGAGCGACTCCAAGGTGGGGGCGTTCCTGGGTAAGGTGGTCAATACCGCCGCCGCTCAGATCACCGGAACCGGCCTGCTGTCCCTGTCTGAGGAGACCCGGCCCATCCGGGGCGGCTTTATCCTGGTGGACGGCGCCGTGGAGACCAACTGCTCCTTTGAGACCCTGATCCGCCTCCAGAGAGAGAAGCTGGAGAAGGAGACGGCGGACATCCTGTTTTCCTGAGCGAGGGGACAATCCCCGCGGCAAAACTGACTACGAAACGTGAGGAGGGATACCTTGTCTCACACGAGAGATACCGACTACCTTTCCATCTCTACCCGGATCCATGCCATGGAAAACCGGATGCTGACCCGGGAGCGGATGGATCGGATGATTGAAGCCCGGGAGGACGGAGAGACGCTGAAAATCCTGTCCGAGTGCGGCTACGGCGGCTCGGATGGGCTGCAGATGAGCGGCGTGGAGGGCGCCCTGGCGGAAGCCCAGGCGGCCACCTTCAGCGAGATCCGCGGCGCGGTGCCTGATTCCCGGCTGGTGGACGTGTTTCAGCTGAAGTACGACTACCACAACGCCAAGACGCTGGTTAAGGCGGAGGCCATGGGGGTGGATCCCCAGCGGCTGATGATGGCCGGCGGACGGTACGATCCCAAGATGCTGGCGGAAGGCTACAAGAAGGGGGAGCTGCGGGGTTTGAGCGATCCGTTCCAGGCCGCTCTGCTCCAGGCCAGGGAGACCCTGGCCGCCTCCCACGATCCTCAGCTGGCCGACCTGGCCCTGGATCGCGCCTGCTACGCCGAGATGGCCCAGCTGGCCAAGGACAGCGGCAGCGCCTTCCTTCAGGGATATGTGCGTCTGGCGGTGGATGTGGCCAACCTGCGCACCGCCGTCCGGGTGGCCCGGATGGGGAAGGGCGGGGACTTTCTCAGCCAGGTGCTGCTGCCCGGCGGCACCGTGTCGGAAAGCCAGCTGGCCCGCATCCGGGGCGAGGAGGTGGACAGCCTGTTCCAGGCCGGCCCTCTGGAGGAAGCGGCGGAGCTGGGGGCCAAAGCGGCTCGACCCGGCTCCGGTCCTCTGACCGCCTTCGAGCGGGAGTGTGACAGCGCCCTGACCCGGTACCTGTCCTCCGCCCGCCGGGTCCCCTTCGGAGAGGAGACGGTGATCGGCTACCTGTACGCCAAGGAGGCGGAGCTGACCGCCATCCGTACCATTCTGGCGGGACGGAGAACGGGGCTGGATGGCTCCGTGATCCGGCAGCGGCTGAGAGAAAGCTATGTGTAAGGGGGGTGGCTGGACATGTATCGCATCGGAGTAATCGGTGACCCTGACAGCGTGCTGGGCTTTAAAGCCCTGGGGCTGGACGTGTGTCCCGTGGAAGAGGTGGAACAGGCCCGTCAGGCCATCCACCGCATGGCCAAGGAAAATTACGCCATCCTGTACCTGACCGAGCAGCTGGCCGCTCAGCTTTCCGCTGAGATCGCCCGCTACAAGGACGCCCTGACCCCCGCCATCATTCTCATCCCCGGGAAGGAAGGCAGTCTGGGCATCGGTATGGCAAATGTGAAAAGCGCTGTGGAGCGCGCCGTGGGCGCGGACATCCTGTAAGCGCTCTGTCCGGAGCATAGAAATCATGTTCTGTGTACCAGCGGCGGAATCTTATTTCCCTGCTGTGTCCATTTGGAAAGAAGGTTATTAGCCTATGGGTAAAATCGTGAAGGTCTCCGGCCCTCTGGTGGTGGCCACCGGGATGCAGGAGGCCAACATGGCCGACGTGGTTCGTGTAGGCGAGCAGCGCCTGATCGGCGAGATCCTGACCATGAACGGCGATTCGGCTTCCATTCAGGTCTATGAGGAGACCTCCGGCCTGGGCCCCGGCGCCGAGGTGGTCACCACCGGCGCCCCCCTGTCCGTGGAGCTGGGCCCCGGCCTGATTGAGAACATCTACGACGGCATCCAGCGTCCGCTGGAGGTCATCATGGAGAAGACCCGGAGCAACAACCTCCCCCGCGGTGTGGAGGTGCCCGCTCTGGATCGCAGCAAGAAGTGGACCTTTGTCCCCACTGTGGAGCCCGGCGCTCAGGTGGTGGGCGGCGATGTGATCGGTACCGTACAGGAGACCGACTCCATCCTCCACAAGATTATGATTCCCCCCAAGATGGCGGGTACCATCCTGTCTATTCAGGGCGGCGACTACACCGTGACCGAGACGGTGGCCGTGCTGGAGCAGAAAAACGGTGAGAAGACGGAGCTGACCCTGATGCAGAAGTGGCCCGTCCGTGTGGGCCGCCCCTACAAGCATAAGTTCCCTCCCGTCATTCCCCTGCAGTCCGGCCAGCGCATCGTGGATACCTTCTTCCCCGTGGCCAAGGGCGGCACCGCCGCCATCCCCGGCCCCTTCGGTTCCGGTAAGACCGTGATGCAGCACGCTCTGGCCAAGTGGTCTGACGTGGATCTGGTGGTCTACATCGGCTGCGGCGAGCGCGGCAACGAGATGACCGACGTTCTGCGGGAGTTCCCCGAGCTGGTGGATCCCCGTACCGGCCAGTCCCTGATGAAGCGTACCGTGCTCATCGCCAACACCTCCGATATGCCCGTGGCCGCCCGTGAGGCGTCCATCTACACCGGCATTACCATCGCCGAGTACTTCCGTGACATGGGCTACGCTGTGGCCGTCATCGCCGACTCCACCTCCCGCTGGGCCGAGGCTCTGCGTGAGATGTCCGGCCGTCTGGAAGAGATGCCCGGTGAGGAAGGCTATCCCGCCTACCTCAGCTCCCGTCTGGCTCAGTTCTACGAGCGTGCCGGCAGCGTGTCCTGCCTGGGCTCTGATGAGCGCCGGGGCAGTCTGACCGCCGTGGGCGCTGTTTCCCCTCCCGGCGGCGACCTGTCCGAGCCCGTTTCCCAGGCCACCATGCGGATCGTCAAGGTGTTCTGGGCTCTGGACGCCTCCCTGGCTTACCGCCGTCACTTCCCCGCAATCAACTGGCTGAACTCCTACTCCCTGTATCTGGACAGCCTGAAGCCCTGGTACGACGAGCATCTGGGCAAGGGCTTCCTGCAGGATCGTGAGTGGGCCATGGGCGTGCTCCAGGAGGAGGCCAGCCTGAACGAAATCGTGCAGCTGGTGGGTAAGGATTCCCTGTCCCCCAAGGATCAGATCACCCTGGAGGTTGCCAAGATGGTCCGTGAGGACTTCCTGCAGCAGAACTCCTTCGTGGATATCGACTCCTACTCCGAGTATGACCGCCAGGCCCGTATGCTGGCCATGATCCGGGATTATGACGTGCGCTGCCGGGCTGCCAACCAGCGGGGCGCCGCGCTGACCGACCTGTTCACCATTCCCAGCCGGGAGCAGATCGGACGTGCCAAGTCCGTTCCCGCCGACCGGTACAAGGAGGCCTACGCCAAGATCCAGGTGGATATGGAGAATGAATTGGAAGCCATCGCGCAGAAGGGAGAGAAGGAACTGTGATTCGGGAATACAAAACGATTCAAGAGATTTCCGGCCCTCTGATGGTGGTCAACCAGGTGGAAGGGGTTACCTACGACGAGCTGGGCGAGATCGAGCTGTCCGACGGTACCGTCCGCCGCTGCCAGGTGCTGGAGGTCAACGGCGACTCCGCTGTGGTGCAGCTGTTTGAAACCTCCGCCGGCATCAACCTGGCCGACTCCAAGATCCGCTTCCTGGGCCACCCCCTGCAGCTGGGTGTGTCCGCGGACATGATGGGCCGTGTGTTCAACGGCATGGGCCAGCCCATTGACGGCGGCCCCGCCATCCTGGCCGACGAGTACCGGGATATCAACGGCCTGGCCATGAACCCCGCCGCCCGTGACTACCCCAATGAGTTCATTCAGACGGGTATCTCCACCATCGACGGCCTGAACACCCTGGTCCGTGGTCAGAAGCTGCCCATCTTCTCCGGCTCCGGTCTGCCTCACGCCGCTCTGGCTGCCCAGATCGCCCGTCAGGCCAAGGTGCTGGACGGCGAGTCCAACTTCGCCGTGGTGTTTGCCGCCATCGGCATCACCTTCGAGGAGTCTGAGTTCTTCGTCAGCGAGTTCAAGCGCACCGGCGCCATCGACCGTACCGTGCTGTTTACCAACCTGGCCAACGACCCCGCCGTCGAGCGAATCGCCACCCCCCGGATGGCCCTGACCGCCGCGGAGTACCTGGCCTTTGAGAAGGGCATGCACGTACTGGTTATCATGACCGACATCACCAACTACGCCGAAGCCCTCCGTGAGATCTCCGCCGCAAAGAAGGAGGTTCCCGGACGCCGCGGCTACCCCGGCTACCTGTACACCAACCTGGCTACCCTGTACGAGCGTGCCGGACGTCAGCTGGGCCGTGACGGCTCCATTACGCTGATCCCCATCCTCACCATGCCCGAGGATGACAAGACCCACCCCATCCCCGACCTGACCGGTTATATCACTGAGGGTCAGATCATCCTCTCCCGTGAGCTGTACCGCAGAGGCATCGTGCCCCCCGTGGACGTGCTGCCCTCTCTGTCCCGTCTGAAGGATAAGGGTACTGGCGAGGGCAAGACCCGTGAGGATCATTCCGGCACCATGAACCAGCTGTTTGCCGCCTACGCCACCGGTAAGGAGAACAAGGAGCTGATGTCCATTCTGGGCGAGGCTGCCCTCAGCCCCACGGACCTGCTGTACGCCAAATTCGCCGACGAGTTTGAGAAGCGCTACGTGGCCCAGGGCGTGGAGGAAAACCGCTCCATCCAGGAGACTCTGGATCTGGGCTGGGAGCTGCTGAGCATTCTGCCCCGCAGCGAGCTGAAGCGGATCAAGCCTGAGCTGATCGACAAGTATCTGCCCAAGAAGGATTAAGGAGGGATCAGTATGCCTTCCACAACCATAAACCCCACTCGTATGGAGCTGACCCGCCTGAAAGGGCGGCTGAAAACGGCTCAGCGGGGCCACAAGCTGCTGAAGGACAAGCGGGATGAGCTGATGAAGCAGTTCATGGACGTGGTGCGGGAGAACCGGGCGCTGCGCCGCCGGGTAGAGGAGGGCCTGATGAAGGCCCACGGATCCTTTACCGTGGCCGCCGCCCTCATGTCTCCGGAGATGCTCCAGCAGTCCCTGCTGTACCCCAAGCAGAGTGTGGAGCTGGAGATGTCCTTCCAGAACATGATGTCCGTGGACGTGCCCAGGTATCAGTTCCGTACCACCAGCCAGGATCCCGGCGAGATCTACCCCTACGGCTTTGCCCAGACCAGCGGCGAGCTGGACGACGCGGTGGACGCCATGGCAAAGGTCTTCCAGGATATGCTGAAGCTGGCGGAAATCGAAAAGACCAGCCAGCTGCTGGCGGAGGAGATTGAAAAGACCCGCCGCCGTGTCAACGCGCTGGAGTACGTGAAGATTCCTGAGATGCAGGAGAATATCAAGTATATCACCATGAAACTGGACGAGAACGAGCGCGCCAATACCATCCGTCTGATGAAGGTGAAGGATATGCTCCGGAAGGAGGCCATCCAGGAGCGCCGGGAGGAGGACGCCCGGGTCATGGAGGCCTGGAGCGAATCTGCCCAAGCCCCTGGAACCGTGTAACGCTCCCCTCCGTGTGGAAAAATGAAAAAGGACGCCGTCCGGCTGTGCCGGACGGCGTCCTTTTTCATAGGGATGGGGGTGCAATTCCTCTTGCATTTTTGAAAAGGGAGGCGTACAATGTGGGGAAGAAAGACGAATTGCGGCGGGCGGAGGCGGTAAGCCTTGCCCGCAAGAGAGGAGCAGAAGGTGAAAAAGGGACGTTTTTTATGCCTGGCCCTGGCTATGCTGCTGCTGTTGACGGCCTGCGCCAGGCCAAAGCAGGCGGAGGGGGAGAGCGGGGATGATTCCTCGGTGGGCAGCTCCCACCGCACGGATGGGTTCAGCTCCATCTCTACTCCCGATGACAGTGACGGGTCTCAGGGGCAGGCTGCCGGCAGCGGGAGCGAGACGGGAAATGGAACGGGACAGGGCGGCCAGGGTACATCCCTGGAGTATGACGTCAGTCCCAGCGGCCAGCCCTACAGCTATTATGATACGGTGGAGCCCACCTATATCAATGGGGTCTTGCTGGTGAACAAGACCTATGCCCTGCCCAGAGATTACGGCGGATATGACGAGACCGCAACCGCGGCGCTGAACAAGCTCCAGGCCGGGGCGGAGGCGGCGGGCTATTCCATGCCCCTGCTCAGCGGACTTCGGGACTTTGACTATCAGGACAAGCTGTACCGGAAGTACGTAGCCCAGGACGGCAAGGAAGCCGCCGATACCTATTCCGCCTGGCCCGGCCACTCGGAGCACCAGACTGGTCTGGCCTTCGACATCGGCAGCATAACCAATGATTACGGGGAGACCGCCGCTGGAAAGTGGCTGGCGGCCCACGCCCATGAGTATGGCTTTATCATCCGATACCCTCTGGGGAAGGAGGATATCACCGGATACCAGTACGAGCCCTGGCACGTGCGCTATCTGGGAGTATCCCTGGCCACTGACGTGTATGAAAGCGGGCTGTGTCTGGAGGAGTACCTGTTCAGCGGGCGGATGCCGGAAAAGACGGAGGACCCCGCCTCCACAGAGGACCCCGTCCCGGCGACGGACCCTGTGCCTGAGACCAAACCCGCCCCGGAAACCAACCCCGGTACGGTAACCGACCCCGCCCCCGCTACAGACCCCACCACCGACACCACCACGGTCACCGGCTCCGTGGACGGCACGGTTCCGGAGGCCGGCTGGGAGCCGGTACTGGAGGCTGAGCTGCCCACAGAGCAGGAGCCTAGCGTGGAATCGGAGAAGCCGGAGGAACCGGAGATGCCGGTGCAGTCGGAGCCATCTCAGGATATTGCTGCGGCGGAATAATGGGACGGGAGCTCCCACCAAAAAACAAGATCAGACCATCAGACGGGTGTGTCCCAGAGGCTGTGCTTTTGAGGCATACCCGTTTTCTCTGCCCCTGGGGGCGTGCGGCTTGACTTTTTTCAGGGAAAAGCATAGAATGTCGATACATTTGGAATCGGATCATGAGGTGAAACCAATTGACTGCATATTTTGATTACGCGGCCACAACCCCTGTGCGGCCGGAGGCGGTGGAGGCTGCCGTGCAGGCCATGACCCAGGGCTGGGGCAACCCATCGGCCCGGCATGAGCTGGGCAGCCGGGCGGCCGCTGACCTGTCTGCCTGGAGAGGACAGATCGCCCGGGGCCTGGGCTGCGCCCCTGAGGAGCTGTACTTTACCTCCTGCGGTACAGAAGGGGATAACTGGGCCATTTATGGCGCCGTGGAGGCGGGAAAACGAGTGGGAAAGCATATCATCACCACCGCCTATGAGCACGACGCGGTGCTCCAACCCTGTAAGGAACTGGAACGCCGGGGCTATGAGGTCACCTATTTAAAGCCCAATCGGGATGGGGAAATTTCCCTGGACGATCTGGAAGCAGCCCTCCGCCCGGACACCGTGCTGGTGTCCATGATGCTGGTGAATAACGAGCTGGGGACGGTGCTGCCTGTCCGTCAGGCGGTGGACATAGTGCGCCGCTCCGGCAGCCGGGCTTTGTTTCACTGTGACGCTGTTCAGGGCTTTTTGAAGATTCCCTTTACCCCGGCGGAGTTGGGTGTGGATTTGCTGTCCATCAGCGGCCATAAGATCCAGGCTCCCAAGGGCATCGGTGCATTGTATATCCGGAAGGGGTTGAAGTTCCCGCCCCTGATTCGTGGAGGCGGACAGGAAAACGGCATGCGTTCCGGTACGGAGCCCACCGCCCAGATTGCCGCCTTTGCCGCCGCCGTGGAGGCGGGCGCCCGGGAGATGGAGGCAGCCACGGCCCACATGGCCCGTATGAAGGAACGGACGCTGGACAGGCTGACCCAGGCGGTGCCCGGCTTGAAGCAGGTGGGAACGGGAACGGCCCCTCACATTCTGGCGGTCACCATGCCCGGCTATAAAAGTGAAGTGGTGGTGCGGTTTCTCAGTGACCGGGGCGTGTGTGTGTCCTCCGGTTCCGCCTGCCATAAGGGGAAGGCCAGCCACGTGTATGCGGCACTGAACCTGCCCAAGAAGGAATTGGACGGCGTGCTGCGGATCAGCTTCTCCCCCCGTACCCGGGAGGAGGAAGTGGACGCTTTGGCCCAGGCCCTGGCGCAGGCCGGAGCCCAGCTGTTTACCAGCCTGTCCTGATGGAGTGAAAAAGGAGGAGGAAGAGCCTGTGTTTGGATTTCTTCGCCGGGGACCTGAGTTCTACCGGCGGGTGGGCGCCCTGGCAGCGCCCATGGTGCTGCAGAATCTGATTACCAGCGCCCTGGCCATGGCCGATACCTTTATGGTAGGTATGCTGGGTGAGGTGCCCATGGCCGCTGTTACCCTGGCCAACATTCCTATTTTTGTGGTGCAGCTGTTTTTCTTCGGTGTGCAGAGCGGCGCCACGGTACTTATCAGCCAGTATTGGGGCCGGGGCGACCGGAAATCCATCAACCGGGTGGTGGGTGTGGCCCTTTGGGCGGTGAATCTGGTATCCATCTCCTTCGCTTTGATCCTGCTGCTGATACCCCAGCCCTTCCTGAGCTTGTTTGGAAACGAACCGGAGGTCATCGCTCTGGCTGCGGACTATGCCAGAGTGATCGGCCTGTCCTATGTCCTCAACGGCATGACCCTGGTCTATATCGCCGCCTGGCGCAGTATGGAGCGGCCCAAGCTGGGCATGTATATTCTGGCAGCCTCCATGGGCACCAATACCTTCCTGAACTGGGTGCTGATTTTCGGTAATCTGGGCGCTCCTGCCTTGGGTGTTACAGGAGCGGCAGTAGCCACCCTGGCCGCCCGTGTGGTGGAGTTCATCATCATGGCGGTCCATATTGCCAGCACCAGGACATTCCGGTTCCAGCCCGGTCTGCTGATTCGACCCGGGCGGAGCATGGTGAGCAGGTTTATCCGCTACGGCGGGCCGGTGGTGTGCAACGAGACCATGTGGGGCTTGGGCACCGCCATGTACCCCACCATCATGGGTCATATGGAAGGCAGCACGGAGATCCTGGCGGCCTATACCCTGGCGGGAAATCTGGAGAAGCTGTGTATGGTGGCGGCCTTCGGAATTGCCGGTACGGCTTCCGTCATCATCGGCCGGGAGATCGGCGCGGGCCGCTCCCATGTGGTGTATGAGGTGGGCCTTGCCCTGGACACCCTCAGCGCCGGCGCCGGATTTGTTCTGGGGGGCGTGCTGATGCTGTTTACCCGCTTGGTGGCCCCTACCTATTTCTTCCCCCTGTTCCACCTGTCCCCCGGGGCGTGCGAGATCGTTACCATGATGCTGACCGTGGTGGCGGCGCTGATGCCCATCCGGGACTTCAATACCTGTAACATCGTGGGAGTGCTCCGGGGCGGCGGCGACGTTCGGGCCGCGACCCTGATCGACCTGTGCCCCCTCTGGCTGGTGGCGATTCCGCTGGCGGCCCTGGTGGGCTCCGTGCTGCGGATGGATATCCTGTGGGTCTATCTGGCCATGGGTACGGAACAGTTTTTCAAAGCCGTGGTGGGCGTGTGGCGTCTGCGTTCGGGAAAATGGGTGGTGGACATCACCCGCAGCGGCGGAGGAAAATAAAATTTCCCCTGTCACCGTGAAGAGAATTAGCAAACCCCCTTTTGCTGTGCAAACGGCAAAAGGGGGTTCTTTTTTTGCGCAGGTGGAGTGGAGGAGGTAGGGGCGGAATAGCCCGCTGGGAAGAAGGAGCCTTTCCCCGGAAAAGGAGGATAAAAAGCCCCGTTGTTATTCAAAATAAATTCACAAAGGAGCTATTGACAATTTGCGGGGCAGGTGGTACAGTATCTTTAGCACTCAGGGATAATGAGTGCTAAAACCAGAAAACAAACCACGGGCGGTGGAAACATGGAGCTGAACAACCGAAAAAAGAAAATCCTTCGGGCTATTGTGGAAATCTACATCGCCACCGCCGAGCCGGTGGGCTCCAAAGCCGTGGCCGAGCAGGCGGGGCTGGATGTGTCCACCGCCACCATCCGCAACGAGATGGCGGATCTGACGGAGCTGGGCTACCTGGAGCAGCCCCACACCTCCGCCGGCCGGGTTCCCTCTCCCATGGGCTACCGGCTGTACGTCAACGAGCTGATGGGGGAACACCAGCTGACCATCCAGGAGACCCAGCGGATCAACGATGCGCTGAACCTGCGGATGGAGGAGCTGGACCGGGTGATTGACCGGGCGGGCAAGGTGCTCTCCCAGCTGAGCGACTACCCGGTGTTTACCGCCGCCGCTCCGAAAAAGCGGATCACGGTCAAGCGGTTCGATCTGCTGATGGTGGAGGAAAACGCCTTCATCGCCGTGGTGATGACGGACAACTCCGTGGTGAAGAACAAGCTGATCCGCATGCCGGAGCAGCTGTCCGATACCCAGCTGCAGCTGCTGTCCACGGTGCTGAACAGCTCCTTTGTGGGTCTGAGCCTGGAGGAGATGGAGGAGACCCTGGACAAGATGGAGACCCGCTCCGCTCCGGGGGCATTCCAGCTGATTTCCATGGTGGTACAGTTTGCCATAGAGGTGCTCAATCAACAGAGCGGGCAGACCATCCATACCGCCGGGATCACCCATTTGCTGGAGCATCCGGAATACCGCAGCCTGGACAAGGCCAAGCCTCTGATGAACTATCTGTCGGAGACCGAGGAGCAGGGAACGTCCAATCTGCCGGTGACACTCACCGAGGGGCAGAACATGAACATCCTCATCGGCCCGGAGAACATCAACGAGGCATTGAAAGACACCAGCGTTGTCATGGCAAGCTATGACATCGGAGACAATATGCGGGGCATCATCGGTGTGGTGGGACCCACCCGGATGGACTACGCCAAGGTGACTGCCCGCCTGTCCTACTTCGCCGACAGCCTGACCCGGATGTTCGGCAAGGGGGAGCTCCCCTCTGGAGAAGGGCATCACGAGGAATAGGAGGAAATTAGTCCATGAGTAAGAAAGAGACCCAGCCTGAGGAGATCCTGGATCAGGAGACGCCCCAGAATCAGGAGGAGCAGCAGCCGGAGGTCCAGGAGGCCGACCGGCAGCCCGAACCCCAGCCTGCGGAGCCTGAACAGGCCCCCCAGGACAGCCAGCAGGATCAGCTGGCCCAGGCGGAGGAACGCTTCCTCCGGCTGGCAGCGGAGTACGAAAACTACCGCCGCCGTACCGCAAAGGAAAAGGAGTCCATTTGGAGCGACGCCAAGGCGGAGACCGCCGCAGCCTTTCTCCCGGTGTACGACAATCTGGAGCGGGCCCTGAAGCAGGAGACGGCGGACGAGGCCTATAAAAAGGGTGTGGAGATGACCATGACTCAGCTGAAATCCGTGCTGGAGAAGCTGGGCATTGCGGAGATTCCGGCCCTGGGCCAGCCCTTTGACCCCAAGTTCCACAATGCGGTCATGCATGTGGAGGATGAGAGCCTGGGTGAGAACACGGTGTGCGAGGTATTCCAGGCCGGGTTCCAGGCGGGGGACAAGGTGATCCGCTTCGCCATGGTTAAGGTGGCCAACTGAACCGCAGCGTGACAATCGGATTACTTCATTTATTTTGTAAATAACAATCTTTCATATATTTAGGAGGAAAGCATTATGTCCAAGATTATCGGTATTGATTTGGGTACTACCAACTCTTGTGTTGCCGTCATGGAGGGCGGCGACGCCGTTGTGATTCCCAACGCGGAAGGCAACCGTACCACCCCTTCCGTGGTGGCCTTCTCCAAGGATGGCGAGCGTATGGTGGGCCAGGTGGCTAAGCGCCAGGCCATCACCAACCCTGACCGCACGGTGATTTCCATCAAGCGTGAGATGGGCACCGATTACAAGGTGGATATTGACGGCAAGAAGTACACTCCTCAGGAGATCAGCGCCATGATTCTTCAGAAGCTGAAGACCGACGCTGAGGCCTATCTGGGCCAGACCGTCAGCGAGGCCGTCATCACCGTCCCCGCTTACTTCACCGACGCTCAGCGTCAGGCCACCAAGGACGCCGGCAAGATCGCTGGCCTGGAGGTCAAGCGTATCATCAACGAGCCCACCGCTGCCGCTCTGGCTTACGGTGTGGACAAGGAGACCGCTCAGAAGGTCATGGTGTACGACCTGGGCGGCGGTACCTTCGATGTGTCCATCCTGGACATCGACGACGGCGTGATCGAGGTTCTGGCCACCGCCGGCAACAACCGCCTGGGCGGCGATGACTTCGACAAGTGCGTCATGGACTGGATGGCCGCCGAGTTCAAGAAGGCCGAGGGCATCGACCTGACCGGCGATAAGGTGGCCATGCAGCGCCTGAAGGAGGCTGCCGAGAAGGCTAAGATCGAGCTGTCCGGCGTCACCTCCACCAACATCAACCTGCCCTATATCACCGCCGACGCTACCGGCCCCAAGCACCTGGATCTGACCCTGACCCGGGCCAAGTTTGACCAGCTCACTGCCCATCTGGTGGAGGCCACTGCCGGCCCCGTCCGTCAGGCCATGAGCGACGCCGGCCTCAGCGGCAGCGACATCTCTAAGGTCCTGATGGTGGGCGGCTCCAGCCGAATCCCCGCTGTGCAGGACATGGTTAAGAAGCTCACCGGCAAGGAAGGCTTCAAGGGCATCAACCCCGACGAGTGCGTGGCTCTGGGCGCTGCGCTCCAGGGCGGCGTGTTCACCGGCGACGTGAAGGATCTGCTGCTGCTGGACGTTACCCCCCTGTCCCTGGGTCTGGAGACCATGGGCGGCGTGATGACCAAGCTGATCGAGCGCAACACCACCATCCCCGTGAAGAAGAGCCAGGTGTTCACCACCGCCGCTGACAACCAGACCTCCGTTGAGGTCCACGTCCTCCAGGGCGAGCGTGAGATGGCTCAGTACAACAAGACCCTGGGCCGGTTCAACCTGGACGGCATCGCTCCCGCCCGCCGGGGCGTGCCTCAGATCGAGGTGACCTTCGACATCGACGCCAACGGCATCGTCAACGTCTCCGCCAAGGATATGGGCACCGGCAAGGAGCAGCACATCACCATCACCTCCTCCACCAACATGTCCAAGGAAGACATTGACAAGGCTGTCCGGGAGGCGGAGCAGTACGCCGCCGAGGACAAGAAGCAGAGAGAGGCTGCTGACGTGCGGAACCAGGCCGACCAGATGGTCTTCCAGACTGAGAAGACCCTGGAGGAGATGGGCGGCAAGCTGGATGCCGGTGACCGGGCCAACGTGGAAAACGCTCTGGGCAAGCTGAAGGAGACCATGAAGGGCAGCGATACCGAGGCCATCAAGGCTGCTACTGAGGAGCTGACCAAGGCCTTCTACGCCGTCAGCGAGAAGCTGTACCAGCAGGCCGGCCAGCAGCCCGGCCCCGACATGGGCGGAGCCAACTTCGGCGGGCAGACCGGCGGCAACGACGCCGGCCCCGACGTGGTGGACGCCGACTATGAGGTCGTGGACGACGACAAGAAGTAATTGAGACAATGACAGCGAAGAATGGGGCGGATGAAACCATCCGTCCCATTCGGGGTGTTCTGGAAGCGGGGCGCCCAAGGTCTGTGAGGTGAAGAAGATGGCAGAACAGAAGCGAGATTACTATGAGGTGCTGGGAGTGAGCAAGGGCGCCTCTGACGACGATTTAAAACGGGCCTACCGGAAGCTGGCCAAAAAGTACCACCCCGACGTCAATCCCGGGGACAAGGATGCGGAAGCGAAATTCAAAGAGGTCAACGAGGCCTACAGCGTCCTGTCTGATAAGGAGAAGCGGGCCCGGTACGACCAGTTCGGCCACGCCGGTGTGGATCCCAGCTATGGCGGCGGAGCGGGCGGCTTCGGCGGCTTTGACATGGGCGACATCGACCTGGGAGATATTTTCGGCTCCTTCTTCGGCGGGGGCGGCTTCGGCGGGTTCGGCGGCGGAGGCGGCCGGCGCAACGGACCCCAGAAGGGCGAGAGCCTCCGGGCCAGCCTGACCATTACCTTTGAGGAGGCGGCCTTCGGCTGCGAGAAGGAGATCAGCCTGAACCGCACGGAACCCTGTGACGCCTGTCAGGGCTCCGGCTGCGAGCCGGGCACCACCGCCGATACCTGCCCCGACTGCCGGGGCACCGGTACCGTGCGCATCCAGCAGCGCACCCCCCTGGGGGTCATGGCCAGCACCGCCACCTGCTCCAAGTGCCGAGGCACCGGAAAGATCATCCATACCCCCTGCAAAGCCTGCGGCGGCACGGGCAGCGTGAAGAAGAGCAAGCGGATCACCGTGACCATTCCCGCCGGGATCGACGACGGCCAGGCCATTTCCCTCCGGGGTCAGGGCAACGCCGGAAAGAACGGCGGCCCCGCCGGGGATCTGATCGTCAGCGTGCGGGTCAAGCCCCATCCCCAGTTCCAGCGTGAGGGCACCACTGTGCTCTATGAACATAAGGTGACCTTCTACCAGGCGGCCATGGGCGCCGAGCTGGAGATTCCCACCATTGACGGCAAGGTGAAGTACACCCTGCCCGCCGGAACTCAGTCCGGAACCACTTTCCGCCTGCGGGGGAAGGGAATTCCCGAGCTGCGGGGCCGGGGCCGGGGCGACCAGTACGTCACCGTGCGGATTCAGGTGCCTACCTCTCTCAGCAGCGAGCAGAAGGAGGCCCTTCGGGCCTACGCTCAGACCATGGGGGAGGACGTCCAGGAAGAGGGCGGCCTGAAAGGCTTTTTTGACAAGCACAAAAAGAAGAAATGATCGGTCTCCGGGCTGGGCTTCCAGAAGGAAGCTCAGCCCGATTTTTGACAAATGCCCGGGGGAATGCCATTGTGCCCGATGTGGGAATGTGCTATAATAACTCAAATCGGGCATTTATTCCGGTCAGCTGACCGGATTTCTGATTTGCCAAAGCAAAGGAGAGATTTGTATGCGTTCTGACGTGATCACCAAGGGCGCGCCTGCCGCGCCCAACCGTTCCCTTCTTTATGCCCTGGGCTACACCAAGGAAGAGCTGGAGCGGCCCCTCATCGGCGTGGTGTGCTCCTACAACGAGATTGTGCCCGGCCACATGAACCTGGACAAAATCGCAGAGGCAGTCAAGGCGGGCATCCGCGCCGCCGGCGGCACCCCTGTGGAGTTCCCTGCCATCGCCGTGTGCGACGGTATCGCCATGGGTCACGTGGGCATGAAGTATTCCCTGGTTACCCGGGATCTGATTGCCGATTCCACGGAGGCCATGGCTATGGCCCATCAGTTCGACGGCCTTGTGATGATTCCCAACTGTGACAAAAACGTGCCCGGCCTGCTGATGGCGGCTGCCCGTGTGAACGTCCCCACCATCTTTGTCTCCGGCGGCCCCATGCTGGCCGGCACCATGAATGACGGCCGGCGCACCTGCCTGAGCCATATGTTTGAGGCTGTGGGCTCCTACTACGCCGGCAAGCTGGATGAGGAGGGCCTGGAGGAGTACGAGAACAACGCTTGCCCCACCTGCGGCTCCTGCTCCGGTATGTATCCCGCCAACTCCATGAACTGCCTGACTGAGGCCATCGGCATGGCCCTGCGGGGCAACGGCACCATTCCCGCCGTCTACTCCGCCCGTCTGCGTCTGGCCAAGCACGCCGGTATGCAGATCATGGAACTGGTGAAGAAGGACATCCGTCCCCGGGACATCATGACCGAGGCCGCTTTCCATAACGCCGAGACCATCGACATGGCTCTGGGCTGCTCCACCAATACCATGCTCCATCTGCCCGCCATCGCCCACGAGTGCGGCATCGAGCTGAGCTTCGACATGGCCAACGAGATCTCCGCCAAGACCCCCAACCTGTGCCACCTGGCGCCCGCCGGGGACACCTACATGGAGGATCTGGAGCGGGCCGGCGGCGTGTACGCTGTGATGACCGAGCTGGCCAAGGCCGGTCTGCTGGATACCAGCCTGATGACCTGCACCGGCAAGACCGTGGCGGAGAATCTGGCTGGTGTGGTCAACCGCAATCCGGAGGTCATCCGCCCCATCGACAATCCCTACTCCAAGACCGGCGGCATCGCCGTGCTCCGGGGCAATTTGGCCCCCGACGGGTGCGTGGTGAAGCAGGCCGCCGTGGCCCCGGAGATGCTGGTC
>CALXDY010000095.1 GCA_944387225.1 uncultured Oscillospiraceae bacterium | reverse complement strand
GATTATCGGCAACGGTAAGGTGGGCTTTGCCCTGGCCAAGCAGCTGGCAGGCGAGGCCCACGATTTGGTGCTCATTGACCAGAATGTGGCGGCGCTGCACCAGGCGGACAGTACCTTGGACGTACTGTGTCTGGAGGGCAACGGCGCTTCCATCAATGTGCTGCTGGAGGCCGGTGTCCGGAATGCGGATCTGGCTGTTGCCGTTACGGGCTATGATGAGGTCAATATTATGTGCTGCCTCATCGCCAAGAAGCTGGGGGCGCAGCATACCGTAGCCCGCATCCGCAATCCGGAGTATTTTGACGAGTCCAACCTTCTTAAACGGGAGGTAGGCCTTGATATGATCATCAACCCCGAATATGCTGCCGCTCAGGAGATCGGCCGCATCCTGCGAGTGCCCTCCGCTTTCAGCGTGGAGTCCTTTGCCCGGGGACGGGTGGAGATGATCGGCCTTTACATCAAGGAAAGCGACGGCCTGGCAGGTACCTCCCTGCAGGAGTTCAACCGGCACCGGTCGGGCACCGTGCTGGTCTGCGCTGCACTTCGGAATGGAGAACTCATTATTCCCGACGGACGGTACACGTTCCAGGTGGGAGACAAGATCTATGTCATCGGTGGTCAGAAGGAGCTGGATCAGTTCTATCGCGAGCTGAATCTGCCCTCCCGGCCCATCCGCAGCATCTCTGTGCTGGGCGGCAGCCGGGTAGCCACCTATCTGGGCTGGGCCATGGACAAGCTGGGAGTGCGGATGAAGCTGGTAGAACAGAATGCGGAGAAATGTCTGCTGTTGGCTGACAAGCTGCCCAATGCGCTGGTCATTCACGGCGACGGCACCGATCAGCATCTGCTGGAGGCGGAAGGGATTCTGGATTCCGATGCCTTTGTGGCCCTCACCAACCGGGATGAGGAAAATCTCCTTATGGCTCTCTCCGCCCAGCGGCACGGTGTACGGAAGGTCATCGCCAAGATGAGCCGCCTCAATTACATCGAACTGATGCGGGATGCCGGAGTGGACAGCATCATCAGCCCCAAAGATATCACCGCCAGCCAGATCACCGCTTATGTCCGCTCCCTGGCCAACAGCAAGGGCAGCGCTGTGGAGCACCTGTACAAGCTGCTGGACGGCGCCATGGAGGCGGTGATGTTTACCGCCTCCGCCTCTACCCGCTTTCTGGATACGCCGCTGAAGGACCTCAACCTGAAAAAAGGCCTTCTGGTGGCGGCCATCGTGCGGCAGAGCCGCACGATCATCCCCGACGGCAACGCCAAGATCCTGGATGGGGACAAAGTGATCGTGATGGCCAAGAGCCTGTTTTTGCAGGATCTCAATGATATCCTCCATTGACGGGAAGGACGGCGAGGTAGGGAGATGAACCATAGAATCGTATTCAGAATGCTGGGCAATATCCTGCGGATCGAGGCGGTGTTTCTGCTCCTGCCTCTGGCGGTGGCCCTGTATACCGGCGGCGGAGACGCAAAGTCCTTTTTGATTACCCTGCTGCTGACGGCGGCAGTAGGACAGGCCCTGGCATCCATTCGTACCGGCGACGAACGTTTTCAGGCCCGGGACGGCTTTGCTGCTGTGGCCCTCAGCTGGATCGGCATGTCCGCCTTCGGGGCGCTGCCCTATGTACTGTCCGGCGCTATCCCGGATTATCCCGGCGCTTTTTTTGAAACAGTATCCGGCTTTACCACCACCGGCGCCACTGTGCTGGGGGATATCGAATCTCTGCCTATGGGGACCCTGTTCTGGCGGGCCCTCACCCAGTGGATGGGAGGGGTGGGGGTGCTGGTGCTGACTCTGGCCCTGCTGCCCAAGACCGGGGAGGGCAGCGTCTATCTTATGCGGGCGGAGTCCCCGGGCCCCATTAAAACCAAGCTCCTGCCCAAGATCCGGGACACGGCCACGGTGCTGTACAAGATCTATATTGCCTTGACCGTCGGAGAGACGCTTTGCCTGCGCCTGGCAGGGATGAGCTGGTACGATGCCCTGACCCACTCCTTCACCACCATCAGCACCGGCGGCTTCTCGGTGAAGGCTGCCAGTATCGCCGCTTACCCATCTCTGGCGATCCACTGGATCATCATTATTTTCATGTTTCTCTCCGGTGTCAACTTCAGCCTCCTCTTCTTCGCCCTGCGGCGAAACTTTACTGCCGTGTTCCACAGCGAGGAGCTGCGATGGTACACCCTCATCACCCTGGGGGCTACCGGCCTCATTTTCGCCAATCTGGTAGTCATCGGGGGGCAGGCCTTCTCCTTTGGCACCTTCACCGACGCCCTCTTTCAGGTGGTGACGATGGCTACTACCACCGGCTATGCTACCCAGGACTTTGCCCTTTGGCCCATTTTGGCTCAGATGGTGCTGTTTGCTCTGATGATCTCCGGGGCCTGTGCCGGCAGTACCGCCGGTGGCGTGAAGACAGTGCGGATGGTGCTGCTCATGAAGAACCTCCGCCGGGAGGTCCACCGGATCATCCACCCCCGGGTGGTCCAGCCCATCCGTCTGGATGGGGAGCGGGTGGAGGAGAGCACCTTGTCCGGAGTGTCCCTGTTCTTCTACGCTTATATCCTGCTGACCATTGTGGGAGCTCTTGTGGTGGCCTGGGACAATGTGGGCTTTGTGGAATCCATCAGCGCCTCTCTCACCTGCATCGGCAACGTAGGACCGGCTCTGGGGGCTCTGGGCCCTAACGGCAATTTTGGCGGCCTGTCGGCCCTCAGCAAGATCGTGCTCAGCGCCAACATGCTGCTGGGGCGGCTGGAGATCATGCCGCTGCTGGTGCTGCTGTTCCCCTCCATGTGGAGAAAATAAGACCATTTTTCAAATAGGAGTGTTATCATGGAAGAAAAACTGCGGGAATACGCCCGGCTTCTGGTAGAGGTGGGCGTCAACATCCAAAAGGGCCAGAACCTGGTGCTGGCCTCTCCGGTGGAGTGCGCACCTTTTGCCCGGATGTGCGCCCGGGCGGCCTACGCCGCCGGCTGCCGGGAGGTTATCATGAACTGGCGGGACGACGTTTTGAGCAGGGAGAAGTTTCTCCGCGCCGCCGACGACGTGTTTGACACGGTGCCGGAATGGAACCGCCATTTCTACAACGACTACGCCCGGGAGGGGGCGGCTTACCTGGCCATTTCCGCCTCAGACCCGGAGAATCTGAAGGGGGTGGACCAGGACCGGATCATCCGCAGTCAGCGCTCCGGCAGCGAAGCCCTGAAGCCCTTCT
>CALXDY010000094.1 GCA_944387225.1 uncultured Oscillospiraceae bacterium | reverse complement strand
GCACGTTCACGCCCTCGGCATAGCGGACGAAGCGGCGGATCTGGATGTTCTCGCCGATGGCCAGCACCTTGTCGGCGGTGACGTCGGCCACGGTGCGGTCGGTGCCGGGATAGGTGCAGGCCTTCAGAGCCTCCACGTCGGCGGGATTCTCAGCGGCAACCACGTTGGCCAGGTTCTTCACGAAGTCCTGGAACACCTCGTTCTTGGCCACGAAGTCGGTCTGGGAGTTGACCTCGATGACCACGCCCACGCCGTTGTCGGCCACGATGGCGTAAGACACGCCCTCGGCGGCGACCTTACCGGCCTTCTTGGTCTGGGCAGCCAGACCCTTCTCACGCAGCCACTCGATGGCCTTGTCAAAGTCGCCGTCAGCCTGGGTCAGGGCCTTCTTGCAGTCCATCATGCCCACGCCGGTCATCTCGCGCAGCTTCTGTACGTCCTTAGCGGAAATAGCCATGATATATTACCTCCGTATACTTCAAATCACGCTGCCCGCCCGGCCGGGCGGGCAGCGTATCGGGTCTGAATTACTCAGCAGCCTGAGTCTCGGCCTCAGCCTCAGCGGCGGGAGCCTGATCCTGGCCCTGCTTGCCCTCCTGGATGGCGTTGGCCATGACGGAGGAGATCAGCTTGATGGCGCGGATGGCGTCGTCGTTGCCGGGGATCACATAGTCGATCTCGTCGGGATCGCAGTTGGTGTCCACAATGGCCACGATGGGGATGTGCAGCTTGCGGGCCTCGTTGATGGCGTTGCGCTCCTTGCGGGGGTCAACCACGAACAGGGCGCCGGGCAGCTTCTTCATCTCCACAACGCCGCCCAGGTACTTCTCCAGCTTGGCGATCTCGCCCAGGTGCTTCATGACTTCCTTCTTGGGCAGCATGTCGAAGGTGCCGTCCTCCTGCATGCGCTTGAGCTGGTTCAGACGCTCCACGCGGCCGCGCATGGTCTTGAAGTTGGTCAGCATGCCGCCCAGCCAACGAGCGTTCACCCAGTACATGCCCACGCGGGAAGCCTCTTCCTTGATGGCGTCCTGAGCCTGCTTCTTGGTGCCCACGAACAGCAGGGTCTCGCCCTTCTCGCCCAGGGAGCGGACGAAGTTGTAGGCCTCCTCCAGCTTCTTCACGGTCTTCTGCAGGTCGATGATATAGATGCCGTTACGCTCGGTGTAAATGTAGGTGGCCATCTTGGGGTTCCACCGACGGGTCTGGTGGCCGAAGTGCACGCCGGCCTCCAGCAGCTGCTTCATAGATACGACTGCCATGATTTGTTTCCTCCTAAAATTCAGTTTGTTCTTTCCGGGGGCGTCATACTCCCCGCCAACCGGGCCAATTTTTGCCCCGGCACCGGGCGGAAAATCAGCACCCCGGGCATGATGCCCTGGTATTGTACCACGTCAAGGGGGGAAATGCAAGGTTTTGGGAAAGATTTTGGAGAAAAAATTTTCTTCTTTTTCTCTTTCGCCCCGGCCCTTACCGGCCCTTCCGCTTCTTGGTGCCCTTCACCGCCTTCTGGGCGGGCTTGGCCCAGCCTGCGGGCCGCTTGGCCGGGCGGCTGGGGGCCTTGCTTTGGCGGCTGTCCCGGCGGTCGGGGGCGGATTTTCCGATGGGTTTGCTCTTGCCGGCAGGCTTGCCCTTGCCGGCAGGCTTGCCGTCCTGGGGGCGGCCGCCGGAGGCGGCGGGCTTGCCCGGCCGGATGAGGCAGTCCTTGCCGTAGCCGATGAGATCCTCCCGGCCCGTCTTGTGCAGGGCCTCCAGCACCAGGGAGCGGTTCTGGGGCTTGCGCCACTGCATCAGCGCCCGCTGCAGGGCCTTGTCGTGGGGGGTCTTGGGGACGAACACCGGCTTCATGGTCCGGGGGTCCAGGCCGGTGTACCACATGCAGGTGGCCAGGGTGCCCGGGGTGGGGTAGAAGTCCTGCACCTGCTCGGGCATGTGTCCCTGCTTGTTCAGCCACACCGCCAGCTGAACCGCGTCTTCCAGGGTACAGCCGGGGTGGGAGGAGATGAGGTAGGGCACCAGGTATTGGTCCTTGCCGTAGCGGCGGTTGAGCTTGAAATACTTCTCCCGGAACGTTTCGTACACCTCGATGTGGGGCTTGCCCATATAGTCCAGGGTGTGGGCCACGCAGTGCTCCGGGGCCACCTTCAGCTGGCCGGAGATGTGGTGCTGCACCAGGTCGGTGAAAAACTCTCCGCTGGGGTCCTTCATCAGGTAGTCGAACCGGATGCCGGAGCGGATGAACACCTTCTTCACCTTGGGGATGGCCCGGAGCTTCCGCAGCAGCATCATATAGTCGGTGTGGTCGGCGTCCAGGTTGGGGCAGGGCTGGGGAGCCAGACAGGCCCGGTTTTTGCACATCCCCGCCTTCAGCTGTTTCTGGCAGGAGGGGCGGCGGAAGGTGGCGGAGGGGCCGCCCACGTCGTGGATATAGCCCTTGAAGCCCGGGTGCTCCGTCAGGGCCTTCACCTCCCGGATGACGCTTTCGTGGCTGCGGCAGGAGATGGTGCGTCCCTGGTGGAAGGCCAGGGAGCAGAAGTTGCACGCCCCGAAGCAGCCCCGGTTATGGGTGACGGAGAAGCGCACCTCCTCAATGGCGGGCACGCCCCCCATAGAGTCGTACATGGGGTGAGGCTCCCGGACGTAGGGCAGCTCCGCCACGGCGTCCATCTCCTGGGTGGTGAGGGGGTAGGCGGGGGGATTGACCAGCAGGTACTCCCGCCCGTGCTTCTGCAATATGGCCCGGCCCACCACGGCGTCGTGCTCCAGGTATTCGGTCATGGTGGCCTGGGCATAGGCCCGCTTGCTGTCCCGCACCTCCTCGAAGGAGGGCACCTCCACCATGGGATAGGCGCACAGGCCCGGGTTGGGCACCGCCACGCAGGTGCCCCGCACGTCGGTGATCTCCTCCACCGGGGTGCCGGAGGCCAGGCGGGCGATGATCTCCTTGGAGGCCCGCTCCCCCATGCCGTAGGTGAGGATGTCCGCCTGGGCGTCGAAGAGGATGCTCCGGCGCACCTTATCCTCCCAGTAGTCGTAGTGGGCGAAGCGGCGCAGGCTGGCTTCCAGCCCGCCGATGATGATGGGGATGTCCCCGAAGGCCTCCCGCACCCGGTTGGAATAGACCACGGTGGCGTGGTCGGGGCGCAGGCCCGCCTTCCGGCCGGGGGAGTAGGCGTCGTCGTGGCGGAGCTTTCGGGCGGCGGTGTAGTGGGCCACCATGGAGTAGATGTTGCCGGCGGAGATCATCACCGCCAGCCGGGGACGGCCCAGGGCGGCGAAGGCCTCCGGCCCGTGCCAGTCGGGCTGGGCCAGCACCGCCACCCGCCAACCCTCCGCCTCCAGCACCCGGCCGATGATGGTGGGGCCGAAGGAGGGGTGATCCACGTAGGCGTCGCCGGTGATAATCAGCACGTCATAGCCGTCCCAGCCGCGCTGGGCCATGTCCTCCCGGCTGACGGGGAGAAAGCGGCTGCGGTCAAAGGTCATAGGGTTCCTCCTGTGAAAAAGGGGCCCGTCCCGGCAGGGGAGAGGGCCCCGAGGTGGTCAGGTAATTTGGGGGAGAGGGGGCTGGGTGATGGAGCGCTGGAGCAGCAGCACCGACTGCTGGCCCAGCTGATCCTCCCCCTGCGTGGAAAAGCCGTGTTTGGCGAAGAAGGCCAGGGCCTCCCGGCTGCGGCTGGAGCAGCGCACCCGCAGGGCGGTCAGGCCCAGACGGCGGGAGTGGGACACGGCCTGGCCCAGCAGCTGGGCGCCCAGGCCCTTGCCCCGGAGATCGGGGGCCATGGCGGCGAAGGAGAGGAAGGCCGCTCCCTCCGCCTGGTATCGGGTGGGGCTGCACTGGACCACGCCGGCGGGCTGCTCCCCGGTCATGGCCAGGAAACAATCCTCAGGCCGGGCGGCGGCGGAGGCCCACAGGGCCTCCCCATC
Source organism: uncultured Oscillospiraceae bacterium (assembly GCA_944387225.1). GTDB lineage: Bacteria > Bacillota > Clostridia > Oscillospirales > Oscillospiraceae > Lawsonibacter. The sequence continues at coordinate 8,013 of CALXDY010000094.1, read as the reverse complement.
GAAGGGAAGCTCCTCCCCCCAGGCGGAGGTCCAGATCTCCTGCCGCAGGGATAAGTACCAGTCCCGGTCCCCCTCCGGATCCAGGGGCCGGAACCAGAAGTTCACATCCTCCCCCTTGTTGGGGCCCTTCCGCCACCAGGACTGGCGGGCCAGGGTGGACAGGGACTCGTCCAGGTGGGAGTTATCCCCCTGGTAGATCACGTGGAAGGCCGCCCCGTCCCAGGCCAGGCAGGTGACGGCGGTGTTGTCGCTGTGGGGCAGGCCGGGCCAGTCCTTGGGTTCCACCCTGCGGATGTGGGCCAGGGCCTGGCGGATGGCGGTGCCGTGGGAAAAGACGGCCACCGTCTGATCCGGGTGGGAGCGGGCGATCTCCTCCAGGGCGGCGGCGCACCGGCGGCCAACCTGGCCCAGGCTCTCCCCGCTGGGGGCCTGCCAGGTCGGGTCACTGCGGTTAAACTGCAAAAGACGCTCCCCGTCCCAGCGGCGCACGTCCCCCCAGGTGCGGTCCTCCCAGGCCCCCATATTGACCTCACGCAGGCCGGAATGGAGGCGGAGAGGCAGACCCCTGGGGGCCGTCACCGCCTGAGCGGTGGCCTGGGTGCGGTACAGGTCGCTGGAGTAGGCCGCGTCGATCCGCTCCCCGTGGAAGCGGTGGGCCAGGGCCTGGATCTGCCGGAGGCCGTTCTCGGTGACGAGGGCGTCATACCAGCCGTGGATCCGGCGGTACAGGTTGCCCTCCGCCTCGGCGTGACGGATGAGATAGATGGTGGTCATGGAATGGTGGATGCCTCCTTCGACGGCGGAGGCCGTCAGCGATGGGATTTCATTTCAAAGTGGATGAGCAGGGACAGCAGGGCACGCAGCAGCACCACCGCTGCCAGCACCAGCAGCTCGCTGAGCTCCTGCACCAGGACGGTTTTCAGGATCTCCGCAGCCATTTTGAATTCCAGGCTGGTGGCAAGGCCGTTGGCCAGCTCGAATTTCACGTCCAGAGGGGTGTGGGTGACCAGCCCCTTGCAGTAGCCCCAGAAGGCACGCAGGGCGGAGATGGCCACCACGAAAATCCCCATCAGCTCGCAGATGGAGATGATCGGGGGCAGGATCAGGGCTACCAGTTCTTCCAGCATGGGTGTGCTCCCTCCCTCAGGACCGGTGATGATCGGTTACCAGGGCTGCACCGCTCCGGTGAGCTGGGCCACGGCGGTCAGTCCCTTCCGCTGGGCGATGTCCGCCAGGCCGTCCCGGACGGCGATGGGGGCGAAGGGGTCGGCGAACATGGCGGTACCAACCGCCACGGCGGTGGCCCCGGCCAGCATCAGCTGGGCCGCGTCCTCTCCCTTGCTGACGCCGCCCATGCCCAGGATGGGCAGGTTGACCGCCTGGGCCACCTCCCAAACCATCCGCACCGCAACCGGCAGCACGGCAGGGCCGGACAGGCCGCCGGTATTCATTTTCAGCACCGGCCGGTTGGTATTCACGTCGATCCGCATGCCACGCAGGGTGTTGATCAGGGACAGTGCGTCCGCCCCGGCGTCGGCCACCGCCTTGGCGATGTCGGTAATATCCGTCACGTTGGGGGACAGCTTCACCATCACCGGCACCGGTCCGGCGTGGGCCTTGGCCTCCCGGGTGACCTCGGCGGCCAGCTCCGGCCGGGTGCCGTAGGCCAGACCCCCCGCCTTCACGTTGGGGCAGGAGATGTTGACCTCGATCATATCCACACCGGCCTCAGCCAGCTTTTCACACATAATGCCGTACTCCTCCGGGGTGTTGCCGGAGATGTTGGCGATGACCTTCACGTCAAACTGCCGCAGGTAGGGCAGCTCATGTTCAATAAAGGCGTCCACGCCGGGGTTTTGCAGGCCCACGGAGTTGAGAATGCCCATGGGGGTCTCGGCGATGCGGGGAGCGGGATTGCCCTCCCGGCGGTGGAGGGTCAGGCCCTTGGCGCAGATGCCGCCGATCTCACTGAGATCATAGAACTGGCCGTACTCCCGGCCGAAGCCGTAGGTGCCGGAGGCCACGCACACCGGGTTTTTCATCACCATTCCCGCCAGATTGACGGTCATATCCACCTGATTAGGCATTCCAATCCACCTCCTTGGCGTCAAACACCGGGCCGTCCTTGCAGACATGCTTGCGGCTGCCGTCGGCCATGTCGCAGGCGCACACCAGGCAGGCCCCTACGCCGCAGCCCATCCGCTCCTCCATGGACACCAGGCAGGGCACGCCGAATTCCTCCGCCGCCTTGGCCACGTTCCGCAGCATGGGCTTGGGGCCGCAGGCCAGCACGGCGTCATATTCCTTATTCTCTGCCAGCTCCTGACGCACCAGGGCGTCCACAAAGCCGTGGTAGCCGAAGGAGCCGTCGTCGGTGGCGGGAAGCACCTTCTCACACACGTCGGCAAACTCGTCCAGCAGCATGACCTTTTCCTTGGAGCGGAAGCCCAGAATGGCGGTGGGCTTCACCCCGGCGAACTGGGCGCAGCCCAGCATGGGAGGCACGCCGATGCCGCCCCCCACCAGGAGATAGCGGCCATCCTTCTTCATGGGGAAGCCGTTGCCCAGCAGGCCCAGCACATCCACCGGGTGTCCGGCGGGCCGGGCGGCCAGCCAGGCCGTGCCCTCGCCCCGGGCCTCAAAGACGATCCGCACCAGGTCGGAGGGGTCGCCTTCCCCGCAGGTACACACGGAGATGGGCCGGCGGAGCAGCAGGCCCTCCCCGCACTTCACATGGACAAACTGGCCGGGGTTTTTGAAGGAGGTGCGAACCATGTCGCCCACCTCCAGCGTCATGGAGACGGCGCCGTCGGCCAGGACGGTTTTCTCCAGGATCTTACATCTGCGTTCCACTTTCATGTGTGCAATCACCTTTCAGTCAATGTTCAAAGGGGCTCCGTCCGGGAGGTAGAACTCCACCTTTTTTGAGAGTGAAGAGTTGAGAGTGAAGAGTGAAGAGACGGGAATTAAGAGTTAAGAGTTAAGAGTGAAGAGTTGAGAGTGAAGAGACGGGAATTAAGAGTTAAGAGTGAAGAGTTGAGAGTGAAGAGACGGGAATGACAAAAGCCGGCCCGCATGGGAGGGATTGCCTTTCGTGGCGGGTGATGATGGGGAAGGGATCTCTCCACTCTTCACTCTTCACTCTCCACTCTTTCAAGGGGGAGCGGAGGAAAGCGCTAGCTTTCCGCGAAAATTCTTTGCCTACTTTCTTTTCAAGAAAGTAGGTCGTCGCGCATGGCGATGGCGGCGTTGCGGGCAGCCTCGGCGAAGTCCAGGCCGTCCTTGCCGGTCTTCTGCCAGGCGCACATGATGCCCCGGGAGGAATTGACGATGGCGCCGTGTCCCTTGTCGTTGAAGGCGAACTTCACGTCGGCGGCGGTACCGCCCTGGGCGCCGTAGCCGGGCACCAGGAAGAAGGTGTGGGGCAGCAGGGCCCGCAGCTGCTGGATCTGCTGGGGATAGGTGGCGCCGGTGACAGCTCCGGCCATGGTGAAGCCGTACTTCCCCTCGGTGCCGGCGGCGATGGACTCGTTGAGCTGGCCCATCACCTCATAGATGGCCCGGCCGTCGGCGGTCTTCACGTCCTGGAGCTCCCCGGAGCCGGGGTTGGAGGTCTTGACCAGGACGAAGGCGCACTTGTCCTCGCCCTGGGCGGCCTTCAGGAAGGGCTTGATGGAGTCGGAGCCCATGTAGCCGTTGAGGGTGACGCAGTCGGCGTCAAAGGACTTGAACACCTGGCCCTCGATGGGGGCGCCGGACAGCCAGCCCTCGGCGTAGGCGGTGGCGGTGGAGCCGATGTCACCCCGCTTGATGTCGGCGATGACAAACAGGCCCTTGCTCTTGGCGTAGGCGATGGTGCGCTCCAGCATCTCCATGCCCTGCCAGCCCAGATTCTCATAGTAAGCGGCCTGGGGCTTGACGGCGGGGACAATGTCGCAAAGGGCGTCAATCAGCCCCACATTAAACTGCCAGATGGCCTCCACGGCCCCCTTGATGCCCACACCGTACTGGGCGTAGGCAGCCTGGCGGATGTGCTGGGGCACGTACTCGATGCGGGCGTCCAGCCCGGCCACGGTGGGGTTGTTCTTCTCCAGGATCTTGTCCTGCAATACATCAAACGACATAATCTGTGCATCCTCTCTCTGTTAAAGTAAAGGCCTCAAGGCTCGTCCCGATAAATCACTTTGCCGCCCACGATGGTGTACTTCACCCGGCCCTTCACCTTGTGCCCGGCGAAGGGGGTGTTGCGGCCCTTGGAGGCAAAGACCTCCGGATCGATGACCCACTCCTCCTCCGGGTCGAAAATGGTAATGTCACCGTCGGCACCCAGGGTCAGCCGCCCCTTGGCGTGAAGGCCCAGGATGGTGGCGGGGGTGCAGGTCATGGCCCGGATGATGTGGGGGAGGGTGAGCTTACCGGTGTGGTACAGCTGGGTGAGGGTGATGGCCAGGGAGGTCTCCAGACCCACCATGCCGCTGGGGGCACGGGTGAGGGGCCGGGCCTTCTCCTCGGCGGAGTGGGGGGCGTGGTCGGTGGCGATGACGTCAATGGTGCCGTCCTTCAAACCGGTGATGATCCCCTTCACATCCGTGGCGGTGCGCAGGGGGGGATTGACCCGGGCCAGAGAGCCCTGGGTGAGCACCTCGTCCTCCGTCAGGGTGAAATACTGGGGGCAGGTCTCGCAGGTCACCGGCACGCCCCGCTTCTTCATCCGGCGGATGATGTCCACGCTCTTGGCGGTGGACACATGGCAGATGTGGACGTGGGCCCCGGTCTCCTCCGCCAGCATGGCGTCCCGCATGACCATGATCTCCTCGGCGATGGCGGGCCGGCCCTCCAGCCACAGCTGGCGGGAGACGCTGCCCTCATTCACCGCCCGGTTTTCCACCATGGAGGTGTCCTCACAGTGGCACAGCACCGGCAGACCCTGGCCCTTGGCCCGAATCATGGCGTCCCGCATGAGATTGGCGTTGTCCACGTTGCAGCCGTCGTCGGACAGGGCGATGGCCCCCGCCTTCTTCAGCGCCTCGCTGTCGGTGGGTTCCTCTCCACGCATGCCCCGGGACACCGCCGCCACAGGATAGACCTGGACGCCGTTGGCCTGGGCCGCCTTTTCGTAGATATAGGCGATCTGCTCCGGGCTGTCCACCACCGGGTCGGTGTTGGCCATGCAGGCCAGAGCGGTGACGCCGCCCCGGGCCGCCGCGGCGCAGCCGGTAAAAATATCTTCCTTATACGTCAGGCCGGGGTCCCGGAGATGGACGTGCATGTCCACCAGGCCGGGACAGACCACAAGCCCTGTGGCGTCGATCACCTGGTCGGCCTGGGCCTGGATCCCCTTGTCCATCTGGACGATCCGGCCGTCTTCCACATACAGATCCTGGATGGTCACGGTGCCCTTCACCGGATCCACCACCCGTCCGTTCTGAATCAGTAGTTTCATGGCGATGCTGTTCCTCCCGCTTGGATTGAACCTGTGACGGGCCCTGTGCCCGCACTTATCTACTGTGCATTATAACGGCAGAACCAGATTTACGCAACGGATTTTTTCCGTTTTTGGGGACAGAATACCAGTGACCGGGTTCTGAACCACAGACCGGCGGGAAAGGAGGAAAACTGTATGCAGGGTACCGGATCCTTCGCGGCGGGCATGGCCATGGGTATGATGGCCGGAGCCGCCATCGGCATGGCCATGTCCCCCAGACGTCGGGACATGCAGCGCATCGCTGACAAGGCCGCAAAGCGGATGGCCGAGGCCGTGGACTCCATGACCGAGGCCATGGGCCTGAACTAAAGGCCCCGGGGGCACTGCCCCCGTACTTAGGAAAGCCAGGCGTCAGGAATTTTTGGAGCGGGGCTTGATGTCCGCTTTCTTTTTCCGCGGACGGATGCTATAATGATTACAGTGTATGCGAAAAGGAGGGATGGCCTGTGACCGATCAAGAGCTGGCGGCTCTGGCCTGGGAGGCCAGAAAGAACGCCTACGCCCCCTATTCCCGGTTCCCAGTGGGGGCGGCGCTGCTGTGCGGGGACGGGACGGTATTTACCGGCTGCAACGTGGAAAACGCCGCTTACGGCTCCACCATCTGCGCCGAGCGGACGGCTTTGGTGAAGGCGGTGAGCCAGGGACGGCGAGGTGACTTCCAGGCCATCGCCATTGTGGGCGGGGGCGACACGCCCTGCTGGCCCTGCGGCGCCTGCCGCCAGATGCTGGCGGAGTTTGCCCCCGGGCTGCGGGTGATCGCCGCCGGAGGGGACGGGGTGCTGCACCGGTCCACCCTGGATCAGCTGCTGCCCAACAGCTTCGGCCCAAAATCCATGGAGTCGTGTGACCAAGTCACGGAAGCCGGGGAAGATTTGGGGTAAACTTAGGTCGAAAACAGGGAAGGAGCTGACGACCATGATTTACGATGTGATTGTGCTGGGCACCGGGCCCGCCGGCCTGTCCGCCGCCCTGGCCGCCCGGGGACGGAACCACACCGCGCTGGTGCTGGGCCGGCCCTGGCAGGAAAGCCCGCTGGCGAAGGCGGAGCGGATTGACAACTATCTGGGCATGCCCGCCGTCACCGGGGCGGAGATGCTGGAGCAATTCACCAGCCACGCCCTGGACATGGGGGTGGAGCTGATCCACACCCGGGTCAACGCCATCATGGCCTGGAACGGCTTTCACCTCACCGCCGGGGAGGAGATCTATCAGGGCCGCACCCTGGTGCTGGCTCCCGGCCTGGTTCGTCAGGCCAAGTACCCGGGGGAGGAGGAATTCCTGGGCCGGGGTGTGAGCTACTGCGCCACCTGCGACGGAATGCTCTACCGGGGCAAGCGTGTGGCGGTGGTGGGCCGGAGCAAAGAGGCTCCCGCTGAAGCCGCCTACCTGAAGGGGCTGGGCTGTCAGGTGACCTACGTGGCTCCCAAGCGGCCGGAGTCCCTGGCCGGGGACATCCCCTTTGTCCAGGCCAACCGCCTGGAGATCCGGGGGGAGCAGACGGTCCATACCCTGGTGGCCGACGGGACAGAAATCCCCTGCGACGGGGTGTTTATCCTGCGGGAGGCGGTGGCCCCCAAGGATCTGCTGCCCGGCCTGACCCTCAACGGCGCCGACATCCAGGTGGATCGGAACATGTTTACCGGCGTGGAAGGGGTCTTCGCCGCCGGGGACTGCACCGGAGCCCCCTGGCAGGTGTCCAAGGCGGTGGGGGAGGGGCTGATCGCCGGCCTGTCCGCCGCGGAATATTGTGAAAAACAGGACAACGGATAACCAACCAACATTCAAAACACAAAGGAGCGTATTATTAGGGCATTGAAGCATTACGATCTGGCTGCGTTTGACAGCGACCTGGCCTCCGGCAAGCTGATGATGGTGGACTTTTGGGCCAACTGGTGCATGCCCTGCCGCATGCTGGGGCCCGTGATCGAGTCCCTGGCCGAGCAGTATGAGGGCAAGGCCCTGGTGGGCAAGGTGGATGTGGACGCTCAGGGTGAGCTGGCCATGCGCTACGGCGTGATGAGCATCCCCACCGTCATCTTCTTCAAGGACGGCAAGGAGATCGGCCGTCAGGTGGGCGCCCTGCCCGCCGAGGCGTTTACCCAGATCCTGGATCAGAACCTGTAAAGTCCAATGAAAAACGGCTCAGGAGCTTTGGCTCCTGAGCCGTTTTTGTGTTGGAGCAATCCTTTTTTACAAGAGGAGATTCCGCCTGCGGGCGGGTTCCTTTTGTTACACGACAAAAGGAACCAAAAACGTGCCGGGGGTCCGCGGGGAGCAGATGGACTTGTCCGAGCTGTACCAGCCCGTCCAAGGTCCATATCCCCGCTCTCCCCCCGGTCCCCCATAGGAGGAGGAATGACCTTTTATGGAGGACAGTAGGTAACGCTCAAAAGACAAGGGGCTTTGTGCGGGGGTTTTTGCTGCATCCCTCCGCCTATTCGTAGGGGCGCTTTGTGCGCCCGGATAGGAAAATTGCCTTTGTGCGGGGCAGCAGCGGCGAGGAAATCTCCACTCTTCACTCTCAACTC
>CALXDY010000093.1 GCA_944387225.1 uncultured Oscillospiraceae bacterium | reverse complement strand
GGTCAATGGGGGACACACCGTTCAGAAGGGTTGGTTTCCCCGAGCCGGAAGCACCCATGATACCCACAGACTCCCGCGCCGCCAGGGACAGGCTTACCCCGTCCAGCGCCCGGGTCGCCGCGTCCCGGCGGCCGTAGACCTTCACCAAATCGGTCACTTGCAGCAAATCAGACATGCGATCACTCTCCTTTGGCCGGATGGTTCCGGCCTTAACTGTATGAAAGGATAGCATACAGTTTGTGCAATTCCCCGAAAGGTTTTCTTGTGATTCTCTTAAGAAAAATGGAAGGATTTTTATAGCAGGAACAAGGCGGCATACCAGGCCAGAGAAGCGGCGGCCGCCCCCGCGCAGCACCAGATGGGCCCGGACAGCCTCCACATCCCGTCCAGCCGCCGGTTCCAGGCCCGGCTGCCCTTCAGATACCCGTCCGCCGCCTGACGAGCCTGGCGCAGCACCTGATCGGCGGTGACGCCCTGGCGGGCCAGCGCCTCCTCCTTGACAATAAAAATGGCCTCCTCAAACAGCTTGGGGTCGGGAGATTTCACCAGTATCACCTGACGGGTGATGCCTTTCACCATAGACAGTCCATCCTTTCCAGTGGAAAGCGTTCTCCGCTTCCCGGTTCTGGCAATAGTCTGTCCCGTTTTTTGGCGGTATATTCCATTTCCTCCTCCCGTATGGTAGGGGGAAGGAGGGGTGAAGATGGATGCATGGATGAAACGAACCGTAGGAGAATTTCTGGTGCTGTATCTGACCAATATCAGTTTGATTTTGCTGATTCAATCCGTTCCTAGGTGAGCAGAAGGTCCAGATCCCCTACCGTCAGCCCGGGCTGCAGCGCCATGCTGATTCCGTAGCCGATCACCTTGGACAGATCGTCCACCCGGCTGTCAATGTCCTTTGGCGTCACCAGCAGGTCCCCACTGTGGGACAGAGCCGCCCCCGGGGCCAGATCCGCGGCCAAGGTGGCGCAGTCCACTACCGTAGGCACCCCCACCGCCAGGACAGGAATGCCCAGGGTCTCCCGGTTCAGGGCAGCCCGACAGTTCCCGATGCCCGACCCGGGAGCGATCCCCGTATCCGCCAGCTGAACGGTGCGGCACAGCCGGCTGACGGAGCGGGCGGCCAGAGCATCCACCGCCACCACGCAAACAGGGCGCAGCTCCCGGCACACTGCCTGCACCACCTGGCCGCTCTCCATCCCCGTGGTACCCAGCACGCCGGGGGCCAGGGCACTCACCGGACGAAAGGCGCCGAACTGCTCCGGCAGGCCCTCCACCAGATGGCGGGTCACCAGCGTGTACCGGTGTGCCCTGGGGCCGATGGCGTCTGGGGTAATGGCGCTGTTGCCCAGCCCCACCACCAGCACCGGCCCGTCCTCGGGAAGGTCGTCCATCAGCGATTCCAGCTCCCGGGCGATGGCGGTCACTCCCCGGGAGAAGGCATTCTCCTCCCGGCGAAGCAGCCCGTCCATGGTCAGGGTCACATACCGGCCCACGGGCATGCCCAGAGCCTGGGCTCCCCGGTCGCTGGTGATGTGCACCAGAGTGCAGGGAAATCCCTCCCGAACCGATTCTGTGGCCTCCACTCCCTCCAGGCGGGTCATCTCCCCCGCCCGCTCCTGCCACAGAGCCTTCGCTTCCAACGCCAAATCGGTACGAATCTGTGCCATATGCCCTCCTGTTTTCCCAAAAAATACGGACACGCTCCCCCTTAGATTGCCCTGGGAAACAGGCCTTAACCGCCGGACAAAAAAATTCAAAAAAATAGTTGCAATTCCTGGGGGCAGGTGTTATAATACATATCCGCACAGGGTTTATGTGCTCAAATTTTGACGATTGCAGAATCGGAGGAGGTGTTTGGTTTGCCGAATATCAAGTCTGCAAAGAAGCGTGTCCTGGTTGCTGAGACCAAGGCCATGCAGAACAAGGCCGCTAAGTCTGCGCTGAAGACCGAGCTCAAGAAGTTTGAGGCGGCGGTGGCCGAAGGCAACCGCAGCGAGGCCGATGTCGCTTACAAGGTGGCTGTGAAGGCCGTGGACAAGGCTGCTGCCAAGGGTCTGCTGCACAAGAACAACGCTGCCAACAAGAAGAGCAGCATGACCATCAAGCTGAACAAGCTGGCCTGATTGTCTGTTCCAAAGCAAGTGAAATGAGCCGTCTGCAATTGCAGACGGCTTTTTGCTTTCCAGAAAACGATGGCTTTCCGCCTGAAAATCTGGTACACTGAGGGGGGGAAGGCAGGCCCTTCCGGAGAGGAGGTGCGGCTCATGCTCCGCGCCCTGGAGAAATGGCCCCCCATATCCTTTGTGCTGGAGACCGCGGACGTCTACGGCCGGGTGGGTGTGGCCCGAACCGCCGCAGCCCTGTCCTATTACCTGATTATGACCCTGTTTCCCCTGCTGATGTGCGTCAACTACCTCATCGGCCTGCTGCCTCTGGACGCACAGCAGATTTTTTCCGTGCTGGACCCCCTGCTGCCCAGGGACAGCCTGAACATCATCCTGGATTACCTAACCTATGTGTCCAGCATTCCCCAAAGCCAAACCACTCCGCTGCTGCTGGCCTGTATGTTCACCATCATTCTGTCTGCCTCCGCAGGCATGCGTACCCTGCTGCAAACCATGGATGACCTTTATGCCATCCAGGTGGAAAACCCAGTCCGGCGGGTGATATTCAGCGTAGCCCTTTCCCTCATCTTCCTGTTGACGGTTTACCTGTCTATCGTGGTGATTTTCACCGGCGAATGGTTCTTCCGGGCCCTGAACGATCTGCTGCCCAAGCCCCTGCTGGCGCTGCTGCCCTCTCTCCCCTCTCTGTCCGCCGTATGGCGGTGGCTGCGCTATCTGCTGCTGTTCTGCGTGGTGCTGCTGCTGGTGCTGGTCATTTACCGGGCGGGTACCCCCCGGGCCATCCGCTTCCACCGAAAAGGAATGCTGCGCCTGACCGCCACCATTTCCGCCCTGGGCATGGTGGCCTGCTCCGTCCTGTTCTCCTGGTTTATCGACATGTCCTCCCGGTACTCCCTGGTGTACGGCTCCCTGGCCTCCATTATCATCCTGCTGGTATGGCTGTATTTCTGCGGGAACATCTTCATGCTGGGCGCGGTGGTGGGCCGGGTCTGGGTACAGCGGCACCCCATTTCCTAACATCACAAAATTTCAAAGGGAGAGCGGCCCAAAACGGGCCGCTCTCCCTTCGCTTTGTTCTATGGTTCGCTGGGCTGCACAAGGCTTTCCTCCATCCGCCGGGCAAAGTCGTCCAGACGCTGATGGATCCCCAGGGCGGCCAGCACCTCCCCCGGCCGGTTGGCCGTCTCCAGCATGGCAAAATAGGGGGGCAGATAGAAGGATTTATTCATATTCATGGCGGAAACCACCTGCCGGGCTACCAGATCCCCACCGGAGTACCCGGACACCACCAGGGCAAACACCGCCTTGTCATAAAAGCGGGTCTGACGGAACAGAGAGGTAAGCCGGTTGATAAAGGCGGTGAGGTTGGCCGACAGGGCATCGTTGTAGTTGGGGCACAAAAGCACCAGTGCGTCGGCCCACCGCACGGCGGGATATACCTCCTGGGACATGACTCCGCCGTAGAAGCAGCCCCCCCGCTCCCCAAAGTGGAGGCACATGGTGTAGGGGCAGCCGGAGCAGTCGGAAATGGTTCCGTTCCGCAGCCCGATCTCCCGAATCTCCCACCTGTCCCCCAGACGATTCCGGACCTGGTCCCAAAGGGCCATGGTGTTGGAGGTATGGTGGCTGGAAGCATGGAGCGCCAGCAGTTTGGGCCGTTCCCGCCGAGGGAAGATCTCCGTCTCCAGCCGCTGGATCAGCTGGGCAACTGCGGCCTGATAAGCGCCCGGCAGGTCGGTGCCCAGGTTTTGGGCCTGGACGGCGAAGTTGGCCAGGGAGCCGGTGGCCTCCACCAGAGGCCGCCCGATGAGGGCGCAGCCCGCCCCGTTCATGGCCAGGGCCAGATTGGCGGCGGTGGATTTGGTATACAACTCCCCGGGGCCATCCACGATGATCCCACCGGTGCACCCCTTCAGCAGCTCCCGCTCCCGCCGCAGCCGTGCCAGAAAGGGCAGATACTGCTGGTTCAGCCCCGTCTCATCCAGGGCAAGGGCAAAAACCAACCGGTCACCAGGCCGGGGGGCCAGCTCCTCGGCACGGCTTACCCGGTAAATATCCCCCCGCTCTGCCAGAGGGGCCAGAACCCCTTCCAGTCTGGCCTGCCGCTGAGGCTGATCCAGATTGGGTGAAACCAAAATCAGGGACATGTCGTTCACCTTCGTTTTCCCGGAATGATCAGAGGATCTCCTTCAAATGCTCTGCCGCCGCCTGGATATGGGCGTAAAGGGCGTCGGGGATGTGGGGCAGCAGCTCCGTCTCCACCCCGGCGGGGGTGTAGCGGTTTTTCACGCCCATATAGATGCCGTCCAGGAACACAGAGCCGCAGTGCCACTCCCCCCGAAGGGTCAGCAGCAGGGACAACGCTCCGGAGGACAGGGCGGGAGCCACGTAGGGCTTGAAGCCGATCTCCCGCATTTTCAGGTTGGCGGTCACAGTGAGCTGGGTCAGCTCCTGGGAGAGGGCGTCGTCATAGTGCTCAATGGAATTGGCCACCGTCAGCCCGGTGCCGTGAGGCCCAAAGGAGCGGCCCTCCGTCAGGAAGGAGGCAAAGCGGCTGTCCCGCTTGGCGAAATAGGCCGCCCGGGCATTCATCACCCCCAGGCCGAAGCCCTGCACCTGCTCAGGGCGCAGGCCCTTGCCGTCCCACACGCCGTTTTCATCCTTGTTGCTCTCCAGATAGGCGGTTTTTGCCAGGGGATCCACCGGGTCGGACACGGCGCACCACAGGCCCCGGAACCCTGCCTGCCGGGCCATGCGGGCATACTGCTTGACAATGGCGGCGTTGGTCTCAAACTGGGCCATCCGCACATCCTTCACCTGAGAGCCCACCGGTGGGATCCCCCGGGAGGCCACAAAGACGAACATATCGCAGTCAAACAGCTTCTCCGGGGGAATGACCTCCACCTCCGGGAATACGTCATAGTTCCAGGGCAGATTGATCTGGCCCATCTCAAACTCCCACCGGGCGGTAATGGCGTCGCTGAGATCGCAGATGCCGATGGAGTCAATCACATCCCCGCCCAGCAGCTTCAGCCCCGTCAGCAGGGTGGAGCCCACATCTCCGATGGCCAGGATATTCACCCGCTTTTTCCCCTGTTTGGGGATGGCGGTGAGGATGTCCTCCCAGCCGGGGCGGCTCCTATTGACGGCGGTCAGCCGCCCCTCCGCCAAAGCGGCGGACAGGGGGGCGTCCAGCTCCACCTGGGGCAAGCGTCCGGCGTCCAGCACCTCCAGCCCGTGGGGGCAGCGGAGCTGACCGGGATGGGCCACCCGGAAGGCGCCCCGGCCCAGCACCGGATCCCCCTCCACCAGGAAGAAGATGGGACCTTCCCCAGGCGCGGCACACTTGGTATAGGGCAGGTCGTCCCGGAAGGAAGCCAGGGTTTTGCCCGCCTTTTCGTAATAATAATACATGATATTACACCTCGGAATCATTTTTCAGCTATACCCGGTAGGTACGCAGCAGCTGCTCCAGGTCATTTTCCAGATAGACGGAGGCCGCCAGAGAGGGATCATAGCCCAGGCAGGTGCCCTTATCCAGGCACAGGGGGAGGATCACCGCCTCGGGCAGGCGGCTGAGGGTGAGGTTCCGTCCGTACAGGCTGCGGTACTCCTGCTCCAGGGTGAGGATCACATCCCGGGCGGACTCCAGGCAGCACCGTGACAGTTCAAAGACCGCCTCTTCGCTGCACTGGCCCCGGAAGAGGGGGGATGCGTAGGGTAGGATATGGTTGATACCGGGCAGCAGGCCGGGCACCGGCGAGGCGTCCCGCCGGACGGTGTTGCCGCCGATGAAGGGGTACAGGGTGGATTCCACGAACCACTCCCGCAGCCGGGGGAGGAAGTACACACTGTCCACCGGCCAGCCGTAGGAGTCCATCAGATCCCGGCCGTGGCCGGACAGCAGGCCCACCAGCACCATGCGGATGTCCACCTGCTCCTCCCGGAGAATGGGATCCAGGGCCTTGATGCGGAATCCGGGGTGCATCAGGTCGTCCACCAGAATCACCGGTCGGTTGAAGGATTTGATGGTGCGGATCTGGCTGGGGATGGGGGAGTAGTAAGGGAAAGCCTCCATGGTATGCTGGGACAGGTCGGGGGTAAAGACCTTGTCGGTGTGGATGGTTTTGGTCACGGTGTTGGGCACCGTCTTACCCCGGAGCAGCTTGCCGTAGGGGACGCACATATTCTTTCCCAGCCGCCTGGGCTCCGTGGGTTCGGCGGGCACCTCGTTGTAAGTGGTGATCATCTGCAGCAGACGCTGATGAATCACGTCGGAGGAGATGGTCAGCACCAGGGACCCGGGGAACAGCTTGGTCAGGGTGCGCTGGAGGCGGCGATGCCCCTCCTGAATGGCCGCCAGCACCTTTGGATTCCGGTTGAGGGGGTCTTGGATGGTGGTCTCCAGATTCTGAATCAGCACCGAAGGGGCGCTCATATCCACCTCCCACAAGGGAGCGTCCTTCTCCTGGCGGAAGAAGCCCTGGCGCAGCAAAGCGTCCTCCAGGGTGTGATCGGGCAAATTTCCATGGGGCCGGTACAGGCCGTAGATACAGTCGTCGGCCAGGGCCTGGGCCAGCACCTCGGTAAGCAGCAGCTGCAGATTGTCCCGCAGGGGGTCGGAGCGGTCGGCCGCCAGGGAGGTAATCATCAGGGTGGTGCCCGCCGAGCGCAGGCGGATGCGGTTGGCCAGCTCCGTGTCCCGCAGAGCGCCGAACAGGTGGCTGGCGGACAGGTACCGGAAGCTGATATACCCCAGGATCCGGCCGTCGCTGCGCCAGCGAAGGGTGAGGATTCGATCCCCCCACTGGAGAATACCCGCCCGAACCGCCTCCCGATCCGGCTGTCCGGCGGTCAGGTCGTGCACCAGCATGGGATTCGGATCGTCGATCCACTGGAACTCCCAGTCCCCGGCGCCCAGCACCGGCTTGTTCTGGCTGTCCCGAAGGTAGAGCCCGTTCTGATAGATAAAGTCCTGGATTACCGGGTCGATCAGATTGGAGATGTCCCGGTTCATGTCCACGTTTTCCCGGATGCGGGTGGAGCTGATATCCTCCAGGTGGGGAGGCAGCTGCAGCTGGATCACCTCGCCGGTGATGGGCAGCTGATCCCCCTGGGGCAGGGGCGCCTCTCCGGCCCGGTGGAAAATGATGTGGTTCATGGAGTGGACGGACCAGGGCTGAGGCGGCACCTGGTAGGAGGAGGCGTGGCTGACCACGTCGCTGCCCACCACCAGATACAGCTCCTGGTTGGGGAACAGCTCCCGCAGCCGTTTCAGATCGGCGGGATTGGCGATGTTCACCGGCACGTCGTCCGGGAACAGGTGGACGTGGAAGTCCCCCGCCACCGACAGATTGACGATCTGCCGCCGGATCAGGTGGGGCTGAGCCTTTTTGGACCAGGAGAACTCATCCACCGCCAGATACACCTCAAAGCCCAGGTCCCGGATGGCCCGGACGATGCCCTTGTGAGACAGGGTGAAGGGATCGAAGGTACCGGGGAAGAAGGCGATGCGCTGGGGCGGAGTGAAGGTGAAGGGGCCATGATCCAGCCGCCACAGGGAGATAAACCGGCTGATGTGGGCCAACGCCGCCGCACGGTAGAAGAAGGTAAGGTCGTCGGCACTGCCGGCAGATTCCTGAATGAGGAACAGGAGCTTGCGGTAGCTGAGGGAGAAGAGATGGGCCTTCTCCTCCATGGGCAGCACGTTGCTTTCATACAGCAGCTTGCCGGTGACCAGCAGCGCCTCCTGCCGCACGGAGGTGCGGTAGTGGGCCAGGCCCAGCAGCAGCAGGCCCAGCAGCTCCTGACGGCGGTTTTCAAAATCAGCTTCCGTCTCGTTGAACCGGGTACGGTAAGCCGGATAGTGCTGCAGCAGCACGGCGATGGTATTCAGCGCGCCGGACACCGCCGAGTCGTTGGGGGAGCCCAGCAGGGTCCTCAGCCACAGCACCTGCTCATTCAGCTCGCTGGGGTAGAGGAACAGGGCCGCCTGTCCCAGATACTGGGGGATGTACTTGGAGATGGAATACTGTCCCATCTCCAGGCCCTTGCCCAGCTCCACCACCACCTCGTTGCGCTGATCCCGGCGGAGGAGGGGGAGAATCCGCACCAGGGCGGCGCCGGCCTCGTGGCGCACCACCACCCGCTCCGACACCTTGACCAGGTTGGAGAAATGGGTGCAGATATGCAGGATATGCTCCATCAGGCCGTATTCCACTTGATCCCGCAGCAGCTCCACGCCCACAGACTTGACGATCCACGGGGTGGCGGTTTTCAGGTTGTCCAGAAAGACCTCACTGGTCACATTCTGATCGTAAAGAACATGCTTGTGGTAGGACACATCCTCCCCCGCCCGGCGGAGGATGCGGTACTGCAGGAAGGTCACCGTCAGGCTGCTGGGGGGCACGGCCCGGGCAATGTCCACGATCCGGCGCAGCTGGGGATGCTCCCGGGAGAGGGAACGCTCCGCCCGGCGGAGGAAGAGCAGCGCCGCCGTCTCCATCCGCAGATCCCGGGAGGCCGCCCAGTGGGCGGCAAATTCAATCATCCGCTCCCGCATCTGCTGGCCGCAGTATTGGGCGGGAATGTAGCAGGCCGCGTCCAGCAGGGTGAAGGCGGTATCCGCCTCCGTCTGCTCCGGGTCCCGGTAATACCGGAACAGCTCCGCCAGGAATTTGGGGATGTCCCCCGGGCTGGCATACTCCAGCATGGCGGACAGCACCAGCTTCAGCGTGTAGCTGATGTGGCTGCGCTGCTGCTGGGTGGTCTTGTGATCCGGGTGGATGATCCGCTCCAGGTACTCCCTCCACAGGTCGAAGGGCACCTGCTCCGAGGGATCCTCCAGGGCGTCGGCGGGCAGCTCCTTCTGGTAGACCAGATGGAACTGGGCGATCATCTGGCCCATGATGGCCGCTGCCTGACGGCGAATGTCACCCTCCCGGTGGACCAGCAGCTCGTAGAGGAAGGCCAGGGCCTGGGTCTTCTGCTTCACCGACAGATAGGTCAGGTACTCCTGGAAGATGTTCAGATAGGCCCGCAGCTGCTTCCAGTCCTTGGTGGAGCGGGCCGCCTCGATGATATTGCCGAACTTCCGCTCATTGGACAGCAGGTGCATCAGCCGCAGGCTGTGCCCCACAGACAGCAGGGCCAGCCCCTCTACCGTCTCCTGAGGGTTCATCAGGGAGGGATCCCTGGCCTTCTTCACCGGCTGGGGATGGCCGGTGAGCTCCACATCCACCCCCAGGGAGCGCATGTAATCCTCAAAATCATGGAGCCGGCCGTACACCATCTCGTACCGGCGGCGTTTGCTGGCGTCCACATTGTCCAGTTTGGACAAAATCACCTGGAAAGACGCGTCCAGGGGATAGAGCACCGTGATCTCGTTGCCGTCCTTGTCCCGATCCTGCTTGGAACGGAAATCGGCGTAGATCAGGCACAGAGACTCCACCGACAGAGATTCCAGCTCCAGATCCCAGGTGGAATGGTTGGCGGCGATGTGGCTGATCCCCGGCATCTCCCGCTTCTGGAGCCACTGGTCGGTGTAGTAGTAGTGGAGGTAGGGCACCCGCTCCCCCGCCCGGCAGCCGTACTTGCCGATGTCGTGGGCGGCAGCGGCGCCGGAGGCCAGGGCCAGATCCACCTCCACCCCGGCGTCTTTCAGCCCGCGGGCCACCGTTACCGCGATGTGGTGCACCCCGGCAATGTGGCCCAGGGTGCGGAAGGGCGTGACCTCCTGCCCCAGGCGCATCAGCTCATAGACGTACTCCTGGCGGTACCGCTCCAGAAAGCGGCCGTACTCCGCCGCGCTGTCGCAGCCCTGGTAGACCTCCGGAGGCAGCAGCTCCAGATCCATCAGGGGATCAAAGGGCAGAGCCTGCCGCTCCTGATCCAGCATGATCTGCAGCACCGTCAGATAAAACCGGGCCCCGTCCTCATACTCCTCCTTGTCGGGGGCAAAGCCACCCTCCGGGAAGAGGATGTCCCGGATATACCGGTAGCAAAACGCCAGCCATCCGTCGGGAGGAGCCGGGGACAGCTTGGGCAGAATGGGGGCGCACAGATCCAGAATCTGACCGCACTCCAGCCGACTGCGGATGGGCAGCAGGGACAGCAGCTCCTCCGTCCAGCCCGGCGTCCGCAGCAGCTCAATGGCGGCCCGTCTGGTAGGGGCATAGGAGAGCTTCTGCGCCGTCAAGGCCTCCGCCACCTGCAGCGTAATCTGTCTCATCCGTTTTTCCTGCATGGTTTTCTCCCCTCTCTCACCGGCGGGCATCCGCCGGGCAGCGCTTTTTCTCAGTGTAGCACAAAATGGAAGAAATGAAAAGCGGAAAGGGGCCGCTCCCCCTCTCCGCTTTGCAAAAAACCGAGCTGCCCGCCGTCAGGCCCAGGCGCTACCGCTCCCGAAATTCCGGCGGCACCTGCTCCGGAGTTTTCATCTGCTCCATGGCCTGTTCCACGGTCATTCCCCGGGCCACGGCGGCCTTTCTGGCCGCGTTGACGATGCGGATCTCCCGCATTCGTTCTCCGGTAAGGGTGTAGCCCCGCATAGCCACAAGGGTCACGGCCCAGGCGATCATGGGAATGATGCAGAACAAGATGATCACCACCCAGTTCATCCCCTCCGTATAGGGCGTCACCTTGGTGGGCAAGGTGTCCAGGCCGATGAGGGACACCGCCACCCCCACCACCGTGGCAGACAGGGAGGACACCAGCTTATCCACCAGGGAAAACAAGGTGCCCATAATACCGGGCACAAAGCTGCCGGTACGGTAGGTCTCGTAGTCGGAGCAGTCGGCCACCATGGGGATGGGCATGTCGGCAGTGGCATAGTAAGCGCCATAGCCCACGCCAAAGAAAATCATAAACAGAATGGTATACAGATTCACCGTCAGGTGAAAGCCCCCATCCGTGGAATACAGGTTCAGCTGGAAGGCAGGGTTGTCCGGCCGCCACAGGATCAGCAGCACCAGCACCACGCAGTAGCAGGCCAGGGCCACCGACACATACCGCATCAGGGAGGCCCGCTGTCCGTACTTCTGAGCGGTCCGGACAGTAAGCAGGAAGAAGGGAACGGCGCACACATATCCCCACACCATCATAGGCAGGTACAGGCTGTCATACCGGCCCATCATGGAGGCGTACAGCATGGACAGCACCGTCAGATTGGTGGCGATAGATAACGCCAGCTTGCACCCGCCGCCGGCCACCATCAGCCGCTGCAGGGGCTTGTTGGCCCGGATGATGGCCAGATACTGGGACAGGCGCACCCGCTGCTGTCCCTCTCCTCCCAGTCCGAAATACTTGGGCTGATCCTTCTCCCAGATGCCGATCACCGCCAGGATGGTCAGCAGCACCGACGTGGCGATGCCGATGGGCGTCATCACCGCAAACCAGGAGCGGTTGTAGTCCCCCAGCAGGTCGTCCCGGGCCAGGATGGGGCCGATGAGCTGCATCACTCCCATTCCCGCCAGGGAACCCACGGTGTTGAAGATGGTGAACAGGGGCCGCTGTTTGGGATCGTTGGTGAGCACGGCCTGGGCCGCCCGGGTGACGGAGGTCTGGAAGGTATACCCGATCACCCACACGGCGTACAGCACCACAAAGGCCGCGTACCGCAGGGCCATCCACTCCGACGGAATATAGGGGGTCAGCACGTACAGGGCGGTGACGGACAGGGCCATAATGGCGCAGCCAATCACCATAAAGGGACGGAATTTTCCGAACCGGCCGTTGGTGCGATCCATCAGCGCGCCGATAATGGGGTCGGTGATGGCATCGAACACCCGCATCCCCGTCACCAGGAAGGAGGCAAACACCATGGCCAGGCCCAGCACCACGTTCCCGAAGGTTGCGATATAAGTGAGGATCAGCACGTAGTAAACGTTGGTGGCGCCGTTGTTCAGAGGAAACAGCACCAGTTGGTAGGGCTTGGCCCGGTTTATCCCCGGGCTGCCGGGTGCGGATGAATCATGCTTGCTCATAGGCGATTCCTCTTTTCACCGCGGCCCCATGCCGGATTTCCCAACCGGTATGGGGCCGACGGTTTGATCCTTTTCCGTATTGGCCGGGGCGGCTCACTTCACCGACCGGTTGAAGGAACCCACCACCAACAGCAGATTGGCGGCCAGCAGGCACACCGAAGCCGCCACCACCAGGCGGAACACGCCCCACCCGGCGGTATTGCCGGCATTGAAGGAGAACAGGCCCGCGATGAGCATGATCCGCTGGCTGACCACCTGCCCAAACACATAGGTGAACAGGGCGATAGCGGCCACCACCGACACCGCGGAGATAGGATCGTGATTCCCCTTCCGGGTGGGCATCCAGATGGCCAGCAGCACCAGGGCCACAGCGGCGGCTCCGGCGGCCACCGTCAGTCCCAGACCACGGAGGGCGTTGTCGGCAGTGGCAGTGCTGCTCAGCACGGTGAGCAGTATCCCGGCCGCTCCGGCGACAGCGGCGATTGCATTGAGATAGCAGGAAATGGCACAATGCTTCATATCAGAATTCCTCCCGTCCCCGCCGGTAGGCGGTCACATACAGGGCAGCACCCACCACCATCACCACACCGGATATTCCGGCGGCAGCGCCGTAGGCAGCCCGCCACCAGGTCACCTGGCTTTCCACCCGGGTGGTGGCATTGTAGCGGTTCATCAGGTGGCTCTCCGTCCAGGCGTAAATGTTTTTGTGCACAGCCTCCTTCAGCTTTCGCTGGAGATTGGCGTCTCCGTCAATGAGATTGGCGTTCAGTCCCACCCCTTCGATCAGGTTGCGGAACAGATTGGAGCTTTCCAGCGTGGTGGTGGTATAGAAGCCGGACTGTCCACGGGTATCAAAGCAGGTGGTTCCGGCGTTGAGCACCGCTGTCCAAAGATCCACGTCGTCGTAAATGTCGGTGACGGCGTAGCCGATGAAGCCCCACTCGTTGGCCAGGATCTCCGTCATCAGGCCCTCGCTTGCGGTACACTCCACAGAGCCGATTTTGGAGAAGGAGGTCATCAGGCCCCGCATGCCGGCGTCATAGTCCTCCGTGTCGTATTTGGTGGCTTCAAAGGCAATCTGATAGGCCCGCAGCTCCACTTCCCGGGCACGCTGCTCCGTCATATAGGGGGACACGCCGCCCCGCTCCGACTCCTGATCGTTGAAGGCAAAATGCTTGGGAGCGGCCACCAGGCCGTATTCCAGGGCGCCGATGGCAAACTCCATGGCGGCCACGCCGGACAGGACGGGATCCTCGGAATAATACTCACCGTTGCGGCCGTTGTAGGCATGTCGATGGGTGTTCAGGCCGGGGCCCCACAGGATATTGATGCCGGTAAACAGGGATTCAATCCCGGTAAACACCCCAAGCTCATGCATCAGCTCCGGGTTGAAGGTAGACGCACCCACGGGGGCGCTGGCAAATACCTCCGGATGCCAGGTGTTGTTGGGATCGTCGGAAGAGACGGCCCAGGGAGCGCTGGGATCCTTGGTGGCGTTGAGGGCCACGGCGATGCCGTTTCCGGCGTTTTCCGCCATATAGGTTTCCAGAGTGCCGATGGATTCGGCCCCGGGGATGGAAGGCCCGCCGAAGGTGAACAGATACATGGCCTCCTCCAGGGTCAGCTGATCCAGCAGCTCATCCCACTTGGGATCGTCGTAGGGGACGCCGTGCATCTCATAGAATTTCACGCCGTTGTCCTGTCCCCACAAAATATCAGAGGTATCGTCGTCCGTCTGAAGGGTGTAGGTCTGCCCGTTCAGGTTGCGGATCAGCTGTTCATTGGTCAGGGTCATGGCATCATAGGTTTTGGGGAAGGTACCCGCCCAGTCGCTGCGGCTGAGGTAGGTGACCTGGCCGGGCTGGTAGTAGTTCCAGTCGGCGTAGGGCAGCTGATTGGAGACGGCGTAGCCGGTCTTGGATACGGAGAACAGGGTTTTGGAGATGAACTCCTCCGTCACGTCCTTCCGGTAAGCCTGTGCCGGATTGCCCGTGCCGGACATTTTGGTCCCATCCATCCCCTGGGCAGCCATGATATGGTTGAGGGCGTCGTGGGCCCCGTTACCCACAGCGAAATAATAGCTGCCGGGATCCATGATATAGGTGCCGGTGGTGCCGTCGCCGTTGTCATAGCTTTCGTCATAGCTGGCGATATACTGCAGATCCACCTGAACGGACACCACCTGGGACTGGCCGGGCGCCAGCACGTCGGTTTTCTCAAAGTTCAGCAGCTGGATGGCGGACTTCTCCACGCCGCCCTGGATATAGGGCGCCTGGCCGTAAATCTGGACGGGGGTCTTTCCCTCCCTGTCCCCCACGTTGGTCACCTTCACCCGGAAGGTAGCGTAGGCGCTGGGGGCGCCGGTCTCCTCGTCCACGGTGATCTCAAAAACAGGCTCACCGTCCAGTTCATAGGCAAATTGGGTATAGCTCAGGCCGTAGCCGAAGCCGTAGGTGACCTCCTTGTCGTAATCCCATTCCGTGTCCGATCCCCACGCCCCCACCGGCGAGGATGCGTTGCCCCGTCCGGCCACGGCGTCGTAGTACCGGGTCTCATAATAGCGGTAGCCCACATAGATGTCCTCGGCCTCAATGGTGTAGGCGCCGGGCGTGAAGCCCAGCACACCGCCGGTACGGGTAATGACCTCATCGGTATTGGTGTAGTACATCTTACCCATGTTCTGCATGGCCGGGGCAGACATGTTGTAGGCGGTAAAGATATCAAACAGGCCGCCGGAGGGGCTGACCCGGCCGCAGAGCAGGTCGGCCACACCCAGCATGCCGTAGCAGCCCGGCGCGCCGATCCACAAAATGGCGTCCACCTCCGGGTCGTCCTTCAAAGAACCGATCTCCACGGAGGAGGAGCTTTGGAGCAGGACGATCACCCGGTCGGAGCATTCCTTGGCCAGCTCAATGGCGTCCCGCTCGTTTTGGGTCAGGGAGAGGGGCTCCCCATGCTCAAAGTCCAGCCCCTCCGCCACGCCGCCGGGCAGGTAGTCTACCTGCTCACAGCTGGGCCGCGCAATCACCACAATGGCGGCGTCCCCATACTGGGCAAAGCTGTCCTGATAGCTGCCGTTGACGGCGGCAATCTCTGCCAGGGAGGGTTCACCGGGGTCGTACACCTCGGCAGCGGACTCGTTTTCATAGTGGACATAGGTCTGGCCCAGCTGCTCGTAAATGTCGATCATGGTCGGGTTGAGCTGGAAGCCCGCCCCCTCAAAGTCAAACTCCTCCCCCTTCCAGGCCCCGGTGGTGGCCCCCGACGCGGCGCTCAAGGACCCCTCGGACCAGGCGATGGTGTTGGCAAAGTCGGTGCGGTTTTGGCTCAGGGCCTGTTCCAGGCTGATGTAGGGGCCCTGAGCCTTGACACCGAAGCTGGAACCCAGCAGATTGGCATGGGAGCGGATCCCCAGCAGGGTCACGCTGGAGCCGCTGTCCAGGGGCAGCGCACCGTTGTCGTTTTTCAGCAGCACGGAGCCCTCGGCCACCTCCCGGCGGTTGAGGTCAATGGCGGCCTGGATCAGGGCAGTGGAATTTCCGCTCCCGTCCTCGTTGAGCAGCTCAGCCGGAGGCACAAATTTGTCGTACAGGGGATTTTCCTCCGTGTTGTCCGACACCAGCAGCTGGCTGGACGTCCCCAGGTAAGTGTCCACGGTACCGGCGTTGGCCTCCAAAATACCGCCCAGCACCAGGGACAGGGACAGGGTAAAGCAGGCCGCGCTGGTCAGGCCCCGACCAAACGCTCGTCCAAAGGTTTTCTTCTTCATTGTGATCCGTTTCCTCCTCGCATACATAGGCGTCTCCGGGCAGGGGGGCAAACTCCGCCTCCCCGACCGATTTTTCCCCAGTCAGACCCAGTTCTGGCTCTTGCTCTTTCCCTTCTGCAGCCGGTAGGCGGGGTTGGGGGAGGCCACTCTGCGGATGGTACAGCTATCTTTGACCGTTCCCGCCGCCGCCTCCAGCCGCACCTGGCCGGACAGGGGCACCCGGAAGGTAAACACATGGTTTTTCCCGGCCGATTCCCCCACCAGCTTTCCGTCGGCGTACAGACGCACCCTGGGCTGGTTGGAGTAGACCTTCACCGTGGTCACCGCCTCGGGGCGGTCCACATAGCGGCGGGAGCACAGATGAACAAAGGGATCCTTGCTCCACCAGGCCTTGTACAGATAAAAACTGTCCTTTTTCACCCTCCGGTCGAAGGTGACCAGCCCCTTGTGGTTCATCCCCGGCTCGCCCCCCTGATCCCGGGCGTCGGCGGCAAAGTCAAACATGTTCCACACATAGGTGCTCCACAGGTAGGGATGGCGCTGGAAGCAGGCCAGCAGATACTCGTGGTAAATGGCCTGATATTCCTCTGTATGATCCTCCCGCCGGGGACGGGAGGCATGCAGGTTGGGCATCCCCTCACAGCCGTACTCCGAATAGCCCAGGCACCGCTTGGGATAGATCCGATGAAACAGGCTGATCCACCAGTCGTTCAAAAACAGGCCGGGTACATACCAGCCCAGATACAGGTTCCAGGCCACCAGGTCGGAGATGTGGGCCGACTTGTTGAAGGGGCTGCACATGGCGTAGCAGGCCAGGGCAGTTGGCCGGGTGGGGTCCATTTCATGACACAGGTCGTTGAGGACCCGGTGATTGTCCAGCATGTCCACCGTGTCCCGGGTGGAGATGGTAATTTCGTTGGACAGGCCCCAGGTGACAATCGAGGGGTGGTTGTAGTTCTGGATAATCAGTTCCTTCATCTGGCTGATGGTGTTCTCCCGCCCCTGGGGCATGTGGTGGGAGATGTAGGGAATCTCCGCCCAGACGATCATGCCGTACCGGTCGCACAGGTCATAGAAATACTGGTCGTGCTGGTAATGGGCCAGACGGATGGAGTTGGCCCCCATCTCCCGAATCAGAGCCATGTCCTCCTCGTGGTGCTCCGGCAGCAGGGCGTTGCCCAAACCCTTCCGGTCCTGGTGCCGGGATACACCCCGGAGGGGGTAGGGCCTCCCGTTGAGAAAGAAGCCTTTTCCGGGATCCACCCGGAAGGTTCGCACCCCAAAGGTACTGACCATTTCGTCCCACACCTGCCCCTCCTCCACCAGCCGCAGGCGGGCGGTATACAGGTAGGGATCGTCCACCCCATCCCAAAGGTGGACCTGAGGGATCTCCAGGGTAGCGTCGGTGCCCGTCCCCCGGGCCACCGCCTGTCCCTGGGCATCCTCCAGGGTAATTTCCACCCGGGGGGTCTCCACATTGGCCCAGCTTTTCACCCGCACCAGGGCGGTATCGCCGGACAGTGTGGGGGTAATCTGCAGCCCCGGACCACCGTAAAAGTCCAGGTCAAAGTGTTTTTTGCCCACCACCAGAAGGGATACCTGGCGATAAATGCCGCCATAAAAGGTGAAGTCCGCCTTTTGGGGATAGACCCGGTCGTTGATGCTGTTATCCACCCGCACCACCAGGCGGTTTTCCTCCCGGAGCAGGCCGGTCACCTCTCCCCGGAAGGTAGAGTACCCGCCGTCATGATGCATGAGGACGGCGCCGTTTACCTCCACTTCGGCGGAGGCGTTCACCCCCTGAAACTCCAGGTACACCGCCTGCTTCTCCCGGTCAAAGGCCGGACAGGGGAAGGTAAGCTCATAGACGCAGCATCCCCGCCAGTAATCGTTGCCGCCGTCCTGGCCGTCGATATTGTTCCAGGTATGGGGCAGATCCACCCGTTTTTTCTGGCCGTTGGGCCCGTAAAAGAGCCAGTTTTCCATCAGCGATATTCGTTCCCGTGCTGCCATTCATCCACGCTCCATCTGCCTGCGGCATTTCCTGCACCCATGGTCGGGCGTTCGTTTTTCTCCGTATGCCTCCTATGGTTGACCAATTCCGGCGGAATTATAGCGGCAAAGCCAAAACTTTTCCTCTCGCCTTCTTTTTGCCCGCTCCTCCGCCGCCCATTTGGGACACCCACC
Source organism: uncultured Oscillospiraceae bacterium (assembly GCA_944387225.1). GTDB lineage: Bacteria > Bacillota > Clostridia > Oscillospirales > Oscillospiraceae > Lawsonibacter. The sequence goes on along the minus strand of CALXDY010000093.1, from coordinate 32,269 downwards.
GTCAAAAAAAGCCTTTTTCCCAAAAAACACGCAAAAAAGCCGGGCCGGGACGAAAACGTCCCGGCCCGGCTGGGCTGGTTCTGGTTCTGTTTTATGGGTCCGGCCGCTCCCCGTTGATGGCGCAGGCGGGAGAGAACCGGTGGATCTTCTCCTCCCCGCTGAGCAGGCGCAGCCCACCCAGGGCCAGCGCCTCCATCTCATTCTCCCCCGGCAGGACAATCACCTTTACCAAATGGCACAGGTATTCCTCCACCATACCGGTGAGCAGTTTGGAGTAGGCCAGTCCCCCGGTGAGGATCACCCCGTCCAGGGGCTGGGTAAAGCACCCCAGCATGATCCCCACCCCTTTGGCAATCTGCAGCGCCTGGGCCCGGTAGACCAGGGCGGCCCACTGATCCCCCTCCTGGATGCGCCGCTCCACCTCCCGGCAGTCATGGGTACCCAGCAGGGCGGACATGCCGCCCTCTCCCCGCAGCTTCTTCAGCATCTCTTTCTTGGTATACTGTCCCGAATAACACAGCTCCACCACGTAGAGCATATTCAGGCTGCCGGAGCGATCGGGAGAAAAGGGACCGGCGTCATCGGATACCGAGTCGATGATCCGTCCATGACAGTGGGCGGAAATGGAAATCCCGCCCCCCAGATGGGCCACCACCAGGTTCATATCCTCATACCGCCGCCCCAGGGACTGGGCGTATTTGTGGGCGGTGGCCCGGGCGTTGAGCACATGGCAGAAGCTGGTGCGCCGCACCTCCCGGAAGCCGGTGACCCTGGCCTCCGGAAGCAGCTCGTCGCTGGTCACCGCGTCGTAGATATAGGCTGGAATGCCCAGGGGCCGGGCAAAGGCCAGGGCCATCAGGCCGCCCAGGTTGGAGGCATGGTCAAACACCGGGTAGTGCCGCAGGCAGTCGGCCAGATTGTCGTCCACCAGGTAGCCGCCGCTGACGATGTTGGGGATGATCCCGCCCCGACCCACCACGGCGGACAGGGCGGACAGATCCTCCCCCTCCTCCTCCAGCCATTCCCGCACCAGCCCCACCCGGTAATCCAGCTGGTCATACAGGGTGGGGAAGGGCTCCAGATCCCGGTTGGAGTGGGCGAAACTTTTCATCCGCTCTTGCTTGGCCCCGCAGTATACCGCCGCCTTGGTACTGGTGGAGCCGGGATTCAAAATCAACAGTCGGTCAGCCATGGCTGTCTCCCTTCTTTCCCGCGGCCATCGCCGCGGCAATCAGAATGGAATCGTACTTCTCCTCCGGCCGGGCTGCCCGGGAATTAACGGTAATGGGCACCGTGGCGCCCAGCACCACACCGGCCATCTTTCCCCCGGCAAATCCGTACAATGCCTTGCCCAGCAGATTACCCGCCGTAATATTCGGCACCAAAAATACATCTGCATCCCCCGCAACCGGGCTTTTATAGCCCTTGATCCGAGCCGCTTCCGGGTCGGTGGCCAAATCCAGAGAGATGGGGCCCTCCACCAGGCACAGGCCGAAGTCCCCCCGGATCGCCTCCTCCTTCAGGGCGGCTGCGTCCATAGTCTCCGGCATCTGGGGATTGACCGCCTCCGCGGCACAGAGGATGGCAGCCTTGGGACAGTCGTTGCCCAAAAACCGGCACAGGGACAGGGCGTTGGACAAAATCGCCCGCTTCTGTGCCAGGCCGGGAGCCGTCACCATCCCCCCGTCGGTGAGGAACATCAGCTTGTGATAGGCGGGTACCTGAAGAATGGCCACGTGGGACAGCAGCTCAGCCGCCCGGATGCCCCGCTCCCGGTTGACCACCTCTTTCAGCAGGGTGCCTGTGGGCAGCAGCCCCTTAATCAGCAGCTCTCCCTGCCCCCGGCGGATCAGCTCCACCGCCTTTCGGGCGCATTCCTCCGGCCCGTCGGCCTCCACAACGGAATCCCGGGAGAGGGAGACGCCCAGTTCCCCGCACAGGGCGAGGATCTTCTCCCCGTCTCCCACCAGCAGCGGCTGAATCAGATCATCCTCCGCGGCATGGAACACTCCCTCCAGGGTGTGGGCATCCTGGGCGGCAGCCACCACCGCCTTGCACGGCGGCAAATTTTTTACCCCGTTTATCAGCTCCCTAAAGTTGGAATATCCCATGCCTTTCCCCCTCTTTTCGTCCTTTTTTATTATTCTACCAGGGCGCGGCAAAAAAGTATAGAAAAAATTCCCTTGACTTTATCGCTTTTATCCGTTAAACTTCAACGCGTAAAACCATTAAACTGGAGTGTGGTACACAATGGGTATCAAATTGGGATTGCTGCTGTTATTTTTCGCCGTCATGGTAGGAATCGGCATCCACTGCCGGAAGCACGCCGCCAACGTCAACAGCTTCGTGCTGGGCGGGCGGGCGGTAGGCCCCTGGCTGACCGCCTTTGCCTACGGCACCTCCTACTTCTCCGCCGTAGTCTTTGTGGGCTACGCCGGACAGTTCGGATGGAAGTACGGCATCGCCGCCACCTGGGCGGGCATCGGCAACGCCATCCTGGGCTCCCTGCTGGCCTGGGCGGTGCTGGGTCGTCGGACGCGGGTCATGTCCCAGCATCTGGACAGCGCCACCATGCCGGAGTTTTTCGGCCGGCGGTACGGCTCGGACGGTCTGCGTCTGGCCGCCTCCGCCGTCACGTTCCTTTTCCTGATCCCCTACACCGCCTCCCTGTATAACGGTCTGTCCCGCCTCTTCGCCATGGCCTTCGATGTGGACTATGCGGTATGCGTGCTGGTGATGGCTGTGCTCACCGGGGTGTATGTGATTGCCGGAGGCTATATGGCCACCGCCATCAACGATTTCATTCAGGGCGTAATTATGATTTTCGGCATCTGCGCCGTTATTCTGGCCGTGCTCAACCAAAACGGCGGATTTCTCTCCGCCCTGGAGGCCCTGGCCCGGGTGGAAGATCCCGCGGTGTCCCAGGCCCCGGGCGTCTTTGCCTCCTTCTTCGGCCCCGACCCCGTCAGCCTGCTGGGTGTGGTGCTGCTCACCTCCCTGGGCACCTGGGGTCTGCCCCAGATGGTGCAGAAGTTCTACGCCATCCAGAACCAGGCCGCTATTCACAAGGGCATGGTGATCTCCACCCTCTTCGCTCTGATCGTGGCGGGGGGCTGCTACTTCCTGGGCGGCTTCGGCCGGCTGTACGGCGACCAGGTGGATGTGGCCGTCAGCGGTTACGATGCCATTGTTCCCACCATGCTGTCCGGCCTGTCCGATATTCTCATCGCGGTGGTGGTCATTCTGGTGCTGTCCGCCTCCATGTCCACCCTGTCCTCCCTGGTGCTCACCTCCAGCTCCACCCTGACTCTGGACGTGATCAAGGGTACCTTTGCCCCCCGCATGGATGAGAAGCGGCAGCTGCTTATTATCCGCCTGCTCATCGTGGTATTTATCGCCATCTCCGTGGTCATCGCCCTGGTACAGTACCACTCCAGCATCACCTTCATCGCCCAGCTGATGGGTATTTCCTGGGGCGCGCTGGCCGGCGCCTTCCTGGCCCCCTTCCTGTACGGTCTGTACTGGAAGCGCACCACCCCCCAGGCCTGCTGGGTATGCTTCGTGTTTGCCACGGTGTTTATGGTAGCCAACATGTTGGTGCCCCAGATCTTCCCCACCCTGCTCAAGTCCCCCATCAACGCCGGCGCCTTCTGCATGCTGGCCGGGCTGGTCATTGTGCCGGTCGTTTCCCTGGTCACCCCCAAGCCCAAAGAAGGTCTGGTGGACTGCGTATTCTCCTTCCGTGAGATCCGATAATTCCCCCATAAAAGCTCCGCCCCCGGAACGAAAGAGTTCCGGGGGCGGAGCTGTGTTTATTCTATGGAATAATTGTCCAAACTACACATAGGATACAACCAAAACCAGGAAAAAGGAGGCGGCTGACATGGAACAACGGACGTCCCTGTTCCACCAGCGCAAACAGTCCGTAAGGAAACAGCGGGAGGAGGAGCGGAAGTCCCTCCGGGCCTCTCTGGCCAGCACCCAGGCCCAGCTTCACCAGGCCTACTGCGGCTTCAACCACACCAGCGACCAGGATCTGGTGGAGTCCTATGTCTTTGAGATCAAGGCCCTCCAGTCCCGGTATGACTACCTGCTCCGCCAGATCAAGGAACTGGAGCGTGTGCCATGACGGGGCTGTCCACACCCTGGGCCATGGTGCTGCTTCTGCTGCTGTCCGCCCTGGCCCTCTTCCACCGCCCGGTGGGGCGGCTAATCCGGCTGGCAGTGCGCTCCTCCCTGGGGCTGGCCGTGCTTGCCGCCTTCAGCCAGATCAGCCCCTATCTGGGCATCACCCTGGGGGTCAACCTGGTCAACGCACTGATTCTGGGGGTGCTGGGTGTGCCCGGCTTCGGTCTGCTGCTGATGCTCCAGTGGATGGTGCGTGGTAGCTAGGGCCTTTCAGCCTCGGGCTATGGCCTCCGCCACCCGGATTCCGTCCACCGCCGCAGACACAATCCCGCCGGCGTAGCCCGCCCCTTCCCCGCAGGGATAGACTCCCCGCAGGGCGGACTGAAGGCTTTCATCCCGTAAAATCCGGACAGGAGAGGAGGATCGGGTCTCCAGGCCGGTGAGTACCCCCTCCGGTGCGGCAAAGCCCCGCAGCTTCCGATCCATCAGGGGCAGGGCCTCCCGCAGGGTGTCGGCCACCTGGCCGGGCAGGCACCCGGTCAGATCCCCCCAGGCTACGCCTGGACGGTAGGTGGGCAGGATGGCCCCAGGCCCTTGGGAGGGAACCCGGCGAAGGAAATCCTCCACCAGCTGGGCGGGGGCACAGGCACTCTCGCCCCCCGCCCGGAAGGCCGCAGCCTCCCACAGCTCCTGGAACCGCACCCCCGCCAGGGGATCGTCCCCGGGGAAGTCGGCGGGGCCCACCCCCACCAGAAATCCCCCGTTGATGTTCCGGCCATCCCGGGCCCGATAGCTCATGCCGTTGGTCACCACCTGCCCGTGGTCTGAGGCGGAGGCCACCACCACCCCACCGGGGCAGACGCAGAAGGTAAAGGCGGACCGGCCGCTGGGCAGGTGACAGGCCAGCTTGTAGTCTGACGGCGGCAGCTGGGCCCAGGCCGGGCCGTACTGAGCCTGGGAAATGGCCTGTTGGCTCTGCTCAATCCGCACACCGATGGCAAAGGGCTTCTGCTCCATGGGCAGCCCCGCCTGCTCCAGCATCCGGAAGGTATCCCGGGCGGAGTGGCCGGGTGCCAGCACCAGCGCGTCGCAGGGCAGGGTATACGTTCCCTCCCCGCTTTCTACACGGACGGCGGTCAAACGGTCGCTCTCCTGCTCCAGCCCTGTCAGACGGTGGCCAAAACGCACGTCGCACCCCAGGGAGATCAGCTCCCGGCGGATGGTCTGAACCACCTGACGAAGGACGTCGGTGCCGATGTGCGGTTTGTGGGACCACAGAATGTCCCGGGGCGCGCCCGCCTCCACCAGGGATTCCATCACCGCAGAAATCCGGGGATCATGGGTGCCGGTGGTCAGCTTTCCATCGGAGAAGCTACCGGCCCCGCCCTCCCCAAATTGTACGTTGGAGGCGGGGTTCAGCCGTCCCGTGGCCCAGTAGGCTTCCACCTGGGCCGCTCTGCGGTCCACTTCCTCTCCCCGCTCCAGCACCACGGACGGGATCCCGGCCCGGGCCAAATACAGCGCGGCAAACAGCCCGGCGGGGCCCATTCCCACCACCACGGGCATATGGGGCGCGCTTCGTCCCACCCTGGGAAACACATACCGCTCTGGGGTGACCAGAGAAACAGAGGGCTTTCCCACCTGCTTTACCAGCCGGTCCTCCCCCTTAACCTCCACATCCACCGTATATACATAGTGGATATCCTGTTTTTTTCGGGCATCGATAGACTGGCGCACGGGAACCAGCCGCTCAATGGCCCCCGGCCGGACGCCCAACACCCGGGCAGCCTTGACGTTCAGCTGTTCCGGACGCTCTCCCAGCGCCAGGTTGATTCCTTGAATCCGTATCATACATACATCACCTCCCCCAGTGTACCACATTACGCCCGCCTTGAAAAGTACGGTCTGGCCCCGCTGAAACAGGCCAGACCGGGCTTCTCCCAATCCCGCCTCAGCCCTTGTCCCGCCTGCCAAAGCCCCCCTTCGGCTGCGCTGCATTTTCTCCCTTTCAATCAGCCCAAAACCCCAAAAATCACGAAACCAAATTTTATTTGGTTTTCACAAAACTTTAGGTCGAAAACTGTTAGAAATGACGATTACTTTTCCTCTTGCTTCTCCCCGTAAAACAGGATATAATCTAAAAGGAATCACGGCAGTGGTTTGTGAAAGGTACCGCAACAACAGGGGTGCCCCCCCTCTGTTGCGCTTTTTCCGGTCTCAGATTGTTAATTTTATAACAAAAATCCGTGTATTTTAGCTGATTTTTCCATCAGCGCCGCTATACCTTATTATTAGGAGGAAACAAAATGAAGGTTGCTATTTTTGGTGCTGGCACCATGGGCCGCGGCATCGCTCAGGTCTTTGCCGCCAACGGTCACACCGCCCTGATGTACGCCAGCAGCAAAGCCTCCGCCGAGAATCACCGTCAGCAGTTGGATGCTTCCCTGCAGAAGCGGGTGGACAAGGGTAAGATGACCCAGGACGCCAAGGATCTCCTCATGGCCAATGTGCTGGTGGAGGACGAGGCTGCCGCCGCCGACGCTGATCTGGTGATTGAGTGCATTCTGGAAGAGATGGGCCCCAAGCAGGAGCTGTTCCGTCGGCTGGACAAGCTGTGCAAGCCTGAGGCTGTGTTCGCTTCCAATACCTCCTCCCTGTCCATTACGGAGATGGGCCACGGTCTGAAGCATCCCCTCATCGGTATGCACTTCTTCAACCCCGTGCCCAGCATGAAGCTGATTGAAATTATCCGCGGCGTCAACACCCCCGATGAGACCTTTAACTTTGTCTACAAGCTTGCTCACAACATCGGCAAGGAGCCTGTCGAGGTGGCCGAGGCCCCCGGCTTTGTGGTCAACAAGCTGCTCATCCCCATGATCAACGACGCCATCGGTCTGGTGGAGTCCGGCACCGCTTCGGTGGAGGACATCGACAAGTCCATGCGTCTGGGCGCCAATCATCCCATGGGCCCTCTGGCTCTGGGCGACTTTATCGGCCTGGACATCTGTCTGGCCATTATGAACACCCTGTACAACGAGACAGGCGATTCCAAGTATCGTCCTGCCCTGCTGCTGAAGAAGATGGTCCGCGGTGGTCTGCTGGGCGTCAAATCCGGTAAGGGCTTCTACGATTATTCCAAGAAGTAAAAAATAGGAGGACTGGAAAATGGATTTTCATCTGACGAGAGAGCAAGAGATGGTCCGCAAGATGTACCGCGAGTTTGCGGAAACTGAGGTCAAGCCCCTTGCTGAGGAACTGGATGAGGAAGAGCGCTTCCCCATGGAGACGGTGGAGAAGATGGCCAAGCTGGGCATGATGGGCATCTACTTCCCCAAGAAGTATGGCGGAGCCGGCGGCGACGTGCTGTCCTATGCCATGTGCGTAGAGGAGCTGGCCAAGGTCTGCGGCACCACTGCCGTTATCGTCTCCGCCCACACCTCCCTGTGCTGCGCCCCCATCTTTGAGCACGGCACCGAGGAGCAGAAGAAGAAGTATTTGCCCGACCTGCTGTCCGGCAAGAAGCTGGGCGCTTTCGGCCTGACCGAGCCCAACGCCGGCACCGACGCTTCCGGCCAGCAGACCACCGCTGTGCTGGACGAGTCCGGTGAGAACTACATCCTCAACGGCTCCAAGTGCTTCATCACCAATGGCAACGTGGCGGACACCTTTGTGGTCTTCGCCATGACCGACAAGAAGGCCGGCAACCACGGCATCTCCGCCTTCATCGTTGAGAAGAGCTTCCCCGGCTTCTCCGTGGGCAAGCACGAGAAGAAGATGGGTATCCGCGGCAGCTCCACCTGCGACCTGATCTTTGAGGACTGCATCGTGCCCAAGGAGAACCTGCTGGGCAAGGAGGGTCAGGGCTTCAAGATCGCCATGCAGACCCTGGACGGCGGCCGTATCGGCATCGCCGCGCAGGCCCTGGGCCTGGGCGAGGGCGCCATTAACGAGGCCGTGAAGTACACCCAGGAGCGCGTTCAGTTCGGTAAGCGCCTGTCCCAGTTCCAGAACACTCAGTTCCAGCTGGCCGACATGCACACCCGGATGCAGGCCGCCCAGTACCTGGTGTACGCCGCTGCCATGAAGAAGCAGAACCACGAGCCCTACTCCGTGGACGCTGCCATGGCCAAGCTGTTTGCCGCCGAGTCCGCCTCCGACGTAACTCGCCGCGCTGTTCAGCTGTTCGGCGGTTACGGCTACACTCGTGAGTATCCCGTGGAGCGCATGATGCGCGACGCCAAGATCACCGAGATCTACGAGGGTACTTCCGAGGTCCAGCGCATGGTTATCTCCCGTGCGATGGGTGTGAAATAAGATAGGAGGCAGAAGGAAATGAAAATCATTGTTTGTGTCAAGCAGGTCCCCGATACCTCTGGTAAGGTGGCCGTGAATCCCGATGGTACTCTGAATCGTGCCTCCATGGCGACCATCACCAACCCCGATGACCTGAACGCCGTTGAGGCCGCTCTGGTTCTGAAGGAGCAGACCGGCGCCGAGGTTGTCGTCGTCTCCATGGGCCCCCCTCCTGCCGAGGGTATGCTGCGTGAGATCATCGCCCGCGGCGTAGATCGCGCTGTTCTGGTGTCCGGCCGTGAGTTCGGCGGTTCCGATACTTATGCTACCTCCCAGATCCTGGCCGCTGCCATCAACAAGATCGGCCTGGAGGATGAGGACATCGTGTTCTGCGGCCGTCAGGCTATCGACGGTGATACCGCTCAGGTCGGTCCTCAGATCGCCGAGAAGCTGGGCATTCCCCAGGTCTCCTATGCCGCTGAGATCACCAAGGAGGGCAAGACCCTCACCATCAAGCGGATGCTGGAGGATGGCTACATGACCATCAAGGTCAACACTCCCTGCCTGATCACCTGCATCAAGGAGCTGAACGCTCCCCGTTACATGAGCGTTGGCGGCATCTTTGAGTGCTACCAGAAGCCTTACGAGGTGCTGGACTACGAGGCTCTGAAGGACGATCCCCTGATCGATCCCGCCACCATCGGTCTGAAGGGCTCTCCCACCAACATCCTGACTTCCTTCACGCCTCCTCAGAAGGGCGCCGGCATGATGCTGGAGGGTGCCGACAAGGCTACCTGTGAGAAGCTGGCCGGCATTCTGGCTGGCAAGCATCTGATCTGATAGAAGGGAGAATTGAAGAATATGTCTACTTATAACAGTGCTGATATCGCTGCCTTCAACGGCGGCGTGTGGGTATTCTGCGAGCAGCGCCAGGGCCAGATGATGTCCACCTCCTTCGAGCTGATCTCCGAGGGCCGGAAGCTGGCTGACGAGCTGGGCACCAAGCTGTACGGCATCCTGCTGGGCTACAAGATCGAGGGTATTGCCAAGGAACTGGGCGGTTACGGCGCTGACGGCGTGTACGTCTGCGACCATCCCCTGCTGGAGAACTACACCACCGACGGCTACACCAAGGTCATCTGTAACGTGGTGGAGCAGTACAAGCCCGAGATCATGCTCATCGGCGCCACCAACATCGGCCGTGACCTGGGCCCCCGTTGTGCCGCTCGTCTGCACACCGGTCTGTGCGCCGACTGTACCCACCTGGACGTGGACATGGGCATCTACAAGGACTTCCTGCGTGAGGCCTCCACTCTGGGCGAGGAGAAGATCAGCGGCCTGAACACCGCTATCGTTCTGGGCGAGAAGCACGACGTGTCCCGCGACCTGAAGATGACCCGTCCTGCCTTCGGCGGCCACCTGATGGCTTCCATCATCTGCCCCCGCTTCCGTCCCGCTATGGCTACTGTCCGTCCCGGTGTGATGAAGAAGGCTCCCTTCGATCAGGGCAAGGCTGACGCCTGCGAGATCATCAAGCCCGAGTTCTCTCTGACCGAGGCCGATATGGAGACCCAGGTCGTCGAGGTCGTCAAGGCTGCCAAGAAGCTGGTTGACCTGATCGGCGCCGACGTGGTCGTGTCCGTGGGCCGCGGCATCTCCAAGGACGTTGAGGGCGGCATCAAGCTGGCTGAGGAACTGGCTGAGGTCCTGGGCGGCGTCGTCGGCGGCTCCCGTGCCACCATTGACTCCGGCTGGCTGTCTGCCGACCATCAGGTCGGTCAGACCGGCAAGACCGTTCACCCCAAGATCTATGTTGCTCTGGGTATCTCCGGTGCCATCCAGCACAAGGCCGGCATGCAGGATTCCGAGTGCATCATCGCCGTGAACAAGAACGATACCGCTCCCATCTTCGAGATCGCTGACTACGGCATCTGCGGCGACCTGTTCAAGGTTACCCCCATGCTGATCGAGGCTATCAAGGCTGCCAAGGCTGCGAAGTAAGATCTCATTTCGAATGCATGTAAGGATCGGATGCTTTCGGGCATCCGATCCTTTTTTGTGCTCCTTTTTTTCAATTCCTCACCCACACAATTTGTACTTTACACAACGGCGTACCATGGTGTAGAATGAACCGGCGCCGGGGCACCGGTTCAAAGCCAGCTGAAAGCCCCGCCTGATGAGGAGAGAGAGCATGTTCTATCGTACCGTAAAGGATTTTCTGCTGATTACCTTCGGATCCCTTTTGGCAGCCGCAGCCATTTACTTCTTCATGCTGCCCAGTCACGTGGTAGTTGGCAGCGTATCGGCCCTGGCCATGGTGCTGAGCAACTTCATCCCTCTGCCTGTGTCCATCATCACACTGGTACTCAACGGAATTCTGCTGATCATCGGATTTCTGCTGATTGGCCCCGAGTTCGGCGTCAAAACCATATACACCTCCATCCTGATTCCCGTTCTTTTGGGGCTGCTTGAGCTGCTGTTCCCCAATTTCCAGTCTCTTACCCAGGATCCACTTTTGGACGTGCTGTGCTATATCCTGGTAGTGGGTATGGGTATGGCCATTCTCTTCCTCTGCAACGCCTCCTCCGGCGGCTTGGACATCGTGTCCAAGATCATGAACAAGTATCTGCAGATAGAGCTGGGCCGCGCCGGAGCCATCGCCGGTATGGTGGTAGCCCTCACTTCCGCCTTCTGTTACGACACCAAGACGGTGGTACTCAGCTTGCTGGGCACCTACTTCGGCGGAATGATCGTGGATCACTTTATTTTCGGTTTGAACGTCAAGCGGAGGGTCTGCGTGCTCTCCACCCGTCTGGATCAGATCACCGACTTTGTTTTGCAGGAGCTCCACAGCGGCGCATCCCTCTATCAGCTCACCGGAGCCTATGACAATACCGCCCGCACCGAGATGATCACCATTGTGGACAAACAGGAATACCGCCGGCTGATGGACTTTATTCGTGCGGTAGATCCCAAGGCCTTCGTAACCGTCTACACCGTCAGCGATCTGCGCTACCAGCCCAAAGTCTGGGCAGCAAAAAAATAACCGCAGGCTGTCAGAAGCACACAGCAGCATACAGCGACTCCACGACGGTGGATGGAGCGCAAGAAAAATGCCGCCCATTTGGGCGGCATTTTGATAAGTCCGGTAATCGAATCAGCGCTTGCTGAACTGGGGAGCCCGACGGGCAGCCTTCAGACCGTACTACGCGAGTTTTTGAGCCGATTTTCCTTGATATTCCGGGATTTTCCGGCTCTTTATGTCTCGGTTATCCTATTTGGTAACCACAAAAACGGTGGGTTTTCATTGAGCCGGAGCCTGATGAAAAGCAGCGTTTACCACCCCAAACAACTCCTTTGGTTTATTGTACTTCACCTTTGCGTAGATGTCCATAGTTGTTTTGCTGTTTTCATGTCCAGCAAGGTATTGAACTGTTTTGGGATCAGCACCACCATAGAGCAGGTTGGTAATGTAAGTGTGTCGCAGCTGATGCGGGGTCACATCAAAATCCAGAGTATATCTGATTTTGGGTTGATTTTTCTGTATCATACCCAGCGTTGGGGTGACTGTGTATTTGATGCTCTGCCCATTCACATACTTATAGTAGTTGCGGGGCTTGGTGGACCGAACCACCACATACTTCCATAGCCTTTGAAACTGTGACGCAGCCAGCGGCTCTCCGTTGCGGTCTGCAATCACATAGTCCGAATGGGAAGCTTTCTTGGCTTCCCGCAGACAATCCACCAGACACTTGGGGATCGGAATATCCCTTTTGGCTGCCTTACTCTTTAGCACCGTAGAAATCACGGGCCGGTTGTGCTCTGTACGCCATGCTCGCCTTACCGATAGATAAGGTGTAGACTCGTCCAGAAATACACAGTCCCATTGGAGCGCGAGGATTTCTTCCCGGCGCAGACCGGAATACAATCCAAGCATAATGAATAGGTAGGGGGGAAGCCCTTTGACTGCATCCAGAAGCACAGCTACCTGCTGATCGGTCAATGCGTCCCTCTTTTTTGCTGGCTTTCCACCCTTTCCCGATATGCCCTCACAGGGATTGTGTTCGATGATTTGGTTCCGCTCTGCCGTGTAAAAAACACACTTAATGAGCATATTCACCTTGCTGTATAAACTCTCCGATTTTTTCGACAGGGGGACAAGTGCTAAGCGAATATCATCCGTGGTCACTTCCTCCATATACATCTCACCCAAGGGTTTGATGATATAGTTTTTCATGTCCCTCGTATAACCTCTGAGCGTAGAGGCAGAAACCTTTGCCGACTGCATGAGCAACCACTTTTCGCAATACTCTGCCACCGTTGGGTGCTGACGATGAAAGATGATTTCTTCTACCTGCCGTTGCGCCTCTAATTCCTTCTCATATAATTCCTCGCAAGTGGTGGCATACAGACTCATCTGCTTGCCGTCTGCATCCATAATGCGGGTTCTGTAATACTGGATTCCTTTTAATGAAATGGTCCCGTACTTCGGGATCTTCGGTTTCTTTCTTGCCATCTCTGATCTTCCTTTCTTGATAATGAGCAGTCTCCGTATCTACACTCTCTTTTTATCAGAAAGTCCTAATTCAATCAAAGATACGGCCTATGCAAAACAAGGAGCGAGACATCCTTGCCTCGCTCCTGTTTTGCTTCCTGATTTTATTCTTATACTGCTTCCCAGCTTGCAAATGCGCCGCTCATTGACCTCACCAGCTCGTCCGGCCTGTTGTATTTGACCTTTGCATAGATGTCCATGGTGATCTTGCTGCTTTCATGACCTGCCAGGTATTGAACTGTTTTGGGATCTACCGACGCATGAATGAGGCTGGTAATGTAGGTATGCCGCAGCTGATGTGGCGTAACTTCAAAATCCAAGCTGTAAACCACCCTGCCATTATGGGCCGCCTTTTCTCCAAGGACAGGCGTGACCGTATGTTTTACACGCTTTCCATCTTTGTACCGGTAATAAACCCGTTCCTTTGTCGTTCTGGTAACAATATACTTCCAGAGCCGCTTAAACTGCGTGTAAGACAGCGGTTCACCATCCCCATTTGCAACCACATACTTTGAAGTCGAGGTTGCTTTTGCCGCTTTCAAGCACTCTGCCAAACAATCAGGCAGCGGGATATTTCTCGCCGCTGCTTTTGTTTTCAATTCATCCAGGATGACCGGTCTGTTATGCTCTGTGTGCCATGCCCGTCTTACAGTCAGATATGGAGTATCCGTATCCAGATACACAGAATCCCATTGCAGTGCAAGAATTTCTTCCCGTCGCAGACCCGTATACAAGCCGATCATAACAAATATATAAGGCGGCAAACCTCGGATAGCGTCTAAAAGACGTTCAACCTGTTCGTCTGTCAAAGCCTGCCGATTCTCCTGGGTAATGCCGCCTCCTTTTGCAGTTAGATGAATTGTGGGGTTATAGTCAATGATTCTGCTTTCCATTGCTGCACGAAAAATGGACTTGTAAAGAATCACCACGGACTTGTAAACCGATGCGGATTTCTTGGAAACCGGAACGAGGGCAAGCTGAATATCATCCAGGCTGACTTCTCCCATCCGCTTATCTCCCAATTCTGCAATGATATGCCGCCTGACCTTTGAGGTATAGTCCGTCAAGGTAGTTGCTCGTACATGGACCGATTGCATCAGCGGCCACTTTTCACAATACTCGGCAACCGTGGGCGTTTTCCGATGGAAAGTAGCATTTTCAATCTGCTCCAACGCAAGCGTTTCTCTGTTGTAAAGTTCTTCAGGGGTTTTCGCGTAAAGAGCTATGAGCTTTCCATTTGCATCTTTGATTCTGGTTCTATAATACAGCACACCCTTTTTCGTGGGGTCACGCTGGAGGACATTCCGGAAGAATACCGGGACATTGCCGAGGCGGTGGGGCTGGAGGCCTACCTGACGCTCTCTGTGCTGTGCGGAGGTCAAAACCTCTACATTCCCAAGCGGGAGGCGCTGGAGCGGCAGGCGCGGAACCGGGCGATCCGGTCTCAATTCAACGGCGGGAATTACCGGTCTCTTGCGGTGCAATACCGGCTTTCGGAGCGGCAAATTCGCAAAATTGTTCACGGCGGTTCATAACGATTCAGAAAGATTTCTGGGTCAACACATTATATTTCCTTGTTAAAAATGAAATATATGTTATGAGGGTAGACGATACCTTGGGATCTAGATTGCGTATGCTACGTGTTGGGCGACGTATTGGGAGGATTATGCGGCAGACCATTTTAATGCACGCAGAAGATTTCATTAAGGTATATAAATTAATTTATTCTTGCAATAACACATAAAATCTTTCCCAAAGAGCCTAGATGCTTGAACAATATATGTTATATTGAGAAAGAGATTCTAAATACTTGAAATAATGTTTGATATATGATATCTTTAAATAAAATAGCAAGAAAACAACAAAAAAGTAAGAAAAAAGTAAGGCATGGGTTTTATTGAGATGGCAGAAGAAGAGACTCAGATTACAGTCGTTGTCATAGTACATAATGCTGAGCACTATGTGGAGCGATGCCTGAACAGTTTGGTTAACCAAGATTGTCAACAATTTCGACTTATCCTAGTGGATGACGGCTCGCAGGATTGTAGCCGTGAGATTTGTCGTACTATGGTGAGCAGGATGAAGGGCTCCGTTCGGTTGCTGGAACTTCCACATGGCGGTGTAGCTAATGCCCGTAATTGCGGTTTGAAGCAGGTAGAAACACCATATGTGCTGCTTTTGGACGGTGACGACTGGTTAGAACCGAATACCATTTCCAACATGATAGAACTGATAAAGGATTACCGACCGGAGCTGGCTGTTTTTGGGTTTTACTATGAACTTACAAATGGGGGCCAGCATCTGCTGCACAGCCATACACAGCGTAAACTGTTAACCCGGGAGAGCATTATGGCACAGTTTGTGAGCTTGTGGAATAGCGGATTGATGTATTCCTGCTGCAACAAACTCTTTTCTGTGCCATTTTTGCGTGAGCATCAGATCATGTTCCAAAACATGAGTTTTGGGGAGGATTTGGAATTCTGCAAAGACGTTATGCGGACATGTGCCAGATTGGTATTCAGCGACCAATGTTTTTATCATTATACCTGTCATATCCGCGGCTCTTTGAGCACCCGATATCGGGAGGATCTCTTCGAACTGCGGCGGAAGGAGCACAGCAGGTTCGAGCAGTATTTTCAGGAACTGAATTGTCTGGACAGCCGGGCAGAGGAATATTTGAGCCGGCGATACATCGAGCGGCTGGTGGGCTGTGTGGAAAACGAGTGCTCGCCGGAGAGCGAAAAGCCTTTGCGGCAACGGCTGAAAAAGATCAGGCAGATGTTGAATGACAGCTACACAGTCCCCTGTGCGAGCAATGCGAGATTGACGAGCCTGCGAATGAAGCTTCTGGTCTTTCCCATTCGCAGGAAGTGGTACCGGATCACACTGCTGTCAGGGTATGTGATGTCGGTCTGCCGCAACCGCCTGCCGGCTTTGTTTGCTTGGCTGAAAATGAATCGGTGACGTCCATATCCTGCGGGATGAAATAAAAAAGATGAGAGAGATGGAAAAGATGAGAAAAGATTTGGTAAATGTAATTGGACTTGGCTATATCGGCCTTCCTACTGCGATGATGATGGCCTCCCATGGGGTGTCTGTCATCGGAACGGACTACAATCAGGCCCTGGTGGAAAGCCTTCAGGCCGGTCATCTTACTTTCCAGGAGGATGGCCTGGAGGAACTGTTCGCTCAGGCCCTGCAGGGTGGGATTCAGTTTTCGAGTGTCTACTCTCACGAGGCTGATATTTATATCGTCTCAGTCCCCACACCTTATGATAAGGTGAGCAAGCGCATCGACCCCCACTATGTCGTCTCAGCGGTGCGGCAGGTGCTGGACGTGTGCCGCAAGGGCGCCGTCGTGGTGGTGGAGTCTACCATTTCCCCGGGTACTATAGACCGGTTTGTGCGGCCCCTAGTGGCGGAGCACGGACTGAAGGTGGGCGAGGACGTGCATCTGGTCCATGCGCCGGAGCGGATCATTCCCGGCAATATGGTCTATGAGCTGCTGCACAACTCCCGCACCATCGGCGCGGACAGCCGGGAAGTGGGGGAACGGGTGAAGGCGGTGTATGCCTCCTTCTGCCAGGGAGACATTGAGGTCACCGACATCCGCACGGCGGAAATGACCAAAGTCGTTGAGAATACATACCGGGATATCAACATTGCCTTTGCTAACGAGCTGTTGAAGATCTGCCGCAGCGACGGTATGGACGTCCATGAAATCATCCGTATTGCCAACAAGCATCCCCGGGTAAATATCCTGTCTCCTGGTCCCGGTGTGGGCGGCCACTGTATTTCCGTAGACCCTTGGTTCCTGGTGGGGGACTATCCAGAGCTGGCTCATCTGATTCGTCAGGCCCGGGTAATCAACGACAGCATGCCGGATTTTGTTCTGGAACGGGTTTCCCATATTATGAAAGAACAGGGGCTCTTCGATTTTAAACGGGTGGGTTTCTATGGACTGACCTATAAAGAGAACGTGGACGACGTGCGGGAGAGTCCCACGCTGCAGCTAGTGGAGGCCATGAAAGAGCATCTGGCGGGCACGCCGAAATGCTATGATCCCATGGTCCATACCCAGGTAGTGGACAACCAGTACCGTGATTTTGAGGTATTTTTGAAAGACATTGATCTGATGGTGGTGATGGTCCACCATCATCACCTTGATGAATGTGCGTCTCAAGTCAAGAACAAGATCATTTTTGATACCAGAAACTGCGGGATCACTTGGCCTGAGAGCTGTCAAATCATGCACTTGTAATGCCGTGGCAATTAAAAAGCGGCTGTCTGGTGCGGCAAGCAGCACCCTGCATTATCTATATTTGAAAGCGGGAGAGGCGGGCTTCCTGGGGACCTCTGCAGAACATATGAATTCCGATACCGCACTGTGGGGAGGGCCGTCCCCCAGTGCAGTATCGCCTAAAGTCGCCTTTTTGTGCGATGACATGACCTGGCAGGACGTGCATGGCTGTTGCAACGGGATCTTTCTGCATCCCCGGCTGTGGCGGGAGCAGCTGGAGAGCTTTGAGCCCGACTTCTTGTTCTGCGAAGCGGCCTGGACCGGCATCAAGGGATACGAGGGGGCCTGGCGCGGCCGGGTATACCGCGACCGCCGGCTCCTGTTCGATAACCGGGGGGTCTTGCTGGACATTCTGTCCCACTGCCGGGACCGCGGGATCCCCACGGTATTCTGGGGGAAGGAGGACCCCACCTTCTTTCAGCATCCGGTCTATGACTTTACATCCACCGCCCTGGCTTTTGATTTCATTTTTACCACAGCCGAGGAGTGTGTGGAGCGATACCGGGCATTGGGACATCCCCGGGTAGGTTTACTGCCCTTCGGGGTGGATACGGCCCGCTTTTATCCCACGGAGCGAACGCCGGAGCCCGGAACGGCGGTATTTGCCGGCAGCTGGTTTGGCGATCAGCCTGAGCGGTGCGCGGCGCTGGAGCGGCTGCTGGACTTCAGCCTCTCCCTGGGGCTGCACCTGGACATTTACGACCGGAAATTTGGCGCACGGCAAAAGCGGTTTCAATTTCCGGAAAGGTACCAAAACTATCTCCGCCCCCCTGTTGCATATGCGGACACGCCGGAGCTGTTCCGCCGGTATGAGTATGGCATCAACGTCAACACCGTAGGGAGTTCGGCGACGATGTGTTCCCGGCGGCTGTTGCAGTTGGCGGCAAGCGGCTCTACCATCCTCAGCAACGAGACCCCTGTGTTTTCCACGCTGCGGGACTGCCTGGAGGTCTGGCAGGCGGGAGAACCTGGGCTGGTATATGCCCGAGGTGATATCGCGCAGATCCAGGCGCTCCATTCCGCGCAGGGGCAATTTTTGGCGGCTCTGGAGGCGTGCCGGAGCGCAACGCGGAAGGAGGAGCGAACCTTGTATGGTACCGGAGTGGTTTAAAGGCACTCCTCTGTACGGGGGTATGCGGAATGGCGCGGTCAGCCTGGAACGGGGGCTGCTCCGTGTGGAATATCGGTTGCTGACCCGGCCGTGCCGGAAAGAGACGCTGCTCTCCCAGGCCGCGGCGCTGCCACGCAGCAACGGAAGCCGGTTCTATACGGCGCTGCCCTTTCGCGTGGGCATGATAGCCGACCCATTTTTGTTTCAGAATTATGCCTGTACCTGTGACCTGGTGTATCTGACGCCGGACAACTGGCTGGACCAGTTGCCCAGCTTAGATTGTGTGATCGTGGCCTCGGTGTGGCATGGACTGGGCGGGGAGTGGACGGGGGCCAGCTTGCCCACCTCCCCGGCCGCGGAAAGGCTGCGGGACCTGATGGCGCAGACGCGGCGGCGCGGCGTGCCGGTGATCTTCTACTCCAAAGAGGACCCGGGCAATTTCCGCTGGTTCCAGCGGTACGCGGGGCTGGCGGATCAGGTCTATACCTCCGCCCGGGAGTGCGTGGAAGATTACCGCGCCCTTTACCCGGGTGTACCTGTGGCAACCATGCAGTTTGCCATCTCTCCCCATCTGCACAACCCCATAGGGATACGCCCGCTGTCGGAGCAGGGGAACGGGGCGTTTTTTGCCGGTTCCTGGACGAAGAAATATCCGAAGCGGGTGGAGAGCCAGCGGGACCTGTTTCGCTGGACCCGAAGAGCGGGTCTCTGCCTGGAGATCGCGGACCGGAATTATTCCAGATATCGCATCCAATATCGCTACCCGCTGCGGTATCTGCCCGCTGTGCTTCCTGATTTCACCTATGCGGAGATTTCCTCCCTTTATAAGCTGTACAAATGGGTTTTGAATTTGAACTCCGCCACCGAGAGCCTGGATATGTTTTCGCTCCGGGTCTATGACGCCCTGGCCTGCGGCGCTCTGGTGCTCTCCAATGAGAGCGCGGGCATGGAGCAGATCTTCCCGCAGGTCTATGTCATTGACAGCTATACCAGTCTGCTGGAGGCATTGCACACGCCGCTGCCTGAGCTGGAGCAGCGGCGTTTGGCAGGGATCCGCCAGGCTTTCCGGGTGGGCACCGTCTATGAGCGGATGGAGCGGATGCTGCGCTCCGTGGGTCTGGAGGCGGACTGCACCCGTGACCCTGTGGTGGGGGTACTGCCCGGAAAGGATGCGCCGGATCTTGGGCGTCTGCGAGCCATGTTTGAGGCGCAGACCTATCCCCATACGCTCTGGCTCGAGCCTGAAACCGCCGGGGCCCAGCTGGACCGCTGCGGGATGGTGGCGCTCTGGAGCGATGGGCGGTCATATGGCCCGGCTTATCTGGAGGACATGGTGAACGGCTTCAAGTACACCGCCTGCGACTACGTCACCAAGCCGGACCCAGCCATGGGCCTGGTCGGCCATCGCTATACAGACCAAATCACAGACCCCTATGGGACGCTGTTTCTGCGGGAGTGCTGTCCGTGGTCTGGAAGTGGGTCGGAAATAGCAGGCAGATCCATGCCAAACGGCTACATGTCAGACAGCGCCAATTATGCTATAGGAAGCAGACCAGTTTAGGAGTTTTAAATATGAGGCAGTATATTCAGTCCCTTTGTCAGATGACGAAGGACATTGTGACCAATATCAGGCGGATCGGGGCTCTGGCACGATTTGAGTATATCATTGGGACGAAAGGTTTTTTCTTGGGAGAGATCTGGAAGCTGCTGTCTCCCCTCATCCAGATCGGCGCGTACTGGCTCGTGTTCGGTATTGGCCTGCGCAGCGGCAAGCCGGTGGACGGGATCCCCTTTGTGGTCTGGCTGACCTGCGGTGTGACACCCTGGATCTGGCTCAATGGAAACATCAACCGGGCGGCCGGCTCCATTTACAGCAAGGCGTCCATGCTCACCCGATCCAACGTCCCAACCTGCCTGATCCCCCTGAGCACTGTATTTGCGCATACCATGGACAACGGTTGGACCGTCGCTCTGCTGCTGGTCATCTATTTTGCCAACGGCTGTGTGCCGACTCTTGCGGCCCTGGGACTGTTCTATTATCTGTTCTGCGGGCTGATGTTCCTGTCGGTGTGTAGCCTGATCACATCGGCGGTGGTCATGCTGGCCCGGGACTTTCAAAAGTTGCTCCAGGCTGTGATGCGAATGATGTTTTTCCTGACGCCGGTTTTCTGGCAGCCCGGGGATTCCCTGCCCTATTTCTTTCAAGTATTTGTTATGTGCAACCCATTTGCTTACATTGTCAGAGGCTTTCGCAGTTGTCTCCTCTATGACCGCGTCCTCCCGCTGGACAATAGGGAGACGCTGGTTTTCTGGGGGATCGTTGTGGTGCTGTATCTCATAGGCGGCAGCTTTCAGGGCAAGGTACGGAAAAATCTATTGGACTATCTGTAAGGTGAAGCTATGGAAACACCAGCTATTTTCGCAGAGGAATTGACGAAAACCTATCGGATCTTCAGCCGGCCTTGGGAGAAGTACCTGAATTTCTTCCTCCCTGTTCAGTTTGGCGCGAAGTTTTACGCGATACAGAATATTTCCTTTTCTCTGGAGCGGGGCCGGTCCATCGGACTGATCGGCTTGAACGGGAGTGGGAAGTCCACCCTGTCCAATATGATTGCGGGCGCGTCGGCGCCTACTTCCGGCACGCTGCACATAGAAGGGCAGGTCTCCATGACGGCCGTATCGGCCGGGCTCAACCTGCTGTTGACGGGCCGGGAAAACATCATCCAAAAATGTCTGCTGCTGGGTCTGGACAAACCCCAGATTCAGGAGCTGATGCCGGAGATCATCGAGTTTTCTGAGCTGGGAGACGTGATCGACCAGCCGGTAAAGACCTACTCCAGCGGGATGCGCTCCAAGCTGGGATTTGCGATTTCTATCAACATCGACCCGGACGTTCTGGTCATCGACGAGGCGCTCTCCGTGGGCGACCCCACGTTCACCCAAAAATGCCTAGTTAGGATGCAGTCCTTTCGGGAGCGGAGCAAAACCATCGTGTTTGTCAGTCACTCCATGTCCCAGATCCGGGACTTCTGCGACCGGGCCATATGGCTGGAGGGCGGACGCACAGTGGCCATTGGTGAGTGCGACGACGTGGTGAACGAGTACTCCGAATTTATCCGCTGGTTCAATCAGCTTCCGGCCGCGGAACAGAAGGCCTATAAAAAACAGATCCGAGAGAAACAACTGGAGGGAACCACATGAGCCAACTGACAGACGGCGCTCCCTTGATCCCTGACGCACCTGACGCCCCCAAGGAGCCGGCGCCCCCCCAGGTGGAGCAGGCTGACGAAATCACCCGGCTGCAGACTGCCTTGGCCAGCACCCTGGGGCAGCTTCATGACCTCCAGGCGGACTATGAGACCCTGGAAAAAAAGCTGTCTCAGAGTCTCCAGGCCAGTTCTTCAGCCATCCTGGTGAGCAGCGAGAGCAAGCTTCTGCGGCAGCAGCGGGATGCGGCGGAGCGCCGGTGCCGCCAGCTCCAGTACCGTCTGGACCGCATAGAGAAAAAATATGATGCGCTGGCCAGCTCCAAGCTGGGCCGGCTGACCCTCAGCTATTGGTCCTACCAAAACCGGACAAAACGGGGGCACATTCTGTCCGCCATCCTTTTCCTGTTCCAATGGCTGTTTAACCGCCTGCCTGCGGGGGAGGCTGTGCCGGTGGAGGTGCTGCCGGCGGAGGATTCCGCTCCGGAGCTGTCGCCGCGTCCAGCGCCCTCACTGGACGGCCCGAAAACAGATGGGATCGTCCCGCCGCCCGCGCCGGAACCGGAAAAGGCCGGCGGTATGAGCGAGGCACAGGAGCAGTGGGCGCTGCCTTATCTGGAGCGCATCAAATCCATGGAAGAAAGCAATGGCTGCCGGTATTATGAAAAGATCCCCCTGCGGATCGGCATCGTCTGCGATGAATTTTTCTACGACTCCATCAAGGCCGCCGCGGATTTTGTATACCTGACCCCGGACAGCTGGCGGTCCGAGCTGGAGCAGGGCCTGGACTGTCTGCTGTTTGTCAGCGCATGGCGTGGCCTGGATATGGAATGGCGGGGATTGGCGTCCCCGACCTTGCTCCAGTTTGGCCTGCCAGACCCCAAGCAGGCCGCGGCATTCGAGCTGCTGCAAGCCTGCCGCCAGCAGGACGTCCCGACCATCTTCTATTCCAAAGAGGACCCGGGCAACTACGAGCTGTTCGTGGAGTTTGCCAAGCGGTGCGACTATGTCTTTACCTCGGCCAAAGAGTGTATCCCTTATTACCAGGCGGACTGCGCACGGGAGGACATCCGCGCGATCTGCTTCGGGGTCAACCCCCTTGAGCACAACCCCATTGGCTGCTACCGGCCCGACAAGGAGGATACCATCCTATTTTCCGGTTCGTGGATGCTCAAGTATCCTGAGCGCTGTGCAGAGCTCTCCGTGATATTTGACGGTATTCTGGAGAGCACACACGGACTGCACATCATTGACCGGAATTATCCCGGCGATCCCAAATACGCCTTCCCTGAACCGTATTTCCAGCACAGCTCCCCCGCGCTGCCCCACGGTGAACTGCAAAAGATCCACAAGTTGTTTGACTGGGCGGTCAACATCAATTCCGCCAAGAGCAGTGAGACCATGTTCGCCAACCGGGCCGTGGAGCTGCAGGCCAACGGCATCCTCCTGCTGTCCAACTTCAGCATTGGCGTCAACAATCTGCTGCCTACCGTGCAGATGGTCCAGGACAGCGGGGAGGTGGCGCCCATCCTGGACTGCATGACGCCGGAGGAACAGTATGAGCGGAAGATGGCCGGTGTGCGCTCGGTGATGACGGGGTACACCTGTTTCGACCGGATCGCCCAGCTGCTGTCGCCCGCAGGGCTCCAGACGGCCCAACCCGTGCGGCGGGTGTTGGTGCTGGCCGATACCCTTACAGACCGTGTGCGCCGGTGCTTTGACCTGCAAAGCTATCCAGAAAAGGTACTTATGGCGGCGGCGGACGCAACGGAGGAACTGCTGTCCGGATTCGATATGGTGACGTGGTTCGCACCAGAGGCGAAGTACGGCGTGTTCTACCTGGAGGACCTGGTAAACGGCTTCAAGTATACCGCCTGCGACTACATCACCAAGGACGCCTGGTATGAAGGCGGAGAGTTCCACCCCGGGGTCGAGCACGGCTATGTGAAGTGCATGGGGAGCAAGTACCGCACGCTGTTCTGGCGCTCCGCCTATGAGCCTGCCTTCCTGCTGGGGCTGGCCGAAGGCCCGGCGGAGCTCCCCAACGGATACAGCATCGACCACCTCTCCTATGATGCCCGCCCTGTTGAGCCGGAGCGCACCCGCAGCGACTGGCGCCTGAGCGTTATCGTACCTGTCTATAACAACGGCCGGCACCTGTATGGAAAATGCTTTGCCAGCCTGCGGCGGAGCAGCGTTTTCCAGGACATGGAGATCATCCTGGTGGACGATGGCTCCACGGACCGCCTGACCCTGCTGATCGAGGAGGACCTGCTGGAGCACTATCCCAATGTCCGGCTGTATCGGTTTGAGGAGGGCGGCAGCGGCTCGGCCTCCCGTCCCCGCAACAAGGGTGTGGAGCTGGCCACTGCGCCGTACCTGACCTTCCTGGACCCGGACAATGAGGCCATAAGCGACGGCTATGCCCGGCTGCTGGGGCTGGCTGAAGCGGAGGAGCGGGATCTTGTGGTGGGGAACCTGTACCGGATCGTGATCAATCCGGACCTGGTGGATTCCTACACGCCCATGGTGCAGGCCGCCGGGACCGACACGTTTGAGGACGGGTTCGGAACTACGCTTGCGGACACGAACTTCCTCGCCGCCAGCATCCAGGCCATGGTGATCCGCACGGATCTGATCCGGGAGAACCACCTGGAGCAGGTGCCCGGTGCTGTGGGCCAGGGCGACCTGTTCTCCTGGCAGCTTTTCCAGTGTGCCAAGCGGATCTGCCTGCTGAATTTACCCGTTCACATCTACTATGCCGAGGTGACTGGCTCAGTTACCGGCAAGATCGATCCTGCATTTTTCCAAAAGATACTCTTGCTCCAGAAGCCCAAGGCCGCCTGGCTGTCGGAGGCCGGCTTGATGGATGCCTTTATAAAAAAGCGGTATCAGGCGGAGGTCTCCCGCCAGCTTTTCTCCCAACTGGCCTGGGCCGAGGACGGGCTTTCCTGTGTGGCGTCCGCAGCGCAGATCCTGGACACCTTCGCGCCGTATTATCCCGGCGGCGATCCGCTGATCGACGACTTCACCGCCCTGTGCCAGAGCGGCGACTACGAGGGAGCCCTCGCGTTGCTTCGGGAGGCGTTCCCGCGGGAGGAGAAGCGCCCCATGCTGATGATGACAGTGGATGAGCTCTGCGGTCGTTCCGGCCGCCCACCCATGAAGGTCACCTGCCGGCAAGACGGCAGCAGCATCACCATTATCAACGAAAGCGGCGGCGCCGGCGATACCTATGCCTGGGTGATCCTCCCGGCGTATGGGAAGTACCAGAAGCTCTACGGAACAAAATATACGTCAACTCCCAGCTTTACCTACGATTTTTCCTCCATGCAGCCCGGGGCCTATAAGGTGCGCGCTTTCCTGCGGCACGAAGGCACAAAGGCCTCTGATGACGTGGCGGCTGTACGGGTGGACAATGCCAACGCCGTAACTTTGTTGTCAAAAGCTCGGAAATAAAAAGAGAGAGAGATGATTTTTGGTGGAAATTATCGGGATGGACTTATTTGACCTCTATGGCGACGGGACCCTTGTCATGAAAACTCTGGTGGACACCCCGGACCCCTCCCTGCGCTACGCCTGGTATGTGAAACTGTATGGGCAGAAAATCTATGAAAGCCGGTACCAGCGCAACCCCTTTACCGCTGCCAAGCTGAGCCACCTTGGCAATTATGTGGTCAAGGCGTTTGTTCGGGACGGGGAAGGGAATAAAGTGACGTGGGAAGAGATTTTTACTGCCAATAAGCGCACATCCCCCCAGCTGGCCCTCCTGGATGATACTGACTTCACGGTGATCCCGGTGATCTCCAACATCAGCGGTGCGTTTTGGCAGTTTTCCGTGGAGGGGTCCTTTGCGGAGGACACCAAATTTGCCTGGTACATTTATCAGGAGGGTCAGGACGATCCCATGGAAAAGATCCCTTACAGCAAAGATAGCAATACTATCTATCAATTTAAGGCGCCCGGCAATTACTATGCGAAGGCCTTTGTGATCCAAGAGGGGGTCAAGCGGAGCGCCTTTAGCGATATGTTTACTGTATCAGAAATTTGAACATCCCTATCAGGATCTGCTTTTGGTATATGACAATTCTGAAATGAGTGCCCATACGCAGGAGCAAATTTGCCGGATGGCAGAGGGTATCGGCCTGTTGTGTACTGAGCTGAGCAACGATGTCCTTTTGGTTTCCCAATCCCATGTGCTCCACGAAAACGGGACGGACGTGGCCTTCTCCGGCGTAGGCCGTACCGCTGACCGGCTGATTGTGGGTATGGGAGACATTGACAGCCTGGCACGGGCCAGTGAGATTTCCGGACAGGTTGGCTCCTTCTGCCTGCTGCGGGCCGATCGGAAGCAGATCCTACTGGAGACGGACTATTTCGGCGTGGACAAGCTGTATTATATCCATGCGCCTACAGTTTTTCTAGTAAGCAACCGGGTCCACCTTTTGGTATTGGCCATGCGGGCGCTGGACATCAGCCGCATCCCAAATCTACCCAAGATCCACGCCTATCTGGCAAATACCGCCTATACCAGGCAGAACTTCTCCCAGGAGCTGAATATACAGGACATGATCGCGCTCCGTGCGGACAGCAGGCTTCGGCTCGACTTGAGTAGCGGGACTGTAAATGTGGAAAAGACCGAGCTGTACTATACACTTTCGGCCGATATTCCCTACGAGGAAGAACGCTACTCCCAGCTGCTGAACCAGGCCTGCGGCGAGATCGTGGACAATCTGAAAATTGCGCTGGAACATCCGGCGTTTGAGAAGTATGTACTGCATATTACCGGCGGTATGGACAGCCGCCTGGTCTATTCCGCCTTGACCAAGCTTCCGCAGTATCATGATCGGATTATTGTCAAGACTGCCCGGACGGAACGAACCCAGGAGGATTTCCGCTGCGCGGTAAAGGTTATCTCCAAGCACCGCTTTCCCCAGGGGAGGGTTCAATTGGATACCTCCCGTAAAACGAATTTTACAGACGGCCAGCTGCGGTCCCTGAGTACGGTTCTGGGCGTGACCACGGAGATGGCCGCCACCACAAACCGGTTGCCCTACGATAAGACCTGTATACTGCCCGGCTATTACGGAGAGTTTCTGGGGAGACTTGCTTACTCCAAGAATCTGGATCATACACCCAGAGCCCGCAGCACACTGTCGGACCGGGAATTTTATTCGCAACTGGTGGCCACTCAAAATCAAAATGCCATTTTCGATGTGGAGGATGAGCTCCAGGATACACTGGTCAAGGAATGTTTGACACTGCCAGGGAAAACCAACCTTGAAAAGCTTGACTGCCACTACCTCTATTACCGCAACGGATTTCATTTCTCGTCGGCCCATCGGTACAGGCCTATGGGTGTGGAGTGGGGCGCATTGCAGTCAAAGACACAGTTGGTATTAAAATGCATGACTGCACCTCTACGCTGGGGTCCAAGGCTGGAGATGGACATGATCCGGAATCTGAACCCGGAGATCGCCTCAGTGGAGTATGAAAGCGAATACTATCAGGCGCGAAGAAAGCAGCTAAACGAACGCTTCGGCGGTTATCCAGAGTGTGAGGTATATGACGAGGCTGCCATCGCAGATATCATTCGGGAGTGGGAAACCGAAGACCAGTATGAGCGCTCTTTGGTGGAAAAAGACTTCCCACAGCAGGATAATATTTATGAGCAGGCAAAGGTACTAGAGGTTTTTCGCGCACTGATGCAGCGCCTCGTCATCCGAGAGGACGCCGGATGCACCATGTATCATTACATCACGCACGGCAAGCGGGACCTATCATACGCAAAGTTCCTGGGGAAACTATACTCGCTCTATTATGAGCTGTTTTAAGTGAGCCTTTGTGTGAAGCTTATTTTTGACGAAAAAATATGAGGAGAGAAAAAACATGTCTGGAATTCATGAAACAGCCGTTATTGGGGCCAACTGTACCCTTCCATCCAGCGTGACGGTGGGTGAGGGCTGCGTCCTGGGTGATGGCGTGGTTCTGCATGAAAATGTGGTGCTCTACCCGGGGACCCGGGTGGGCGACCACACCGAGATCTTTGATAACACTGTGATCGGTCGGCCGCCCCGGTCCGCGGGCAATTTGGTGCACAAGCTGCAGGATACCTTCCAGCCGGTGGTCATCGGAAGCAGCTGCGTCATCGGCTGCGGCGTGGTCCTGTATGCGGAGAGCGTACTGGGTGACCATGTGCTGATTGGGGACGGCGCGAAGATCCGGGAAAACGCCACGTTGGAGGACTATGCGCTGGTGGCGATGAACTGCACCCTCAACCACCATGTAACCATGGGAAAGGGCTCCAAAGTGATGGATCTGTCCCATTTGACTGCTCGTACCAATATTGAGGACGGAGTATTTATCGGGGCGCTGGTTGCCAGCGCCAACGATAACGCCATGCGTCTTAAGGGCCAGGAAGTTGGTGCGGCCGTCAGCATCCATCTGGAGACAGGAGTGAAAGTGGGTTCCGGTGCTATTCTTCTGCCCGGCGTACAGGTTGGCGCGGATGCTATCGTAGGGGCCGGCGCTGTTGTGACGCGGGATGTGTCGGCCGGGATTCGTGTCATGGGCATGCCTGCAAAGGAGAAATAAAAGATGAATGAAAAGCTGGAAAAACTAAAGCGGGCCCGGGCCATCCTGGCGCAGGAGAACCTGGTCTGCTTCACCATGGACATCGACTGGGCCTCCGAGTATGCCATTGCCAGCGCCATTGCCCTGTTTCGGGAAGCCGGACTGCCGGTAACGGTGTTTGTGACCCACAAGAGCACCGAGATCGACCGGGCCCTGGCGGCTGGGGAGATCAAATGCGGCATCCATCCCAACTTCATGCCGGACAGCAGCCAGGGGAGCAGCTACCAGGAAGTGGTGGACTTCTGTTATGGCCTGCTGCCCAACGCCCGGCTGTTCCGCGCCCACCGCTACTATGAAGTGAACGATACCATGGAGCTGCTGACCAAGCACGGTATTGAGGCAGAGTCCAACCTGTGTACCCTTCTGGACGTGGTACCTCCCTTCCTGCACCGCTCCAACACCATCAATTTCCCGATTTTCTGGGAAGATGGGGCCTATTTGTACAACTACCAGGGGTTTGACTACGACTCCTTCTGGACGCAGCTCAACCAGCCTGGTCTGAAGGTGCTCAACATGCACCCCATGCACCTGATGCTCAACACGCCTTATTTCTCCTACACCCGGGAGATCAAGGACCGGCTCACCCGGGAAGAGTGGAACTCCCTGGACGCGGCCAGCATCGAGAAAATCGCCTGGAAAGGGGACGGAATCACCAGCTTTATCCGCCGCATCATCGAAGATGTCAGGCGTTCCGGAATCCGCACGGCCTATCTGGAGGATGTTTACGACTGGATTTTGAAACAGTAACAAAACATGGGAGATCATATGGAAATTTTAATAGGTCAAACGGCTTCCGTCACTCAAACCATGACGGCGAACGATGTAAACACGTTTGCCGCACTCTCCGGCGACTATAGCGTACTGCATATGGACAGCATGTCCCATCCTGTATTTGGCGCCCCAATCTACCATGGCTTTTTGGTCGGCAGCCTGATTTCACGCGTGATCGGCATGAATCTTCCCGGGCCTGGGACGGTCTACCTGTCGCAGAGCATGAAATTTTTAAAGCCAGTGTATATCGGCGACCAGGTGACCGCTCAGGTAGAGGTGATTGGAATCCGGCCGGAGAAAGCGATCTATACCCTGCGTACCACCGTGCACAACCAAAATCATGAGCTGGTCCTGGACGGCGAAGCGGTCGTGAAATTATTCTGATTCTTACCCTATCTATTCCCAGTCGGCCTTGAAAGCCGGTCAAATTGGATACCATCTATTGGGACCGGCTATCCCGTCAGGGCTTTTGCATTTACGAGGAAGGTAATCCACAATGGAGCATACAGTCGAATCAATTGATCGGGAATTTACCATCGAATATATGGTAGATCAGGACACCGGTACCATCACCGCCAAGGCCGACTATCCGGCGGCCAACCAATTCACCACCTACGGCTGCTATCTGATCGACAGGCAGACCCGTACAATCTTGCAGCGGAAGTCTTACCAGCCTGAACCCATCTTCCAGTTTCACGCGGAGCCGGGCCTTTATTACGCCAGGGTCTTTATACGTACTAAAGCGGATGAGACAGAAGAACCTGTTAAATTTGCAAGTTCATCTAAATCGGTCAGGGTGTATGCTGTTGTCCCGGTAAGGTATGAGGAATTGGAGCAGCTGGACCTTTTCCGCCCTGGGATGACGCTCTACAAAATCGACTGGGACGGCGTGACCTTCGACTTTGCCGTCAACTATATAGAAAACGCGTCCTCCGCAGTGGTTTTCGGAACGGGAGCTATTACCGCCCAGGTTCCCTTTCCAGTATTCAGTCGGATCAACTGGTCGCCGGAGCTGTCCCACTGCGCCATCTACTACTTTGACCCCGCCCTTTACTCCAAAAAACTCAACTTGTTCTGGTGCTACGGCACCAACCGGCGGTGGTACCTGGAAAACATCGCAGTGATCACCTATAAGCTGCTTAAAAAGCTGCACATCTCCCAGCAGGACACGCTTTTTTACGGCTCCTCAGGCGGGGGCTACACCAGCATTCTGCTGGCCTCCATGCTGCACGGTCGGGCATTTGTCGCAAATTCACAATTTATTTTGCCACGTTATCTCCCCGCCCGTTTTCCCAAATTTAAAGAAGCGGTCCTGCAGCCGGGGGAGGAGCTGATCCCGGAGCGGATATCGGCCGCTGCGCTGATCCGGCGGGAGGGCTTCTTCCCTCCGCTGCAGGTGTGGCAGAACGACACGGCTCCAAATGATGTAAAAAATCAAATCGCTCCTTTTTTGCAGGAATTGGTAGAGTATTCCCTCTCTTACGGGGAACGGCTCTCCATCGTCTTCTTTTCCCGGGAGGGCGGCCACAACGGCATGCCCGACAAGGCCGATTGCATCGCCTCCATGGACGAGATGCTCTCCCGCCGCTTCCCCTGCCTGGATGAGCTTGGTCCTCTCCCGCCCGATTCTCTGCTGGCCCGTTTGGCGGCGGGCGAATTTGATCCATCCTAGCCATTTAATTTCCTGCACATAGAAAGAAGGAGTTGCTTCCATGAAAAAAATCATGCTGGTATTCGGCACCCGTCCGGAGGCCATCAAGATGTGCCCTCTGGTCAACGAGCTCAAAACCCGGGAGGGGATTGAGACCCTGGTGTGCGTCACCGGTCAGCACCGGCAGATGCTGGACCAGGTGCTGGAGGCCTTTTCAGTGATCCCGGACTATGACCTGTCGGTGATGAAGGACCGTCAGACCCTCTTTGACGT
Source organism: uncultured Oscillospiraceae bacterium (assembly GCA_944387225.1). GTDB lineage: Bacteria > Bacillota > Clostridia > Oscillospirales > Oscillospiraceae > Lawsonibacter. Next base: position 1,348 of record CALXDY010000093.1, on the reverse strand, counting down.
GACGTCCAACATCCTCCTGAAGATTCGGGATGTGCTGGAGGCGGAGCGCCCCGACGCGGTCCTGGTCCATGGAGATACCTCCACCACCTTCGTCACCGCCCTGGCCTGCTTCTACCTGCAGATCCCTGTGGGCCATGTGGAGGCCGGCCTGCGCACCCACAATATCTATTCCCCCTTCCCGGAGGAATTTAACCGCCAGGCGGTGGGCATCATCAGCCAGTATAACTTCGCCCCCACCACCATGGCCCGGGACAACCTGCTGGCGGAGGGGAAACCGGCGGAGCGCATCTATGTCACCGGCAACACCGCCATCGACGCCCTCAAGACCACCGTGCGGGAGTCCTACACCCATCCAGAATTGGAGTGGGCCGCGGGCAGCCGCTTGATTCTCATTACGGCCCACCGGCGGGAGAACCTGGGGGAACCCATGAAGCACATGTTCCGGGCCATCCGGCGGGTGTGCGACGAGCACCCGGACGTGAAGGCCATCTACCCCATCCATATGAACCCTGCGGTGCGGGAGATCGCCTCAGAGATCCTGGGGGACGACCCCCGTATCCATATGATCGAACCCCTGGATGTGCTGGACTTTCACAACTTCCTCTCCCGCAGCTATCTGATCCTCACTGACTCCGGCGGCATCCAGGAGGAGGCCCCCTCCCTGGGCAAGCCGGTGCTGGTCATGCGGGACACCACGGAGCGGCCCGAGGGCATCGCGGCGGGCACCCTGAAGCTGGTGGGCACTGAGGAGGAGACCATCTACCACAGCTTTAAGGAGCTGCTGGAAGATCCCGAAGTCTACCACAGCATGAGCACCGCCAGCAATCCTTACGGCGACGGGCTGGCCAGCCGCCGGATCGCCGACATCCTGCAAAACGGGAAAACGGACATTTGAATCCGGAGAAAAAACGGGTCCGCCAAAGTAATGAACTGCACCCCATTTGTTAGACAGTATGATATACTGGATAACAAGTGGGGTGCTTTATTATGCCAAAAGGAATACCAAACAAACGCTACACACCGGAGTTTAAGCAACAGGTTGTAGAGGCTGTCATGCAAGATGGTCTCAGCTACAAGGAAGCTGCCAGGCTTTATGACGTACAAGGGCATGACCGAATTCAAAGTTGGGAACGGATTTATTTGGAAGAAGGTCCGGAAGGCCTTGCCGTAGAGCGTCGAGGGCGTAGAAGTACGGGAAGGCCGAAGAAACTGCCAAGCAAAGTGGAAGAGGATTTACTTGCTGAAGTTCAGCGGCTGCGTGCGGAAAATGCTTACTTAAAAAACTTGCAAGCCTTGGTTTTGGAAGAAGAGCGACGCCAGCACAAAAAGCGCAGGTAGTTCAAAAACT
>CALXDY010000092.1 GCA_944387225.1 uncultured Oscillospiraceae bacterium | reverse complement strand
TTTTACTCATGAAGGATCTGGTCTCCTCTCATACAGTTGTTGTGTGGTAACTCAACTATAACCGATGAGACCTTATCCTTCATCTTTTTTACTTCTTCTGTCCAATATGTATTGTACTCCTACAGGGAAGGGGTATGGATAGGGAGGATGCCCTTGACACTGTCGTCACTCTTAACTATAATAATCTCCATTGAACCAACCGAAAACCGGTTGGCCGCGGCGGCCCCACCTGATCCCCATGATGGAGCGGACAGGGGCTGCATTTTTATTAAGGAAAGGGGTTCTCCCAAATGAATGACCAGCGCGTTTACAACTTCTCCGCCGGACCGTCCATGCTTCCGCTTTCAGCTCTGGAGCGTGCCAGTTCAGAAATCACCAATTACCGGGGCTCCGGTATGTCAGTGATGGAGATGAGTCACCGCTCAAAGGTCTTTATGGATATCTTTGCGGAGACCCAGCAGAAGCTGCGCCAGGTGCTGAATGTGCCGGACAACTATAAGATCCTGTTCCTTCAGACGGGTGCTTCCGGCCAGTTTTCCATGGTGCCGCTGAATCTGATGGGGACCACGGGAAAGGCGGACTACGCTGTCACCGGTAATTTCTCCTCCATTGCGGCCAAGGAGGCCAAAAAGTACGGCACCGTGAATATTGCTGCCGACTCCAGTGACCGGGATCACTGCTACATCCCCACCCGGGATCAGCTGCGTCTGGATCCCCAGGCCAGCTACTTCCACTACTGCGCCAACAACACCATTTACGGCACGGAGTGGGACTACGTGCCTGAGACGGGAGACGTGCCCCTGGTGTGTGACATGTCCTCCAACATCCTCTCCCGTCCGGTGGATGTGTCCAAGTACGGCCTGATTTATGCCGGCGCCCAGAAGAACATGGCACCCGCCGGGCTGACGGTGGTCATCATCCGCGAGGATCTGGCCGGACACGCCATGGCCTGCACCCCTCTGATCATGGACTATCAGACCATGATCGACAAGGACTCCATGTATAATACGCCTCCCTGCTGGTGCATCTACATGCTGGGCCTGAACCTGGACTGGATCCAGGAGCAGGGCGGTGTGGAAGGCATGAAGAAGCTGCGGGACATCCGCTCCTCCATGCTGTATGACACCCTGGACAGCAGCCGCCTGTTCCGCTGCCATGGGGAGAAGGGCTCCCGTTCCGGAATGAACGTGACCTTCCGTACCGGGAATGAGGAGCTGGACGCCAAGTTTGTCCGGGGGGCCACGGAGGCCGGCTTCGTCAATCTGAAGGGCCACCGGAAGGTGGGCGGCATGCGGGCCTCCATTTACAATGCCATGCCTGTGGAGGGCGTGGAGAAGCTGTGCGACTTCATTCGCGCCTTCGATAAGAATAACTGAGAGAATGCGGTGAATGTACTATGTATCGGATTAAAACAATGAATAAGATTGCCACCGCCGGCCTGAACCTGCTGGATCAGACCCGGTTCCAGGTGGGAGGAGATTTGGAGAACGAGGACGGCATCCTGGTGCGCTCCGCCGCCATGCATGACTATGCCTTCCCCGAGAGCCTGCGGGCCATCGCCCGGGCGGGAGCCGGCACCAACAACATTCCCATCGACCGCTGTTCTGAGCAGGGAATTGTGGTGTTCAACACCCCCGGCGCCAACGCCAACGCCGTCAAGGAGCTAGTGATTGCCGCCCTGCTGGTGGCTTCCCGGGATATTCTGGGAGGAGCCGAGTGGGTGAAGGAGCAGGCCCATACCCCCGGTGTGGACGTTGCCGCCGTGGTGGAGAAGGGAAAGTCCGCCTTTGTGGGCCCTGAGCTGTACCACAAGACTCTGGGCGTGATCGGCCTGGGCGCCATCGGCGCGCTGGTGTGTAATGCGGCTTTGGAGCTGGGTATGGATGTCTACGGCTACGACCCCTTCCTGTCGGTGGACGCTGCCCTGCGGCTGGACCGTCATGTGCACGTGGTGAAGAACGTGGAGGAGCTGTATAAGGTCTCCGACTACATCACCATTCACGTCCCCTTCAACAACGACACCAAGGATTTCATCAACAAGGACGCCATCGCCCACATGAAGGGACAGGTTCGTGTTATCAACCTGGCCCGAGGCGGCCTGGTCAACGACTGCGATATGATTGAGGCGCTGGAGACCGGCCGGGTGGCCTGCTATGTCACCGACTTCCCCAATGAGAAGATTGCACTGGCGGACAAGGTCATCTGCCTGCCTCATCTGGGTGCCTCCACTCCTGAGAGCGAGGAAAACTGCGCCCGGATGGCGGCCGATCAGTTGAAGGACTACCTGATCAACGGCAACATCAAAAATTCCGTCAACCTGCCCAACGTGGCTCAGGACTGGAGCGGTGTGTCCCGGATCTGCCTGATCCACAAAAACGTGCCCGCCATGCTGACCCAGATTACCTCTATCCTTTCGGCGGAGGGTGTCAATGTGGAGAACCTGACCAACAAGTCCAAGAAGGACTATGCCTACACCATGGTGGATATCAACTGCCGGATCAAGGAGGCAGTGTCCGACCAGCTTCGGGCCATCCCCGGGATGATCCGGGTTCGGGTACTGAACCATTGAAAACGAGAGAACTGAGAATTCAGTACAACGCCTCGGTGGTACTGACCTTTTCCCTGCTGTCCCTGGCCGCTTTGGTGCTGGGGGAGGTGACAGGAGGGCGAAGCACGCAGCTGCTGTTTGAGGTTTACCGGGCACCCCTGACCGATCCGCTGACCTATGTGCGGATGTTTACCCATGTGCTGGGCCACGTGAGCTATGCCCATTTTATGGGAAACATCATGCTTCTCCTGGTCATCGGGCCGCCTTTGGAGGAAAAATGGGGCAGCGGGCGGCTGCTGGGTTGTATCGGAATCACGGCGCTGGCTTCCGGGCTGGTGCAGTTTATCTTCTTTCCGGGTACAGCTCTGCTGGGCGCCAGCGGCATCGTGTTTATGATGATTGTACTGTCCTCTCTGGCCGGCATGCGGAGCGGGGCCATCCCCCTGACGCTGATCCTGGTGGTCGTCCTGTATCTTGGCGGCGAGCTGGTCAGCGGACTGACGGTAGACGACAATGTGTCCAACCTGACCCACATTATCGGCGGCCTGTGCGGCGGCATTTTGGGCTTTTTGATGAGCAGGCGGGGACGGCGGCGGTGAGCTTCTCCCTTCGCCCTGCAAAAAGAAAAATCAACAGGCGGTGAACGGGCCCGATTCAGTCCCATTCACCGTCTGTTTTTTTCGTTGGGAAAGAAAAAAGGATGGGATGGACAAATAAGAAGATTATGGTATAATATATACTGATTTTTTGCATGAACGCCCCAAGGAGCGGCAAAAAAGAAACTAGGACGAGAAGCTGCCCCAGGGCAGCTGAAAGACCATGGGCCGGGGCGGAGCCAACGGAAGACGCCCCATCGTCGGAGGTAATATCGTGTCAAATCAATCCAATTCCAGCCATTCCAATTATGAGAGCGGGCGTCACCGCGCCTCTTCGGAGAGGACGCCCAGGGAGCGGAGCCAACGTTCCAGAAAGCCCAGAAGCAAGGGCGGACGGGGACGCCGGGTCTTACAGGTGCTGGGGACCCTGCTGCTCATCGGCATCACCACCGGAGCCATGCTGTGCTGCTTTGCCGCAGTCTACATTCAGACGGTGATTCTGCCCCAGGCCGAGCTGGATCTGGGCAGCTTCACCCTGAAGGAAAACAGCGTGATGTACTACCAGGATGACAATGGAGAGTATCAGGAACTGACCAAGGTGCTGAGCGTCACAGATTCCCAGTGGGTGGACTATGACGAGATGCCCCAATACCTAAAGGATGCCGCGGTGGCCATTGAGGACAGACGGTTCTGGACGCACAACGGCGTAGACTGGTGGCGTACGGCCCAGGCTGTGTTCAGCATGTTCACTGGCGGCGATATCCAGGGCGGTTCTACCATCACCCAGCAGCTGATCAAGAACCTGACCCAGTACAACGAGACCACGGTAAAACGGAAGGTAATCGAAATTTTCCGTGCCCTGAAACTGGACGCCAACTATGATAAAGATGTCATTCTGGAATATTACCTGAACATTATTCCTCTGGGTAGTGGATGTGAGGGGGTAGGGGCGGCCTCCTACAAGTATTTCGGAAAGCCCGTTTCTGAACTGACCTTGGCCGAGTGCGCCAGCCTGATCGGCATTACCAACAACCCCTCCAAATACAGCCCCTACTCCCTGGCCCGTGTGGAGAACAGCCAGGGTGAGATCTGGACTGCCAAGGAGTGGAACAAATACCGCCAGGAAGTCATTCTGGATGAGATGCTCAAGCAGGGCAAGATCACCCAGGAGGAGCATGACGAAGCGGTGGCCCAGGAGCTGGTATTCCAGCGGGGCGAGGGCGAGGAGGCGGAGACGGAGATCTACTCCTGGTATGAGGAGCAGGTTATCACCGACGTGATCCGGGACCTGATGGAGGAGAAGGGCTACTCGGAGGCGGCGGCCAGCCAGCTGCTGACCAGCGGCGGCTTGCAGATCTACACCTGTGTGGATCCTGAGGTGCAGGCCATCGCCGAATCGGTGTATGAGGATACTTCCAATCTGAAGATTACCTCTCCTAAGGGAAATCAGATTCAGTCGGCCATTACCATTATTGATAACCGAACCGGCGACATCGTGGGTCTGATCGGCCGCATGGGAGAGAAAGAAATCAACCGTGGCTCCAACTTTGCCACCGGCGCCCTGCGCCAGCCTGGTTCCTCCATCAAGCCGCTGACGGTGTACGCCCCTGCCATTGAGATGGGACTGATCACACCGTATACCGTTATGGCGGATTACCCCTATCAGATCCTGAACGACAATCCCTGGCCGGTGAACGTGGACTTCCGTTACCGGGGCCAGGTTACGGTGAAGGATGCTGTGAAGGAGTCCTTCAATACCACGGCGGTGAAGATCGTGGCCGACCTGGTCACCCCCGCCAAGGCCTTTGAGTTCGGCACACAGCGGTTCCATCTGCCGCTGGAGAGCGGTAAGGAGGTCAACAGCCAGATCGTCAGCGACGTCAACGTGGCGCCTCTGTCCATGGGCGGTCTGACGGATGGCGTCACTACCCGGGACATGGCCAACGCCTTTGCGGTGTTTGCCAACGATGGTGTGTATCGGGAGGCCCGCACCTACACCATGGTGAAGGACAACGATGGCAACGTGATCCTGGATAATACCCGGGAGGACGAGCCTGTGCTGAAGGAGTCCACCGCCTACTATATGAACTATCTGCTGCAGAACGTGGCAGAGAACGGCGGTGTGCGCTGGGAGGCTGCCATTCCCGGTATCGATACCGCCGGTAAGACCGGTACCACCAACAGCCAGTACGACCGTTGGTTCGTAGGCTATACGCCCTACTATACCGCAGCGGTGTGGGTGGGCTACGAATACAACGAAAAGGTGGTCGCTCCCGGCGTGTATAACCCCGCCTCCAATATGTGGGGCAAGGTGATGAAGCCCGTCCACGAGGGACTGGCCAGCGCTTCCTTTACCCAGCCCAGCGGGTTGGTTCAGGTGAGCTACTGCATGGACTGCGGCCTTCTGGCTACCGACGCGTGCAACAGCGATCCCCGGGGCAGTCGGGTCGCCACCGGTTATCTCTTCCCGGAGGACGCGCCCAAGGAGGTCTGCACCTGCCATTCCCTGGAGGAGGGCAGCAACTCCCTGCTGAAGATCTGCGTGGACAGCCCCGTCGTGGATGAAGAGGGGAACTTTACCGGCTACTATCATCTGGCTACGGAAAATTGTCCCGCGGTAAGTGTGAGAACCTGGGCATATCTGAATCTGGATCGGCCCAGCATCGGCGGTGCAGTGGCGGAGGACAACCAGTACCTGTACGCCAATGCATCGGTCTATGGGCCCTGTACCGTCCACGAGGCTTCCACGGAGGAGCCTGTGGATCCGGAGAATCCCGAGGAACCGGGCGGGGAGACGGAGCCCACAGATCCGGACAATCCGGATCAGCCGGAGAATCCGGATGATTCTGAGCAGTCCCAGGATATCCCGGATGATCCCGGTGTTGCGGGAGAGGGAACCGTCCTGCTGGATCCGGTTACCAGACGTCCTTACTGAGTAAAAGGGATGCGAGGGTTTTAAGCCCCTTGCATCCCTTTTGTTGTAATATATTACAAAAGGACAGAATATGACACGGGGCAAAATCTACTATGTGTCAATGAAATGCCGTTGCATCCGTGGCGGTAAATATGTTAAAATAGCCACAGTGAGAAAACAAATGGCCGCAATACAAGGACACACGAAACGGGAAAGGGTGGAAGCTCCATGAGCCAGTCAGCGGGATACTATATCGTAGAGGCGTCCTCCATGCCGGAAATCGTTCACAAGGTTGCGGAAGCCAAGCGCCTTCTGGAAACTGGGGAGGAAACCACGGTAAATGGGGCGGCCAAAGCGGTGGGAATCAGCCGCAGTGCCTTCTACAAATACCGGGATGCGGTGCGTCCGTTCAACGACATGCTGCATGGACGTATTGTGACCTTCCAGCTGATGCTGCGGGACGAACCCGGAATCCTGTCCGGGCTGCTGAACGTCTTCGCCGGAACGGGGGTCAATATCCTGACCATCAACCAGAACATCCCCACCAACGGCTGCGCGGTGGTGACCATCGCGGCGGAAACCTCTGCTTTGCAGTGGCCGCTGGAGGAGATGATGGCGGCGGTACGGGCCTGTACCGGTGTACTGCGGTGCGAGATTTTGGCTGGATAAGAGAAGATGAGGTGAGCGATATGGTAAACGTAGCGATCTTGGGCTTCGGAACGGTGGGCTCCGGCGTGGCGGAGGTGCTGACGAAGAACAGCGGCGTGATCGGCCAGCGGGTGAACGAGCTGATCCGTCTGAAATATATTCTGGATGTGAGAGATTTCCCGGACAGTCCTTACCAGGGTTGTTTCGTCAAGGATTTTTCGGTGATTGAGAACGATCCGGAGGTGGACGTGGTGGTGGAGACCATCGGCGGCGCCCGGATTGCTCTGGAGTTTACCCGCCGGGCTCTGACGGCGGGGAAGAGCGTGGTCTCCTCCAATAAGGAGCTGGTGGCCACCCACGGATACGAGCTGCTGCAGCTGGCGCAGGAGCACGGGGTTTCCTACCTGTTTGAGGCCAGCGTGGGAGGCGGCATTCCCATTCTGCGGCCCCTCACTGCCTGCCTGGCGGCCAATGAGCTGGATCAGGTCACTGGCATCCTCAACGGTACCACCAACTATATCCTGACCCGGATGATCAAGGCGGGCCTTACCTTTGACCAGGCGCTGGAGGAAGCCCAGGCCAATGGGTATGCGGAGAAGGATCCCACCGCCGACGTGGACGGCCATGACGCCTGCCGGAAGATCTGTATTCTGGCGGCTCTGTCCTTCGGCCAGCATGTGTATCCCGATCAGGTGCCTACCGAGGGCATTCGGGGCGTGACCCTGGCCGACGTAGCCTACGCCGACTCCTGCGGCTATAAGATCAAGCTGCTGGGCCGCTGCATCCGGGAGCCGGAGGGCAAAGTCTGTGCCTTTGTAGCCCCTCACCTGGTGGAGGGCTCCAATCCCCTGGCAGGCGTGGAGGATGTGTTCAACGCCATCGCCGTGACGGGAAATGCGGTTGGGGATGTGATGTTCTATGGCCGGGGCGCGGGCAAGCTGCCCACCGCCTCTGCGGTGGTGGCTGACGTCATTGACATCGCCAAGGATAAAGCGCGGTGCCGCTATAATCCTTGGGGCCCCGGTTCCAAGGATCTGGTGGTGTCTCCCGACCAGCTGACTTCCCGCTGGTACGTCCGGGCCCGGGCGTCCATGGACGAGGCACGGCTGGCCTGCGGCGAGCTGCAGCCCCTGGCCCGCAGCGGCGCCCCGGTGGGTGAGGTAGCCTTCTTGACGGCTCCCATGACCCAGCCCCAGCTGATGGAGCGGCTGAAAGGGATGGAGGTCTGCTCCCTGTTCCGGGTGCTGTAATCCGGGCGGAGACCGGCGGGATAGCCGGAACATAGGATAGATCCCATAGATTTGTGGATTCGGTCTTCCCCCTTTAGGGGGAGGCCTGATTTGGAGGGAGAACAAAAATGGCATTGATTGTACAGAAATTCGGCGGCAGCTCGGTCGCCAACGCAGATCGGGTGCGGAATGTGGCCCGTATCATCACGGAAACGTACCGCCGGGGCCACAACGTGGTGGTGGTGCTGTCCGCTCAGGGCGATACCACCGACGATCTGATTGAAAAGGCAGCGGAGATCAACCGTCACCCGTCCAAGCGGGAGATGGATATGCTCCTGGCTACCGGCGAGCAGATTTCCATCGCCCTGTGCGCCATGGCGATTGAGGCTATGGGATACCAGGTGGTGTCTCTGACCGGATGGCAGGCGGGAATGCATACTGACGTGGCCTACAGCAACGCCCGTATCCGGCGGATCCAGACTGACCGCATCCAGACGGAGCTGGACAAGAAGAAGATCGTTCTGGTGGCCGGCTTCCAGGGCATCAACCAGTACGGGGACATTACCACCCTGGGCCGGGGCGGTTCCGACACCTCCGCTGTGGCCCTGGCCGCTGCGCTGCGGGCCGACCTGTGCCAGATCTACACCGACGTGGACGGCGTGTATACCGCCGATCCCCGCAGCGTAACCGGCGCCCAGAAGCTGGAGGAGATTACCTTTGACGAGATGCTGGAGCTGGCCAGCCTGGGTGCTCAGGTGCTTCACAACCGCTCGGTGGAGATGGCCAAGCGCTACAATGTCAATCTGGAGGTTCTCTCCAGCTTTACCGGAAATCCTGGTACAAAAGTCAAGGAGGTTGTCAAGAAAATGGAAAAGACCCACGTTAGCGGTGTTGCGAAAGATAAAGATGTTGCCCGAATTGCCCTGATCGGTTTGGCTGACGAGCCTGGTACTGCGTTCAAGATTTTCTCCCTGCTGGCCAAGCACAAGATCAACATTGACATCATCCTCCAGTCCATCGGACGGGATGGCAGCAAGGACATCAGCTTCACTGTTGCCCGGGGCGACAGCGAGGAGGCCAAGAAGATCCTGGAGGAGAACAAGGAGTACCTGGGCTTCCAGAACATCGAGGTGGATAACCAGGTGGCTAAGATCTCCATTGTGGGTGCCGGCATGATTCACAATCCCGGCGTGGCCTGCAAGATGTTTGAGGCTCTGTCCAGCGCCGCCATTAACATCAATATGATTTCTACCAGCGAGATCAAGGTCTCTGTTCTGGTGGATGAGCGGGACGCGGATCGGGCCGTCCAGGCCATCCATGACCGCTTCTTCTCCCAGTACGGCGGAAACGACTGATTTGGCTGATTCCATATGATATAAACTGCTGAGGCGCCGGTTTACAAGAACCGGCGCCTCAGATTTTTCATGCGTAAATGGATCATTTCTACTTGGAAACAGGATTTTAACAATTTGTGTGTTGCAAATTATCGGTTTCTCTGGTAAAATACTAATCCGTCTAGATTGTTATTCAGACGAAATTCTATGGAGGGCACCCCATGGAATGGGGAGGCCCGCAAGGAGATTTGTCATACATGGATCATCGTAAGGAACGCGAGGCCCAGCGGCGGCAGGAGGATCGGGACCTCAATCGCGCATTGCTGTGGGTGGCCGGTGCGGTGGTGCTGGAAGTGCTGCTGGTGCTGGTGAACAAGCGGTATTTTTACTATAATGTCAGCGACAGCCAGGCGGTGAATCTGGCCGTAATGCTCAGTGCCGGATTGCAGGGGCTGCGTTTGGTCAGCCTGGCGGTGCTGGTGGTCTCCCTGATTTGGGCGCTGCTCCGGGCCAGATCGAAAGAGAAGAGCGGGGTGCCTGTTGTGGTGGCCGTTGTCTCCGGCGTACTGCTTACCTGTGCCCAGGTCATCCTCGTTTATCGGGAGCCCGGCATGGAGATGCTGTTCTGGCTGGTGCCCGCCCTGGCGGCTCTGGCGCTGGTGTTCTATCTTTACCAGCGGGAATTCTTCCTCTCCGCTCTGGTCAGCGGACTGGGAGTGGTGGGTCTGTGGTTTATCCGCCACATGGGGATCAGCCTGACCGCCGTGGTGACGGTGGTCATGATGGTTGTGGTTGGGGCTGTGGTACTGTGGCTGAAGAAAAACGACGGATGCTTGTCCGCCGGTGAGGAAAGCCGCCGGGTGCTTCCCGCCGACGCCAACTACCCGCTGACCCTGATCAGCTGCGGGCTCAGCCTGGCTGTGGTGGTCATTGGTGCCGTGGCAGGCAGCGGTGTGGCTTACTACCTGATGTACGCCATGATTGCCTGGCTGTTTGCTCTGCTGGTATTCTATACCGTTAAAATGATCTGATTATCAAACAAACGAGGCCGCAGCCTTTTGGCTGCGGCCTCGTTGTGTTTTGTGTTTTCAATTTACCGGCGGAAGCCGCCGCCCCGGGAACCGCCGAAGCCGCCGCCCCGGGAGCCGCCGAAGCCGCCGCCCCGGGAGCCGCCAAAGCCGCCGCCCCGGAAGCCGCCGAAGCCACCGCCACGGGAGCCGCCAAAGCCGCCGCCACGGGAGAAACCGCCGCCTCTGGGGCTGCCGCCGGAGCCGCCGAACCCACCGAAGCCGCCCGGGCCGTGAGGGCCTCTGGGAGGGGGCGGAGGGGGAGGACGGTGCCACCGGCGGCGGTACCATCCCCAGCCCGGCCCATGCCAGAAAAGAATGGGCCGGAAGACAAAGGGCGGGTTGGCCACGCCGTAATATCGCTGGCGGTAGCGGTTGTAGCGGACGCTGTCCATCACACTGGCCACCGCCACTGCAATCACGACCAGCATCACCACATTGACCAGCAAAGCACTCTGGGAGAACGTGGAGACGGATTGGGAGAGATTCCCCACACCGAAGGAATCCAGGTAATACTGATTCAGCGCGTGGAAGAGGGACACAATGCCCTGGCTGTAGTCCCCAGCCATGGCGTCGGCGTAAAGGTACTGATCCAGATATTCCGTAATTTGGCTGTCGCTGAGGGGATAGTCGGGGCCCACAGCCAGATAGCAATCCTTGTCGGCGACGTCTACCACCAGAATACCGTCGGCGGAGGCCAGTTGAATCTGGGTGCCCAGATCATAAGCGTAGTCGCTGATGGATCCGTCGATGGAGGGGAGGGTGGCCACGGCGATGAGGCTGTCATACCGCTGAACCCAGTTGGCGTTATACAGAGCGATCTGTTCCTTGGCATCCTGGGATAGGACGCCGGCCTGGTCGCTGATCCAGTCATTCAGATAGACCTGGGTGTTCAGGGTGGTGTCCAGCCGGCCGTCGCTGGCGGCGGGCGTAGAGACGCTGCCCCGGTACTGCCCGATTCCCACTGCGGCGGCGATCATAATGACGGTGATCAGCACGGCCACCCAGGTTTTTTGGAAAAATTTCATGTCTGCTTCCTTTCCAGTCGAAAAAGGAGGAGGTTATCCCCGCAGCTCCAGAAGCTTCTGCTTCAGCTCACCCTCGATCCGGCCCAGCTCGGCTTCCGCCTCTTTCCGCTTCTGGCTGCCCTCGGTCTGAATCCGCATGACCTCGTCCAGGGTGGAGATCAGCTGCTCGTTGGTGTGCTGAAGGGTCTTGATATCCACGATGGAGCGCTCGGCCTCCTTGGCGGCGTCTACGGTGCCCATTTTCAGCATATCCGCGTTTTTCTGCAGCAACTCATTGGTCATTTCGGTCACAGCGGACTGAGCTTGGGTAGCCTGGCGGGAATGCTCCAGGCCCAGGGCCAATACCATCTGGCTTTTCCACAGGGGAATGGTGTTGACCAGGGAGGACTGGATCTTCTCCAGCATCAGGGTGTCGTTGTTCTGGAGCAGGCGGGTCTGGGGCCCCATCTGAATGGAGATCATCCGGGTCAGCTCCAGGTCGTGGATCTTCTTTTCAAAGCGGCTGCACATGTTGGCAAAATCGTTGTAGGCCTGGGCGTCCTCCTGGCTGCCGCTCTGGGTGGCCTTCTGACGCAGCTGCTCCAGCTCGCCCTGACGCAGCTGCTCCAGGCGTTTCTTGCCGGCGATGATATACATGGTCAGCTCTTTGTAATACTTGGTGTTCAGGTCATACATCTGGTCCAGCATGGCGATGTCCTTCATCAGCACCACCTGATGGTTTTCCAGCACCTGAACGATCTTGTTTACGTTTGCCTCCGCCTTGGAGTAGCTGGCCTTCAGGGCCTCCAGCTGGCTGCGCTTCTTTTGGAAGAATCCCAGCAGGCCGCCCTTCTTCTCCTCGCCGTCATCAAAGTTTTTCAGCTCCACCACCAGGTCGGACAGGGCCTCGCCTACCTCCCCAAGATCCTTGGTGCGGACGCTGTTCAAGGCATTTTCTGAGAAGGTGGCGATGTTCTTTTGAGCACCGGCGCCGTACTGGAGCACCAGGTTGGCGTCCGTCACGTCGATCTTCTGGGAGAAGTCGTCCACCATCTTCCGCTCCTCCTCGGTGAGGAGGGACTCGTCCACCTTCACGGCGTTGGCGTCCCGCTCCTGCTGGCGCTGGGCCTCGGCTTCCTGGGCCTGCACATTGGGCTCCAGGGTGAGGGAGGGAGCCGGGGCGGCCTGCTGAGCGGTCTGCTGGTCGGACAGGTCGGGCGTCAGGGTCAGCTGGGGCATACGATCCATAGATTCACTCATTTGGGATTCCTCCATCCTAAGTTTGTTTTCACAGTTGGGTTACAGCTCCAGGGTGGGCCCATCCGGGTCAGCTTTGGAGGTTCGGGTTCCGCCCAGACCCTCCTGAGCCAGCAGATTCTCCATTACAGTGATGTCGGCGGAGATGTCCATGGCTTCCGCACTGAACAGGGCGTCCAGCTGTTTATCAAAGGCTTTGACAATGGTGCCCAGCATTTCCTCCACCCGATCTTTGGTGGCGTCAATATTGTGGCCGGAAATACCGGTGGCATCCATACGGTCGTAGGCGTTGAGAATTTTCAGCGTGGTAGGGAGAAAGTAGTTAAGGAAGCGGCGGATCTGGGGCAGCTTTTCCGGTTGGGCCGCCACATGGTCGATGATCTTTTTGGTCACCACTTCCAAGTGGTCAATCTGCCGGGAGATCTCCGGATCCAGGATGCTGTCGTTCAGCCGCCGCATCTCAGACACGGCCATGTCCCGCTGGGCAATCAGCTGATCGATCTCCGGATTGCCGGTGGAGGTCTTTTTCTCCTCTGCTTTGGGCTCCGGCTCGGGGGCTGGTTCCTCCTTGGCGTCACCGGGGAGATGGTAGCTCCGGTCCGGGAACAGAGCCTTGGCCAGGAGAAAGACCGCCGCGGAAATGACGGTGCAGAGTATATAGTCCAGGGGACGGTGCAGGGAGAAGAGGCATCCGAAGGTCAGCCAGACGATTCCCACCAGATAGATGGGAACAACGGAGCGTTTTACATGTTTTGCCATAGTCGATTCCTCCGGCATAGTGGTGCGGAGCATTTTCCGCTTTTCCATATTGTATCGTCCCGTGACAGGGGGTGTCAAGAGGGTTCTGGGGGACGAAAAAAGGGGAGATTGTGGGGGAGAAGGATGTGTGCTATAATACCCCCGTAACCGGTATTATGCTTCGGATGCGTGACGGTTTTCCGCCTCGTGGGGGGCGGCCGAAACCGGTGACGGAATCCAGTCAGGGGGAGAGAACATGGACGGAGAAGCCAGACGGCGGGAGATCATGTCCTGCCTGAAGTCTGCGGAGAATCCGGTCAGCGCAGCGTCGCTGGCCAGTCGGTTTTCGGTCAGCCGCCAGATTATTGTGGGGGATATTGCCTTGCTCCGGGCGGGTGGCGAGAACATCGCCGCTACCCCCAGAGGATATGTTCTGCCCTGGGAGGGCGGGGACGTGAAGCGTACCGTTGCCTGCGTTCATGACCGGGCTGGAATGGCCAGGGAGCTGGAAATCCTGGTGGATCACGGCTGCCAGGTGCTGGACGTGATTGTGGAGCATCCGGTGTACGGCCAGCTGACCGGCCAGCTGCATCTGTCCTCCCGGTACGACGTTCAGGCCTTTATCCGGTGCATGGACGCCGACGGGGCACGGCCCCTGTCCCAGCTGACCGGCGGAATCCATCTGCATACCATCAGCTGCGCTACGGAGGAGCGGATGGAGCGGGCGGTGGCGGCCCTGGCCCAGGCGGGGATTCTGCTGGAGGACAAGTGAGGGCGGCGAGCGATTCCGGAAATAAAGAAGCTCGCCGCAAGTGGTATACACTTACGGCGAGCTGGCACGCCCGAAGGGACTCGAACCCCCAACATTCAGAACCGGAATCTGACGCTCTATCCATTGAACTACGGACGCATATGAACTTGGCCGAAGCGGAAGCCCCGCTTCAAAGCTACCATAGTATAGCAGACTTTTATGCTTTTGTAAACCCCTTTTTCCGCGGCTGCGAAAATTTTGCGGGCGGGGCGGAGAAAGAGGAAGGGAGGACGATGAGATGAATCAGGAGATGGAAAAACTGACACAATGGGTGGGCGAGAGCCGAAAAATGGTCTTTTTTGGCGGAGCGGGCGTTTCTACCGAAAGCGGAATCCCGGATTTCCGCAGTGTAGACGGCCTGTACCGGCAAAAGTATCCCTATCCTCCCGAAACGGTGCTCAGCCGCAGCTTTTTCGACCGGAATCCGGAGGAATTTTACCGCTTTTATCGGGACAAGATGTTGATACTGGACGCCAAGCCCAATATGGCTCACCGGAAACTGGCCCAGCTGGAAGCCTCCGGCCACCTGTTGTCGGTCATTACCCAGAACATTGACGGGCTTCACACCCTGGCCGGTTCCCGGCGGGTATGGGAGCTCCACGGATCGGTGCACCGCAATACCTGCATGAAATGCGGGGCGGCCTATCCTGTGTCCGCTATCGCCCAGTCCCAGGGGGTGCCCCGGTGCACCTGCGGGGGGATCATAAAGCCGGATGTGGTGTTGTATGAGGAGCCTCTGGACGAGGATGTGCTGTATGGGGCCGTACAGGATCTGCAGCAGGCGGATCTGCTGGTGGTGGGCGGCACCTCTCTGGCGGTCTATCCCGCCGCCGGGCTGCTGCGGTACTACGGTGGAAAGCGGATCGTGCTGATCAACAAAAGCCCCACGCCCTACGACAGTCAGGCAGATCTGGTGCTGGCTGGCCCCATCGGGGAAATTCTGGGTGCTTTGCCCGACGGAGTGTGAAGCGGATGGGCCGAGGAACTTGGCTGATGGATCTCCTGTTTCCCCGGAAGTGCCCCTTCTGCGCCACAATCCTGGAGGGGGAGGAGCTGCTGTGCGGCAGCTGTCAAAGCACGCTGCCCTGGCTGATGGGACAGGCCCGGGAGCGGCAGGTGGATTTTGCCGCCGCCTGTCTTTCTCCCCTGACCTATACCGGGGCGGTGAGAGACTCCATCCACCGATACAAGTTCCCCGGCAATCCCAGCTATGCCAGATGCTACGGCCTGCTGGTGGCCCAGTGCGTGGAGGATCAGTGGCCCCATCCTCTGGACCAGGTGACCTGGGTGCCGGTGAGCTGGCGGCGCAGGGAGAAGCGGGGCTTTGACCAGGGGAAGCGGCTGGCCGCTGAAACGGCCGCGGCGCTGAAGCTGCCCCTGACCGATACCTTGGTCAAGCGCCGACATACGCCCCAGCAATCCCGCCTGACGGAGACGGCCCAGCGCCGGGCAAATGTGCTTGGGGCATACGCCGTCCGGCCGGGGGCGCAGGTGGAAGGGAAGCGGCTCCTGCTCATTGACGACGTGGTCACCAGCGGCGCAACTTTGAGCGAATGTGCCCGGATTCTGATGCAGGCGGGGGCCAGGGAGGTGGTCTGTGCCGCTCTGGCACAGGCCAGGAAAAAATAAATACTTTCTCTTGTATAAATCTTAAGAATTGTGGCGAAATAATGGTTGAAAACCACCACACAACTGGTTATAATGATTCTGTGATTGCCGTGGCGGCCCCGAGTGGGGCACGCCGCGGGAGTTTTCTATAACAGAGGCCGGGTTTGGGCGGGTCTGCGGGCTGCCCTCCGCCGTTCTGATTCAGATAAGAATGCCGCGGCCGAAGGCCGGGCGGGATAAACTATAGTTTAAGGTGGAGCGATATGTTTAATCTGTTCAGCAAAGATATTGGTATCGACCTGGGTACCGCTTCCGTTCTGGTTTATATCAAGGGGAAGGGCGTGGTTCTCCGCGAGCCCTCCGTGGTTGCCATGGACAAAAACACCGGCAAGCTGCTGAAGGTGGGCACCGATGCCCAGGCCATGCTGGGCCGTACCCCCGGCAACATTGTGGCCATGCGTCCCCTGCGGGAGGGCGTGATCTCCGACTACGATATGACCGAGCGGATGCTTAAGGAGTTTATCAAGAAGGTCACCACCTTCTCTCTGTTCAAGCCCCGCCTGCTGATCTGCGTCCCCTCCGGCATTACCGAGGTGGAGGAGCGCGCCGTGGTGGATGCGGGCATCCAGGCCGGTGCCCGCCGGGCCTACCTCATCGAGGAGCCTGTGGCTGCTGCCATCGGTGCCGGCATTGACATCACCAAGCCTGACGGCCACATGGTGGTGGATATCGGCGGCGGTACGGCTGACATCGCCGTGATCTCCCTGGGCGGCGTGGTGGAGTCCGCCTCCATCAAGATCGCCGGCGACAAGTTCGACGAAGCGGTGATTAAGTATATCCGCCGCAAGCACAATGTTCTCATCGGCGACCGCACCGCTGAGGAGCTGAAGATGACCATCGGCTGCGTGTTCCCCCGTCCCGAGGAGGTCACCATGGAGATCAAGGGCCGCTGCCTGATGACCGGTCTGCCCCGGGTGTTCTCCGTGTCCTCCAGCGAGATGATCGAGGCCTTCGAGGAGGTCTCCAGCCGGATTCTGGAGGCCATCCACGGCGTTCTGGAGCGCACGCCCCCCGAGCTGGTGGCGGACATCTCCACTAACGGCATCGTGATGACCGGCGGCGGCTCCCTGCTGTGGGGCTTTGACAAGCTGATCGAGTCCCACACTGGTATCGAGACCCACGTGGCGGAGGACGCCATCTCCTGTGTGGCTGAGGGTACTGGCAAGAGCCTGGACAACCTGGATCAGATGCAGGACGGCACCATGAACCTGTCCCGCCGCAAGCAGATGAATTATTGATTCTTTTTCACACCGCTGGGATTTTCCCGGCGGTGTTTTTTTGCACTTGACAAATGGAGAGAAAGGGGTATAATGCAGTTTACATGTGTCTTGACACCTGATTTTACAGAAGGATGGGGAGGTACCCTCCATGACAAAACTGCAAGCCGTTCTCAAGCGGAAGAACATTCAGATTTCCGCCAAGCGCTACGGCATTGACGCCATGGGCGCCATGGCCCAGGGCCTGTTCTGTTCCCTGCTCATCGGCACCATCATCAACACCGTGGGCACCCAGTTCCAGATCGACTTCCTGACCCGGGTGGTGGCCACCTTGGGCAGCGGAGAACATCAGATCTCCTATACCGTGGGCGGTCTGGCCTCCGCCATGAGCGGCCCCGCCATGGCCATCGCCATCGGCTATGCCCTGCAGGCTCCGCCCCTGGTGCTCTTTTCCCTGACAGCAGTGGGCTTTGCCTCCAACATTCTGGGCGGCGCCGGCGGCCCCCTGGCGGTGCTGTTTATCGCCATTATTGCCGCCGAGGTGGGCAAGGCGGTGAGCAAGGAGACCAAAATTGACCTGCTGGTCACCCCGTTGGTTACGATTTTTGTGGGCGTGGGTTTGTCTGCCTGGTGGGCGCCCGCCATCGGCGGAGCTGCCGCCTGGGTGGGGGAGCTGATCCGCTGGGCCACCGTGCTTCAGCCTTTCTGGATGGGTATTTTGGTTTCCGTAGTCATCGGCATCGCCCTGACTCTGCCCATTTCCTCCGCAGCCATCTGCACCGCCCTGACGCTCACCGGCCTGGCGGGCGGCGCTGCCGTGGCGGGCTGCTGCGCCAACATGGTGGGCTTTGCGGTGATGTCCTTCCGGGAGAACGGCTGGGGCGGACTGGTGAGCCAGGGTATCGGCACCTCCATGCTCCAGATGCCCAACATTGTGAAAAATCCCAAGATCTGGCTGCCTGCCATTCTGACCTCCGCGATCACGGGACCTCTGGCCACCTGTGTGTTCCACCTGGAGATGAACGATCCCTCCGGCGGCGTGGCCTCCGGGATGGGCACCTGTGGCTTTGTGGGCCAGATCGGCGTGTATGCCGGCTGGGTCAATGACGTGGCGCTGGGTGTGAAGGAGGCCATCACCGCCTTCGACTGGGCGGGGCTGATCCTGATCAGCTTCCTCCTGCCCGCTGTGCTGTGCTGGGCCTTCGGGCTGTTTTTCCGTAAAATCGGCTGGATCGGGGAGGGGGATCTGACCCTGCCCCAGTGAGAGCGGCCCTTTACAGCCGGGCGGTCCAGTGATATAATAAACGTGTCCCATCGGAGGGCGCATAACAAGGGCTATGTTATGAGCTGGATAAGATGGCGGGAATCCCCGTTTTCTTATCCAGCTTATTTTTATCAGGAGGGAAGAAATATGAATGTAATCACCATCAGCCGTGAATTCGGCAGCGGCGGACGAGAGCTGGGCAAACGTTTGGCTGAGGCCCTGGGCTACGCTTACTATGACAGGGAGATTCTGGAGAAGCTGGCCGAGCAGACGGAGCTGGACGCGGGGTATCTGGAGCGGGTGCTGGAGCACGGCGTGGCTGACCAGACCTACCCCATCCACATCGGCCGGACCTTTGCGGCCATTCCTGCCTTCGCAAACCATTCCACCTCTCTGCTGGCCTGCCAGACCCAGATCATCCGGCAGCTGGCCCAGAAGGGGAACTGCGTCATTGTGGGCAGAAACGCCAATGTGATTTTGTCAGAGGCCCGTCCCCTGCGGATTTTTGTCTACGGCGATATGAAGGCAAGAATTGCCCGCTGCCGCTCCAGAGCGCCGGAAGGAGAGAAGCTCACCGACCAGCAGTATGAAAAGAACATCCGCCAGGTGGACAAGTACCGGGCAAGGATCCACAACATGCTGTGCGACTACGACTGGGGGGATGTGCGGGGGTATGACCTGTGCGTGAATACCACCTCCATCGCCGTAAAGGACGCGGTGGCCCCCCTGGCGGAGTATGCCGGAATCTGGTTTGCTGGTCGGGAAAAGAAGCCGGAATGAACAAGGAACAGAATCTGATTCAAGGCAATATTCTGAAATCCCTGCTGTCCTTCGCCCTGCCGGTGCTGGCGGCTTTGTTCCTCCAGGCTATGTACGGAGCGGCCGACCTGATTATTGTGGGCCAGTTTGCCGGTACCGGGGAGCAATCCGGGGTGGCCTCCGGCAGCCAGCTGCTGCACATGATCACTATGGTGATTACCGGACTGACCATGGGCGTGACAGTGTTTGTGGGGGACGCCATCGGCTCCCGCCGCCCGGAGCGGGCAGGCAGGGGCATCGGCACCGGCATTGTGATTTTCGCCGTGGTGGCGGTGGTGTTCACCGCCGTCCTGGTGCCCGGCAGCGATTGGCTGGCCGCTGCCATGCACGCCCCAGAGGAGGCCTTTGTCCAGACCAGCAGCTATGTGCGCATCTGCGGCGTGGGCACCGTCTTTATTGTGGCTTATAACGTCATCGGCGCGGTGTTCCGGGGAATTGGTGATTCCAAGACCCCCTTGATTACCGTGGCCATTGCCTGCGTCATCAATGTGGTGGGCGATTTGATTCTGGTGGCTGGCTTCGGCATGGGGGCGGCGGGCGCAGCCATTGCCACCGTCAGCGCTCAGGCGGGCAGCGTCCTGTTTTCCCTGTACTTTATCAGTAAAAAGCAGCTGCCCTTCTCCTTCTCCCTTGCCAGCCTGCGGCCTCAGGGGGAGTGTGTCAAGGCCATCCTCCTGGTGGGCGTGCCCATCGCCCTGCAGGACATGCTGGTGCAGTTTTCCTTCCTGTTTATTCAGGTGATTGTCAACAATATGGGTGTTACCGCCTCTGCCGCGGTAGGTGTGGCGGAAAAGGTGTGCGGCTTCCTGATGCTGGTGGCCTCCGCCTATATGCAGTCCATTTCCGCCTTTGTGGCTCAGAACAACGGTGCCGGACAGTACCACCGTTCCCGCAAGGCCCTGTTCTACGGAATCATTACCGCCTTCGCAGCGGGCGCCGTCATGGGCAGCCTGGCCTTCTTCGGCGGCTCTATGCTGGCGGCGATCTTCTCCAACGAGGCCCAGGTCATATCCGCGGCCCATGATTATTTGAAGGCCTACGGCATTGACTGTCTCCAGACGGCCATTCTGTTCTGCTTTGTGGGTTACTTCAATGGCTGCCGGAGAACGGTGTTTGTCATGATCCAGGGGGTTGTGGGCGCCTTTTTCGTGCGAGTGCCTGTGGTTTACATGATGAGCCAGCTGGAGCAGGCCAATCTGTTCCTCATCGGGCTGGGAACCCCCATCTCCTCCATGGTGCAGATCGTTCTGTGCCTGATTGCTTACCGGTATTACCGTAGTAAGGAGAAAAGAGCCGCCTTGGCGGCGGGATAAAAGCCTGTTTGACCAGAAAAAATCCGCTGTGGAATTGCTCCACAGCGGATTTTCTTGTTGTAAGGAGGAATCACACCCCGGCCAGGGCCTGCTCCAGATCGGCGATGATGTCGGCGAGATCCTCGATGCCTACGGAGAAGCGCACCAGATCCGGGGAAACGCCGGCGGCCAGCAGCTCGCTGTCGTTCATCTGACGATGGGTGGAGGAGGCGGGGTGGAGGACGCAGGTCTTGGCGTCGGCCACATGGGTGGCGATGGAGGCCAGCTTCAGACCGGCCATAAACCGTTCCGCCGCGGGCCGGCCGCCCTTGACGCCAAAAATCACAACGCCGCAGGTGCCGTTGGGCATATACTTCTTGGCCCGGTCGTAGTACTTGTCTCCAGGCAGACCGGCATACTGCACCCAGGCCACCTTCTCGTGGCCCTGGAGATACTCCGCCACAGCCTGGGCGTTTTCACAGTGCTTCTTCATTCGCAGAGGCAGGGTCTCCAGGCCGATATTCAGCAGGAAGCAATTGTTGGGGGAGGGGATGGAGCCCAGATCCCGCATCAGCTGGACCGTGGCCTTGGTGATGAAGGCTCCCTCCAGACCGAAGCGCTGGGTGTAGGTCACGCCGTGATAGCTCTCGTCGGGGGTGGTGAGGCCGGGGAACTTGTCGGCGTGGGCGTTCCAGTCAAACTTGCCGCTGTCCACAATGGCGCCGCCCACCGTCAGGGCGTGGCCGTCCATATACTTGGTGGTGGAGTGGGTGACAATGTCGCAGCCCCATTCAAAGGGACGGCAGTTGACCGGAGTGGCGAAGGTGTTGTCCATGATCAGGGGAACGCCGTGAGCGTGGGCGGCGGCGGCGAATTTCTCAATGTCCAGCACCGTGAGGGCGGGATTGGCGATGGTCTCGCCGAACACCGCCTTGGTGTTGGGCCGGAAAGCGGCGTTGAGCTCCTCCTCGGAGCACTCGGGGTCCACAAAGGTGAACTCGATACCCATGCGCTTCATGGTGACGGCGAAGAGATTGTATGTACCGCCGTAAATGGAGGTGGAGGAGACAATGTGATCTCCGCAGCCGGCCAGATTGAAGATGGCGTAGAAGTTGGCAGCCTGACCGGAAGAGAGCAGCATGGCAGCGGTTCCGCCCTCCAGGGCGCAGATCTTGGCGGCCACCGTGTCATTGGTGGGATTCTGCAGCCGGGTGTAGAAATAACCGCTGGCCTCCAGATCGAACAGCTTGCCCATCTCCTCGCTGGTTTCATAGCGGAAGGTGGTGGACTGTACGATGGGGAAATTGCGGGGCTCTCCGTTGCCGGGGCGATAGCCGGCGTGGAGACAATCGGTGGACAGCTGGTAGTGGGACATGGATACTCCTTCTTTCTGCGGTAGTATAGGATTGTATAAATTAGGTATAAGAATACAAAATGTTGTCTGGTTTGTCAAGAGGGGGCGGCACTGTCCTCGTTC
>CALXDY010000091.1 GCA_944387225.1 uncultured Oscillospiraceae bacterium | reverse complement strand
CCAGTCGGCGGATATCCGCTTCGAGCCTGGGTTCAACGTGCTTACCGGTGAGACGGGTGCGGGCAAATCCATCATCGTGGACTCCATCGGCGCGGTGCTGGGGGAACGCACCAGCCGGGAGCTGATTCGAACAGGGGCCAAGCGGGCCAGAGTCAGCGCCGTATTTACCGGAACGGGTCCGCTGGATTGGCTGTCGGAAAATGGCCTGGATCAGCAGGAAGAGCTGCTGCTGCAGCGGGAGATCCTGGGGGATGGACGGAACCTGTGCCGGGTCAACGGGCAGCCGGTGACAGTGGCCCAGCTTCGTGAGCTGGGCCGTAAGCTGCTGGACATCCACGGACAGCACGACGGGCAGCAGCTGCTGGATCCCGCCTCCCATTTGGACTATCTGGATCGGTATGGCCGATGCCAGGCGCTGCTGGAGGACTACCGGGACAGCTACCGCCGCTGGAGCCAGCTGAAGGGGCGGATTGCCGCCCTGTCTATGGACGAGGAGCAGCGAATGCGCCGGGTAGACACTCTGACCTACCAGATTGGAGAGCTGGAGCGGGCGGAGCTGAAGCCTGGAGAGGATGTGGAACTGGATCAGCGCCGCAGCCTGCTGCGCAGTGCCGGAAAGCTGGCAGCGGCGGTGGAAGCCGCTCACTTTGCCCTGTCCGGCGACGAGGACGGCGGAGGTGCCTGTGCCTTGCTGGCGGAGGCGGAGGGGGAGCTTTCCTCCGTGTCTAACCTGAGTGGGGAGCTGGCCGAGCTGGCTGAGCGTCTTTCCGCCCTGCGCTATGCCGCCGACGATGCGGCCCAGGCCATTGGAGAGCTGGGTCGTGGTCTGGATGGCGGGCCGGGGGAACTGGATCAGGTGGAAAGCCGGCTGGATGTGCTGTACCGGCTGAAAAAGAAATACGGCTCTACCGTGGAGGAGATGCTCAGCTACCTGGAGGGCTGCCGCCGGGAGCTGGAGCAGATCCAGACCTCGGATGACACCATCCGCCGGCTGGAAAAAGAGCTGGAACAATGCCGGGCGGAGGCCTGGACAAAGGGAGAGACCCTGTCCCAGGCCAGAAAGGAAGCGGCCCGATCCCTGGAGGAACGGGTGCAGCGGGAGCTGAAGGAGCTGGACATGCCCAAGATCCGGTTCCAGGTGGATTTTGCCCCCCTGCCCGGCGATCCTGCCATGGACGAACGGGGATTGGATCAGGTCCAGTTTTTCATGTCTGCCAACGTGGGAGAAGCGCTGAAGCCCATTCAAAAGGTAGCCTCCGGCGGTGAGCTGGCCAGAATCATGCTGGCCATGAAAAATGTTCTGGCCCAGGACGACGGCGTGGGTACGCTGGTGTTCGACGAGGTGGACACCGGTGTTTCCGGGCGGGCCGCCCTTCGGGTGGCGGAGAAAATGGCTCAGGTGGCCCGGTACAAGCAGGTGCTGTGTGTCACTCACCTGCCTCAGATCGCTGCCATGGCGGACAGTCACTTCACCGTCTCCAAGGAGGAGCGGGATGGACGTACCTACACCCGGATGGAGCAGTTGTCCCCCACCCAGCGTCGGGAAGCATTGGCCCGGCTGGTGGGTGGAGGCGCCCTGACCCCCGCCTTGCTGGACAGCGCCCAGGAGCTGCTGGATCAGGCGAAGGCCTGGCGTGAAAGTCGAACAGAATGAATTCCGTCCTCCCAAGCATACGGGAGGACGGAATTTTTTCCATAAAAAACTAGGAAAACGGGATCCTTTATGCTATAATACAAATAATATACATTTTCGCGACTGGCTTCGTAAGAAGGGGGAGAACCATGGTCTGGTGGCTGTTTCTCATCTGGATTGTGCTCAACGGCAGGGTGACGGCTGACGTTCTGATCAGCGGAGCGGCTGTCTCTGTGGGGATCGGGCTGCTGTCCGGCCGGATCCTGGGCCTGCGGCCCTGGGGGGGCCGGAAAGACCTGGCCCGCTTGCCCCAGGCGGCCGCCTACATACTGTCTTTGGTGGAGCAGGTGCTGCTGGCAAACCTCCATATGGCCCGGCGGATTCTGGCCCCCGGCAGCCGGGCGGGCAAGGGCAGGCTGGTCTGGTTCGATACGGAGCTGTCGGGGCAGGGCAGCCGGCTGTTGTTGGCAAACTCCATCACCCTGACCCCCGGGACGGTGACTGCCGCCCTTCACGAGGGGAAGATCTGGATTTACGCCCTGGATGAATCCTTTGCCGGGGGACTGAGGGACAGCAAGTTCTGCGCCCGGCTGAAACAATGGGAGGGAGAGGGCAAATGATCCAGCCGTGGGATACGCTTACCGCCATACTGATTGCTGTGGCCTGTCTGCTGACCCTGGTTTTGGCCGCCTGCCTGATTCGTGGGGTGCGGGGGCCCAGGTATACCCACCGCCTGGTGGCGCTGAACACCATCTGCACGGTGGTGATTCTGCTGGTCTGCCTGCTGTCCTATTTACTTCAGGCCAGCTATCTGGTGGATGTAGCCATTTTGTACGGCCTTTTGAACCTGCTGTCGGTGGCGGTGCTCAGTCGGATCTCTATCCGCCGGCACCGGGAGAAGAAGAGGAGGGGGAAGCAGTGACGGTTCGGGTGATTTTGGCGCTGGTTCTGATTTTTGCCGGACTGGCCGCCGTCCTGCTGACGGCTGTGGGCCTGTACCGGTTCCGGGACAGCCTGGACATGCTCCAGGCCGGCGCGCTGGCGGACACCATGGGTGTTTTGCTGATGCTGGGCGGGCTGATGCTTCTGTGCGGCCTAACGGTCCACACCGCCAAGCTGGCTTTGACGTTGGTGATCCTGTGGGCCACAAACCCGGTTTCCGCCCATCTGATTGCCCGGATGGAATTGATTACCGGCCGGGGCATCGAACCCCAGGAGCTGCCTGGAGAGGGGGAGCGGGAGCTGTGATTGTTCTGGAAGTGCTGCTGCTGGCAGTGCTGATCTGTTGCGCCCTGGCAACTGTACTGGGACGGGGACTGGTATCGTCCGTGATCTTGTTTATGTCCTACTCCGCCGTCATGTCCATCATCTGGTTCCTTCTGCAGTCGCCCGATCTGGCGGTGACAGAGGCGGCCGTAGGAGCAGGCGTGACCAGTCTGCTGTTTTTCCTCACCCTTCGGGGAATCCGAGGCAGGAAGAGGAGGGGCGAGGATGAAGGATAATCCCCAGTGGCTGGAGCGGGTGATCCAGTGGGCCGCCGGCCAGGAGCAGGAGGGGCCGGAGGGCCCCGAGGACCCGGAACGCCAGGAGTTTCAGGAATATCTGGAGTACATTGACGCCCACGGATATATGGAATTCGGGGCGTACCGATATATGCGCCGCAGAGAGCGGGCTGCCTTGGGCCTGGATGCGGTGACGGAGGCCATCCATAACCCGCCCCACCAGCCCAATCCCCCCAAGCCCCAGCACCGCCCACGCCGTCGTCCCGGCTTGCTGCGCCGCCAGCTGTGGGTTTATCGGGTGTTGAGCGTGGGGGTGGCTCTGTGCCTGGCGGTTATTTTTACCGCGGTGGCGCTCAGCTTGCCTGGCTTTGGGGAGACGGACGTGCCCGCCCTCAACGAAGTGGCCCAGCGGTATCTGGAGCGGGGCATGGAGGAGACTGGGGCTGTCAATGCGGTTACCGGTCTGATTTTGGAATACCGCGCCTTTGACACCTTTGGGGAATCGGCGGTTTTGTTTGCCGCTGCTGTAAGCACGGCGCTGCTGCTGAACGCGCCCGGCCGCAGGCTGCGGAACTACCGGGGACCGGATCCCGTTTTGTCCACCCTGGGACGGTCTCTTCTGCCGGTGATCCTGCTGTTCGGCGTCTATGTGGTGGTCAACGGGCACCTCAGTCCGGGGGGCGGATTTTCCGGCGGCGCTGTGCTGGGGGCGGGGCTGATCCTGGCCTCCCTGGTGCTGGGAGAGGAGGAGATGGATCGTCTGCTTCCTCAGCGCACAATGTCCCGGGCTACCACCCTGGCCCTGCTGGCCTATGGCCTGATGAAGGGGTACTCCTTCTTCACCGGGGCGAACCATTTGGGGGGCGAGATTCCCAAGGGGACGCCGGGGGCCATTCTCAGCGGCGGTCTGATCCTGCCGCTGAATCTTTGTGTGGGCGTCATCGTGGCCTGCACCATGTATACCTTTTATACCCTATTTCTGTCCCGGGAGGAATGATCTGTGCTGGAAGCCATTTTGCAGCAGCGGTATTATATCACCGCGGTGCTGCTGTTTACCATCGGCTTTGTCACCCTGTTTCTCCACCCCAATCTGTTGAAGAAGATCATCGGATTGAATTTGATGGACACGGCGGTGTTCCTTTTTCTGGCCGCTATGGGCTATGTGGAGGGCGGCGTCGCCCCCATGCTGGAGGAGGGGCAGGAGTGGACAGCCTATATCAATCCGGTGCCAGGCGGACTGGTGCTGACCGGCATCGTGGTGGCGGTAAGCACCACCGCCCTGTTCCTGGCGCTGACCCAGCGGCTGTACCGCCGGTATCACAGCCTGAATCTGGATGAGATCCTCATACTGGCCCGCTCAGGGGAGGAGAAGCACTGACCAACCACAAGAGGGGAGGTCTCCCATCGTGGAGAATATACCGTTTTTTTCCATCATGCTGCCCATCCTGTCGGCGGTTGTCATCCCCTTTTTTTCCAAAGGGACATGGGCCTTTCAATGGATCCGGGGCGTGCAGCTGGCGGTGGCGGCGGCCTCGGCGGCGCTGCTGGCTTTCCTGTGCCGGGCCGGGACCTATGTCACATATCAGCTGGGCCATGTACCGGCGCCCTGGGGCAACCAGCTTCGGGCCGGCCCTCTGGAGGCGGTGCTGGCGCTGAGCTTCAGCCTGGTTATGGTATTATGCCTTACCGGCGGCTGGAGTGATCTGAAACGGGATATGCCCGCCCACCGGCTGGGCAGCTTTTGTCTGCTGATGCAGCTGCTGTATGCGGCTTTGCTGGCGATTGTCTATACCGACGACTTGTTTACCGCCTATGTCTTTGTGGAGATCCTGGCTGTTACCGCCTGCGTGGCCGTGGCGGCAAAGGAGAGCGGCCGGTCGGTGGTCTCTGCCATCCGCTATCTGATTTTCAGCTGTCTGGGTTCCGGCCTGATCCTGCTGGGGATCGCACTGCTCTACTCCATTACGGGACATCTGTTGTTCTCCGGACTGGGGGAGACGGTGGCGGAGCTGCAGGCCTCCGGGGCCTATCAACTGCCCCTGGTGGTGTCGGCCCTGCTGATGACCCTTGGCCTGTCGGTGAAAAGCGCCCAGGTGCCGTTCCATGCCTGGCTGCCAGACGCCCATGCCAGCGCCACCACCGCCGCCAGCGGCGTGTTGTCCGGTCTGGTGCTGAAGGGATATCTGGTGATCCTCATGAAGCTGATGACCCGGGTGTTCGGCAGGGAACTGATGGTCTCCTCCCATCTGTGTGACCTGATGTTTTTCCTCGGGCTGGGAGGAATGCTGTTTGCCTCCGTCTCCGCCCTGCGCCAGGAGGAGGTAAAGCGGATGATCGCCTATTCCTCTTCCGCCCAGATCTCCTACATTTTCCTGGCATTGGGTCTGGGCAGCACCTACGGTATGACGGCGGCGTGTTTTCAGATCCTGGCCCATGCCTTTACCAAGCCCATGATCTTCCTGGGGGCCGGGGCCATGATCGCGGAGACCGGCGGCCATTACTGGGGCGAGCTGCGGGGGGCGGCCAGAAAGATGCCCATGGGGGGCTTGACCTTTACCGTGGGAGGGCTGTCCCTATGCGGAATTCCGCTGCTGGCGGGTTTTTCCGCGAAATTCTGCCTGGCAGGGGCCGCCCTCCAGGCCGGATGGCAGATGACTCCCGCCCTGTTTGGGCTGGCGGCGAGCTCCGTCCTGAACGCTATGTACTATATCCCGGCCATCCTGGTGATCTGGGGCAGACATGGCTCCGATACCAGCCCCATCCGGTTTACCCGGCCGGCCCACCCCCAGCGGGCAGCGGCCCTTGCCCTGCTGTTGGCGGCAAACCTACTGCTGGGAACCGCCTTTGGGCCCATTCGCACCCTGCTGGAGCAGGGCGTCGCCCTATTCTGAAACTTGCAAGGAGGAACGACCATGCCGTCCCTGTGGCTGATATCGCCCATCCTTCTCCCCATGGTGGGGGGGCTGTTGGTGCTGGGCATTCATACCATGAATGTGCGCCGGGTGGTGATCTCCCTGCTGCTGCTGGTGGAGATCGCCCTGACGGCGTGGGTGACGGCTGCCCAGGGGGAGACACTGGTACTGCTGGAGCTGGCCGGTTCCGTCCGGCTGGTGCTGCGGACGGACGGCCTGGGGCGTCTGTTTGCGCTGCTGATTGTGGGAATCTGGTTCGCCGTGGCCTTTTTTGCCTTTGAATACATGAACCATGAGGGTCACCGAGAGCGCTTCTTCGGCTTCTACCTTATGACGCTGGGGGCCTTGATGGGAGTGTGCCTGGCGGGGAACCTGGTGACTTTGTATCTGTTCTATGAGATGATGACCCTACTGTCCACCCCACTGGTGCTCCACATCGGGACGCACCGGGCCTTTGACGCCGCCTTCCGCTATCTGGGTTACTCCGTGGCCGGGGCGGGGCTGGGGCTGCTGGGTCTGTTTGTACTGCAGGGCTTTTGCACCACCGACCTGTTCACCCCCGGAGGGGTGCTGGATCAGGCGGCGGCGGGGGAGGACCGGACGCTGCTGCTGGTGGTGTTTCTGGTCATGGCGGTGGGATTCGGCTGTAAGGCGGGTATGTTTCCCCTCCACGGCTGGCTGCCCATCGCCCATCCCGTGGCTCCTGCCCCGGCGTCGGCGGTGCTGTCCGGCCTGATTACCAAAATGGGCGTGGTGGCCTTGATCCGGGTGGTGTACTACCTGTTCGGATGGGAGTTCCTCCAGGGCAGCTGGGCCCAGGGGGTGGTGCTGATCCTGGCTCTGACCACAGTACTGTTGGGGTCCAGCCTGGCGATGCGGGAGGACACCCTGAAAAAGCGCCTGGCTTACTCCACGGTCAGCCAGGTGTCCTATGTGATTTTTGGGCTGATGCTTCTCCATCCGGTGGCCTTGGTGGGGGCGCTGCTCCAGGCGGTGTTCCATGCCTTGGCGAAAAACGCCCTGTTCATGGCCACGGGCAGCATCATTTACCGTACACACTTGACCCAGGCGTCCCAGATGCGGGGCGTGGCCTCTGCCTGCCCTACCTCCATGTGGTGCTTTACCCTGGCCGCTCTGTCCCTGGTGGGCATCCCGCCCACGGGGGGCTTTGTCAGCAAATGGTATCTGGCTCAGGGCGCGCTGGAGGGAGCGGAGCAGTGGGTGGCGCTGACGGGGGTTGGGATCCTGATGGTGTCCGCTTTGCTGACCGCCGGGTATCTGCTGCCTGTGGTGGTGGACGCCTTCTTCCCCGGCCGGGAGTTCGACAGTCAGGGGATCGGAAAACAGAGGGACACCTGGCTGATGTGGATTACCCTATGCGCCCTCACCGCCGCTATGGTGGGGCTGGGCCTGTTCCCCGGCGGACTGAATGACTATTTGTTCCGTCTGGTCAATCCCCTGTTTGGGCTGTAAGGAGGGATGATGTGATGCTTATGCTGGCAGCGATCCTTCTGCCCATCGGGGCCGGACTGGCCCTTTACCTGTGGCAGCCCTTCAACCGCCGGGTTCGGCAGGACTATGTGCTGGGAGCCGCCTGTCTCACCACCCTGCTTGCCCTGTTTGCCCTGTTTGGCCAAGGCAGCGGTACGCCCCTGGAGCTGCTGGATCTGGGGGGTGGCCTGCGGATCGTGCTGCGGGTGGACGGAATGTCCCGGATTTTCGGCGCGTTGGTATCCCTCCTGTGGCCGGTGGCATGCCTGTACGCCCAGGACTATATGAGCCGGGAGGGCAGGGAGAATCGATTTTTTGCCTTTTATCTGGCCAGCTTCGGCGTGACGCTGGGTATCGCCTTTTCCGCCAATGTCCTGACCATGTACCTGTTTTACGAGCTGCTGACCCTGGCCACCCTGCCTTTGGTGATGCATGGGATGGACAGCAAGGCACGCTATGCGGGGCGAATCTATCTTACCTACTCCATGTGCGGTGCCGCCCTGGGCTTTGTGTCCATGGTTTTTCTGGTGCAGCACGGAGCCGACCTGTTCCAGATGGGCGGGAGTATCACCGTGGGCCCGGAAAATCAGGACGCCCTGCGTCTGGCCTATGTGCTGGGCTTTTTCGGCTTTGGGGTGAAAGCGGCGGTGATCCCGGGACACAAATGGCTGCTCCGGGCCTCCGTGGCCCCTACGCCTGTGACGGCTTTGCTCCACGCGGTAGCGGTTGTAAAGGCGGGTGCCTTTGCAGTTACCCGGATCACCTGGTATGGCTACGGACCGGATCTGCTTCGGGGCAGCTGGGCCCAGTGGCTGGTGATGGCGGCGGCCATTGTGACCATCGGATACGGCTCCTACAAAGCGCTGAAAACCCAGCATCTGAAGCGGCGTCTGGCCTGGTCCACCATCAGCAATTTGTCCTATGTGCTGCTGGGCATCACCACCCTGACCACCGCCGGTCTGACGGCGGCCCTGATGCACATGGTGATTCACGGGGTACTGAAAATAACGCTGTTTTTCTGTGTGGGCGCCATCCACGTCAAGCTGCACCGGGATTTTGTGCCCGATGTGGAGGGATGCGGCGTGCTAATGCCGGTGGTGTTCGGGTGCTTTGCCGTGGCGGCTCTCGGGCTGATGGGGGTGCCGCCCCTGGCTGGCTTCTCCAGCAAATGGCTGCTGGCCACCGCCGCGGTGGAGTGCGGCAATCCCCTGGGGCTGGCCGGAGCTGCTGTCTTGATTCTCTCTGCGCTGCTCACCGCCCTGTATCTCATGCAGATTGTGCTGCTGGCTTTCTTCCCGCAGCAAAACCGGCAGCTTACCGTCCGGGTGCCCAAGCAGGCTCGCCGGGATCCCGGGCTTGCCATGACTGTGCCCCTGATGGGGCTGGCGGCGGTCTCCCTGGTACTGGGTGTGGGGGCTGGCGGGCTGGAGCAGGCCATTGTCGGTCTAATGGGGCTGTAAGGAGGCGCTATGGAACAATTACTGCTGTTTCCCGTATTTCTTCCCATGGCGGCCGCGCCTGTGGCGTACTTTATGGGACGGAACCAGGAGGAGGCCCGGGACACCTTTGTCCGGATTGTGGTTACTCTGGAGCTGTTCCTGATCGCCAGCTTTTTGACAAACCCCCTGGTAGGTCATACGGAGGTCACGGCGGCTGGCTTCGCTGGAATGGGAATCACCCTGCGGGACGGGGGATTTCACTCCCTGATGGCTGTGCTGACCGCCTGTGCCTGGTTTGCGGCTACCATATTCTGCAAGGACTATATGGCTCACCAGCACAAACGTAACCGGTTCTATTTTTTCTGGCTGCTGACCCTGGGCGCCACCATGGGCGTGTTCCTTTCTGCCGATTTCTTCACCATGTTCCTCTTTTTTGAGGTCATGTCCTTTACCTCATTTGTCTCGGTGATCCACGCGGAGGATGACAAGGCCATCCGGGCAGGGCAGACCTACCTGGCGGTGGCGGTGATTGGTGGTCTGTCCGCCCTGATGGGTATTTTTCTGCTGTATCATCAGCTGGGTACCCTGCGCTATGAGCAGCTGACCCAGGCTGCCATCCAGGGGGACAGGACGATGCTGTGGGTGGCGGGGGTGCTGATGCTGGTGGGCTTCGGCGCCAAGGCGGGTGCGTTCCCACTGCATATCTGGCTGCCCACGGCCCACCCAGCGGCTCCGGCTCCGGCTTCGGCGGTGCTGTCCGGAATCATGATCAAAACCGGAATTTTCGGTATTCTGGTGTTGTCCACCACTATCTTCTCCCAGGACGCCGCTTGGGGCTGCCTGATGGCGGTTATGGGGGGCATCACCATGGTGCTGGGAGCGGTGCTGGCGGTATGCTCCGTGGATGTGAAGCGGATCTTCGCCTGCTCCTCCGTGTCTCAGATCGGCTTTATCCTGGTGGGGGTTTCCATGGTGGTGCTGCTGGGAGAGCATAACGCCCTGGCAGTGGACGGTACCATCCTTCACATCGTCAATCACTCTCTGGTGAAAATGGTGCTGTTTCCGGTGATGGGCATGATCTATCTGTCCGCCCACTCCTACCACTTGAACAACCTGCGGGGATTCGGCCGTGGGAAGCCGTTCTTGGCTGCCATCCTTGCAATTCCCATGCTCAGCCTGTCCGGCCTGCCCCTGCTCAACGGCTATGTGAGCAAGACCCTGCTCCATGAGAGCCTGGTGGAGTTTCTCCATACTCTGCCGCCCGGGGACTTTCTGTTTCAGATCCTGGAGTGGATGTTCCTCCTGACCGGTGGTCTGACCCTGGCCTATATGCTGAAGGTGTTCTGCTGTCTTTTCGGCCGTACCGGACCCAGACGCTGGCCGGTAGGGCAGTATATCAGCGGCGAATCGTCCGTTATCCTGCTCTGCTACGCGGGTGCCATGGTGGTGCTGGGCCTCTATCCCAACCAGACCATGGATCAGATCGCGGCCATGGCCCGGAGCTTT
This sequence comes from uncultured Oscillospiraceae bacterium, assembly GCA_944387225.1. GTDB lineage: Bacteria > Bacillota > Clostridia > Oscillospirales > Oscillospiraceae > Lawsonibacter. The sequence continues at coordinate 5,037 of CALXDY010000091.1, read as the reverse complement.
CTGGGCGGGCATGGGCCGGAACATGCGGTGCAATACTTTTCCTGGGTCAACCTGAAGGGGGGATTCATCTCCCTGGGGATTGGTGTGGCGCTGTATCTGCTGGTGGTGCGTACGCTGATGATGGAGCACGGACGGTACGTGGAGGTACTGCCCCGGCGGCTCAGTCTGGAGGACAGGATCTACCGCCCCGCCCTTACCTTCCTGGCCCAGCTGGCGGTGGCGGCCGCCACCATTGTGGATTGCCTGCCGGCGAAGCTGATGGGGCAGTGGCTGCCGGGACTGGCGGAGCGGCTGCAGAAGGGTTGGTCGGCCTTTAACGACTGGCTGACCCGGATGACCAAGGGACAGTACGCCCCCCATCCCAGTGTGGAGCAGGCGGCGGACGATTACCATTTCGCCTTTTACGACGATCAGCCGGCCAAGCCGGTGGGCTTTACCCACTCCCTGGCCTTCGGCCTTCTCCTCACCGGCCTGGGCCTGGTGTTCGGGCTGCTGTTCGTCCTGCTGCAGGGATAAAAAATTCCGTGGAACCTGGGTTCCACGGAATTTTTGCTTTTCAGAGATCAGCGGTTCTGGAAACCGTCCAGCTTCTCCTTGTTGACGAAGGCGGTCATAGCAGCCTTCTGATCCAGGGTGGAGAAGCACAGGCCAAAGGCCTCGGCCTCGAAAGCGGTGCCGGTAGCCATATCGGTCTGGAGACCGCGGCGGATGGCGGCCTTGGACTGGCGGACCGCAACCTGAGCGTTGGCGGCGATGGCCTGGGCCAGCTCCATGGCCTGGGCCATCAGCTCCTCAGCGGGGCAGACCCGGCTGACCAGACCGATGCGCTGGGCCTCCTCCGCCTTGATCACCTTGGCGGTGAGGATCAGCTCCATGGCGTTGGACACCCCTACGATCCGGGCCAGGCGCTGGGTTCCGCCAAAGCCAGGGGTGATGCCCAGGCCCACCTCGGGCTGGCCGAACTTGGCCTTGTCGCTGGCCAGACGGATGTCGCAGGCCATGGCCAGCTCACATCCACCGCCCAGAGCAAAGCCGTTGACGGCGGCAATCACAGGCTTGGTCAGGTTTTCCAGCTTCAGGAATACCTGGTTGCCGTAAGCGCCGAACTTCTTGGCCTCCACGGCGGAGAAGTCCTTCATCTGGCCGATATCCGCACCGGCCACAAAGGAACGGCCGGCGCCGGTGAGGATCACCACATAGATGTCCTCCTTGGCTTCAATCTCATCCAGTACGCGGTCCAGGTCCCGCAGCACCTGGTCGTTCAGGGCGTTGAGGGCCTCAGGCCGGTTCATAGTAACAATGGCGATACCGCCCTGCTGTTCCAAATTCACAAAAGACATAGTGAATCTCCTCCTTCATGCTTTGCCGCCCACTGACGGGGCTATTCGGTGCAATTATACAATAGATTCCAAGGATGGGCAAGGAAAGATTTGCACATACCCTATTCCCGACTGGAATATGGTAGAGAGACCGGGCCGCCCCGGAGCGCCGGGGGGGTGAGAACAGGAAGGGGGCGGTGGGATGTCTGCCGGGCGAAGTATGTCCTCCGGAGGAAGTGTGATCTTTCTCACCATATTTGGGACGATGACCCAGGTGCTGGGTTTCGGCTACCGGGTGGCGTTGTCCAGGCTGATCGGGGCGGAGGTAATGGGACTTTACCAGCTCATTATGCCGGTGTACGCGGTGATGCAGTCGGTTACCGCCGTGGGGCTGGCTGCCGCCTGCTCCAACCTGACCTCGGAGCATTTGGCCCTGGGCAACCCCCGGGCGGTGGCGCAGGTGCGCCGCACCTGTATGGTATGGCTGGTGGCGCTGATGATCCCCATATCCGCTGTTGTACTCACCTGCAGCGATCCCATTTCCGTTTATTGGCTGGGGGATGCCAGAACCCAGCTGGGGCTGATGCTCCTGCTGCCCTGTGTGCTCCTTACCGGGGTGGAAAACATTCACAAGCAGCTGTTTTATGGTGCGGGGCTGGTACGGACACCGGCGGTGGTGGATCTGGTGGAGCAGGCCATTCGGGCGGCGGCAGTGCTGGGGCTGCTGATTTGCTTTTTGCCTCAATACCCCGAGCGGGTGGTGGGGCTGGTCGTATGCGGCATGGTGGTGTGCGAGATATTCTCCTCCTGTACCATGGGGCTGCTGTTTGGCAGGGCTCTGAACCGGTGGGGCAGGGGAGGGGCGGGACAGCCTGCGGGGGAGCGGAGACGGCGGGTGCTGTCCATCGCCTTCCCGGTGGGAGTCAACGCCCTGATGGGTAATCTGATGGGGGCGGTCAACGCTGCCCTGGTGCCCAAAAAGCTGGTGGAGAGCGGCCTGGCCCAGGGAGAGGCGGTGGCGCAGTTCGGTGTGGTGTGCGGCATGACCATCCCCATGCTGGCCCTGCCTACGGTCTATCTGGGGGCCATCAGCTTGGTGCTGGTGCCTGGATTGGCCCGGCTGGTGGCTCTGGGGCAGCGAAGAAAAGTGGAGGAGAAAATTTCCCGGGCCATGGCGCTGGTGTCGGTGCTCACCTTGCCTATTATGGCCATGATGGTGGTGCTGGGATCGGATCTGGGAATGCTGCTGTTCCAGCAGGAGGAGGTGGGACGGTACCTGGCCCCGCTGGCCCTGGCTATGGCGCTGGGCTGTTATCAAAGCGTGCTGGCCGCCTCCCTGAACGGGGTAGGGCGACAGGGAACGGTGGCTAGGATCTCTCTGCTGTGCGACCTCGTTCAGCTTGGGTTTACCGCAGGACTGGTGGGAATCCCCGGGATCGGAATGGGCGGCTTTGTATTGGGCGTGGTGGTTTCCTCTGTTCTGGGGCTGGTGCTCTGTGCCAGAGAGACGGCTAGACACACAGGAATGACCTTTTCCATCTTCCAGTGGATGACTGCTCCGGGGCTGGGCGCGCTGCTGATGGGGCTGACCTGCCGCCTGCTGTATCAGATGCTGAGGGACAGCGGCGCGGGCTTCCTGATTGCCGGTGGATGTACCATGGCCTTCGGCAGCGTGCTGTATCTGTCGGCGCTCCACGCCCAGGGAGTCAGCATCCGGGGCATCAGAAAGGGATAATTGCTCCATAAAAAAACCACGCCGTGGATCAGTCCACGGCGTGGTTTGGTTCAAAAGGAAAACCAGGGGGTGAATTACTTCAGCTCCACCTTGGCGCCGGACTCCTCCAGCTTCTTCTTCAGCTCCTCAGCCTCGTCCTTGCCGACAGCCTCCTTCAGGGTCTTGGGAGCGCCCTCAACAATAGCCTTGGCCTCAGCCAGGCCCAGGCCGGTGATCTCGCGGACAGCCTTGATGACCTTGATCTTAGCGGCGGCGTCGAAGGAAGCCAGAACCACGTCAAACTCGGTCTTCTCCTCAGCGGGAGCAGCAGCAGCGCCGCCAGCAGCGGGAGCAGCCATAGCGGCGGCGGAAACGCCGAACTCCTCCTCCAGAGCGTGAACCAGCTCGGACAGCTCCAGAACGGTCAGGGCCTTAACTTCCTCGATGAGAGCGGTGATCTTCTCGCTAGCCATGATAAAATACCTCCTAAATGATCGTAAATCGTTTTATTTGTATTGTGCCGGAATTACTCGGCGGGAGCAGCCTCGGGCTCGGCAGCGGCCTCGACGAAGCCGCCCTTCTCCTCGGCAATAGCCTTCAGGACGATAGCCAGGCTGGTGATGGGGGCCAGCATGGTACCCAGAACCTGAGCCTGCAGTACCTCCTTAGAGGGCAGATCGGCCATGGCCAGAACCTCGTTCAGGGGCAGAACCTTGCCATCCATGAAGCCGGCCTTGATGGCGAACTTAGCACCATTGAACTGCTTGGCATACTTGTTGATAATTCGCATGGGAGCGATGGGGTCCTCGGTGCTGATCGCCAGAGAAGTGGTGCCATTCAGGCACTCGGTCAGCTCGCTCAGACCGGCGCCCTCGGCGGCAAAACGGGTGAGGGTGTTCTTCACAACAGCGTACTCTACGTTGTTCTGACGCAGCTCGTTACGAAGAGCGGTATCCTCAGCCACGGTGATGCCCTTGTAGTCCACCAGCACGCCAGAGGCGGCGTTCTGCAGCTTCTCAGTCAGCTCGGCAACAATGGCCTTCTTCGCTTCCAGGACACTTGCGTTCGGCATTTGGGATTCACCTCCAGAGAATAAATGGGTCAAAAAAATACTGCTTTGTGCGCACAAAGACACAAAACAGCGTAACAAGAAAATTCTTTCATTACTCTGCACTCTCGGCAGGACTTCTGCACGTAGCAGCCTGCTGTCTCTGAACGCAAGACGCATTATATCATTTTAACCCGAAATTGTCAAGCTTTTTTTCAAATACCTGACAATGTAAAAACGGCCGCAGCCCGCAGAGGACCGCGGCCGTTCATACACAGAAAATTACACCAGCTTGGCGCTGTTGACCTTGACACCAGGGCCCATGGTGGAAGCCACCACGCAGCTCTTGATATACTGGCCCTTGGCAGCGGCGGGCTTAGCCTTCACGATAGCGCCCATGATGGCGGTGAAGTTCTCAGCCAGCTTCTCGGCGCCGAAGGAAACCTTGCCGATGGGGCAGTGGATGATGTTGGTCTTGTCCAGACGGTACTCAACCTTACCGGCCTTGATCTCGTTGACAGCCTTGGTCACATCCATGGTGACGGTGCCGGCCTTGGGGGAGGGCATCAGGCCCTTGGGGCCCAGAACCTTACCCAGACGGCCCACAACGCCCATCATGTCGGGGGTAGCCACGACCACGTCGAAGTCAAACCAGTTCTCCTTCTGGATCTTCTCCACCAGGTCCATCTCGCCCCCGTAGTCGGCGCCGGCGGCACGAGCCTCGTCAGCCTTGGCAGCCTTGGCGAACACCAGCACACGCTGGGTCTTGCCGGTGCCGTGGGGGAGCACGATGGCGCCGCGGACCTGCTGGTCGGCGTGACGGGAGTCAACGCCCAGCTTCACGTGGAGCTCGACGGTCTCGTCGAACTTGGCGGTGGCGGTCTTCACCACCAGATCCATGGCCTCGTTGGTATCGTACAGAGTATTCTTCTCGATCTTCTTGGCGCTCTCCTGAT
>CALXDY010000090.1 GCA_944387225.1 uncultured Oscillospiraceae bacterium | reverse complement strand
TTGTCGCCTGAATGGCTCCGCCTGTACGCACCGTCTGCCGGTGGGGCGCAGAATCAGAAAGGGACAATGGCGTTTCTATGCACGGAAAGAGGGTCAGAACCCAGCCGGCAACCAGCGTGTCAGCCTCTGACCATACAAAAACACCGTGTCCGTCCTTCCACTACTGCTGCCGTCCATGTTCTCACCTCATCTTGTTCTGAAATGTCCGGGGCACAGTCCGCCCCAGCGTATTTATTGTAACCTTCCTTCCGAGTAAAGTCAATCGAAGAGGGTGAAAAATGTGAAAATGATGAAAATTTAAAGGAAATGTAATAAAATCACAAAGAAAACGGAAGAGAGAAGCAAACAGAATCTCGGAATTTTCTTGACATGATGAGACAAGGGGCGTACCATGGACGGGAAGGAAGTGCTGATATGAGACGGGAGTATTTGGCCGGGAGGTGTCTGCTGCTGGCAGCAGGCCTCGTAATCATGGCCTACGGTGTGGCCCTGTCTATCCAGGCGGGATTGGGGACATCCCCGATTTCCAGTTTGCCTTACACACTCAGCCAACTGACGCCCCTCACGGTGGGGACAGCCACCATCGGGATGCACTGTGTGCTGATTCTGATGCAGATCCTGCTGTTGAGGCGGGACTACAGCCCTGTTCAGCTGCTGCAGCTGCCGGTTGCCCTGCTGTTCGGCTGGCTGACGGATTTGACCCTGTCCACTATCCAGTTCTTGTCGCCTGAAAGCTATCTGGAGCGATGGGGCTGCTGCCTGCTGGGTATTCTGCTGGTGGGAATCGGCGTCAGCTGCGAGGTGAACGCACAGGTGGTGCCTTTGGCGGGGGAGGGGTTTATTTTGGCGGTGTGCCAAACCTTTTCTCTGACTTTCCCGAAGGTGAAGGTGGGATTTGACTGTTCTCTGGTGGGAATTGCGTGTATATTGGGCCTATTGGGGCAGGGAAGGCTGCTGGGTGTCCGAGAGGGAACTGTGGCTGCCGCTGTTTTGGTGGGATTGGTATCCAAGCAAGTAACAAAGCGGGCTGTAAAGCCGATAATGGAGCACGTACGTCCAGCGTTTTTTCGAGAGAGATAGACCGAGACGGGGGGGAGTATCCGTGATTCAGGTGCACTTTTACGATTCCGTGGAGGACAGCCAGCTGCAGTTTGCCGTCATCGTTGCCCGCTCCAAAGGGAAATGGGTGTTTTGCAGACATAAGGAACGGACGACCTACGAATGTCCCGGAGGCCACCGGGAAGCGGGAGAGACCATTCTGGAGACGGCCTGGCGGGAACTGCGGGAGGAAACCGGAGCGGAGAATTTCACCCTGCGCCCGGTGTGTGTCTACTCGGTGACGGGAAAGACCAGGGTTGCGGAAAGCAGAGAGAATGAAGAAGTGTTCGGTATGCTCTATGTGGCGGAAATCTTCTCTTTTGGAGAGCTGCACAGCGAGATGGAGCAGATTCTGATTACACCGGAATTGGTAACAGCGTGGACCTACCCGCTTATTCAGCCTCAGCTGATTCAGGAGATCGTCAGGCGGGGGCGGGTTTGAGCGTACACAGAGACAGTACAAAGGGCGGGAGCGTCGATTAGACGCTCCCGCCTTGTTTCTTGTGGTGCTGTCGGCCGGGTGATACGGCCCTATTAATCCTGTACCTTGTTTGGGAATTTATCCGTTACATTGACCACGGACAAATGGATGGTGTGGGTGCTTTGCTCCTGATTGGAGTAGGTGATCAAAACCTCAAAATAAAGATTATTCTCCAAATATTCCTGTTCGAGAAGGGGAGCATCCATTCTGACACTTCCAAAGCTGCCGCTTACAAGGTTGTCCATAGGACTTTCACGTTCCACCTTGTAAATGTGCTCCACATCGATCAGGGGGAATTCCACGCCATCTTTCAGAACGTACAGACGGAGGGAATAGGATGAAATGTCGTAAAATGCTTCCCCTGTGTTTTCCAATTCACCGCCATAGATCACCGTTTCCTGGTCTGTAATAGCGATAATGCCGCTGGAAAGAGAGAAGCGGTCATCTTCTCCCCTGAAGGAATAAAGGGTCATCGGATTTCCTTCCGGCTCGTTTGTACTGCAGCCAATCAGGAAACCGCATACCAAAACCGTGGACAGAAGGAGGGACAAGAGCCTAAACTTTTTCATGATACACACCTCCGGCACAGGGTGAACGATGACGGATTGTCTGTATCAATTGTACCATTGAAGCGGGGAAAAGACAACAACAGAGAACGAAACATAATCCTTTTTTCAGCCGTTCTTAATGATTGTCCGGGGAAAAAGAAAAATCCGCCGTTCTTTCGAACGACGGATTTTGGTCCGAGTGCTGAGATTCGAACTCAGGGCCTCTTGAACCCCATTCAAGCGCGATACCAAACTTCGCCACACCCGGAAATACAGGGAAGAAGAAAGCTTCCCTGCTGGAGCGAGTGACGAGGCTCGAACTCGCTACCTCCACCTTGGCAAGGTGGCGCTCTACCAGATGAGCTACACTCGCAACAACAGTGGTAATTATACCACGGTTTTTCCGAATGTCAACCCCAAACGGCAAAAAGATGAGAAAATTTGTGCCCGGGTTTACGAGGCGGGGCAGGGGGGGATTCGCTCCGTATCCCACTGATAGCCGCTCTGTGACCAAACGGTGTCGCTGCCTATAGCCCAAGTACCCTGGGTCAGATCCATGTGGCGGTAGCCCTGGCTGGTTTTGACCACGTTCCAGATATGGGACTGCCCATTCAGACTGCCGTCCACCACCTGACAGGGGATACCTGCCTGTTGACACAGCAGCGCCATGGCCAGGGCCAGGGCCTGATCGTTCCCGCCGCCCTCCAGCAGGGCGGCGTATGCCGTGCTGTTCCCTTGTGCCAGGTAGCCGCCGGCGTCCAGCACAGCCTGGGCCAGCGCCTGGGGCAGGGCCTCATCTGGCAGATGGGTCAAGCCGTCCACAATGCGCTGTGCCTCCCGGGTAAGGGAGTTTTTCCGGCTTTCCAGGGTCTGGGTGGACAGATGGTAGGTCAGGACGATCTCCACGATCCGTCTTTCCCCCTGGTCCGGGTAAAGGGTTATGGAGGATTCCGGGTAATCCAGGGCGGAGGCCGGGTTGGCCAGATAGGCCTCCCGCACCAGATCCTGAATGTAGCTCTCATCCCCTTCAAAGTAGTTGATCCGCAGAACGACCTGGTCGGAGAAGGTGGCCAGTGCCTGCTGCAGCTCGCTGCGGATGGCGGAAGCACCGGTGGCGTCGGCAATAGCGGCCACCTCTTCCCGGGTACGGCGGTACGTGATGTTTATATCCGCTTCGTATGTAGCCACCACCTGGGCCAAGGTGTACTTGATGTAATCCACCGCATAGGCCCCCAGAGGATCTTCATGCGCTACCTCCAGACAGGCCTCATCCAGCATGGTTTTTACATCCTGATCGGCCTGGTCAAATCGGATGGTGCCGCTATCCGCCCCTTTGTCCACCAGATAGACCAGGGCGTTGACCAACGCCTGGTAGCTGTCCACCCGCAGGGTATCGGAATCGCCGGCGGAAACAGGGGTATCGCTGTGAGGTTCTACCCAGGCATAGTCCCGGGTGAGCAGGGAAGAGCACCCTGTGCTTACCATCAAAACAGCGGCCAAAGCCAGGGGCAGAGGCTTCCAGTTCACCGCGTCCCCTCCTTTCCTTTTTGCATGGGGATTACATGCCCAGATCCTGACCGATGACGATCACTTCGGCCTGCTCGATGCCCTTGGGCTTGGCCCACAGGACGGTTAGTGCCCGGCAGATGCGCTCCGGACTGCTGCAGTTATAGCACTTGTCCGCTTTCACGGCGCAGGGGGTGTTCCGGTTCAGACGCTGGGCGTTCTTGGGGGCGGCGATGTTCCGGGCCCGCCACAGAGCCTGCTCCGGGGTGTCCATGATTTTGTTGACCCCCATAATGAAATAGACCCGCTTATGACCGAACATGGTGGATGCCACCCGGTTGCCGGTGCCGTCGATGTTTACCAGATCCCCATTTTCCGCCGCTCCGTTGACGGAGGTGAGGTAGACGTCGGTGGTTACAGCCTCTTGAAGCTCGGCGCCTGTCCAGTGCCACAGCACCCGGTTGTGCTGTTCCAGACGAGGGCAGAGGTCCATGGCCTGGACCGTCATGGATCCGCCTACCCCCACGGAGCAGCCGTCAATCTGGCTGTCCAAATAGTCTGCCGCCGCCTGGGCAGTGGGGAAGTAATGGTAACCGAATCCCCGGGCCTCTAGGTTTTTTTGAAATTTTTCCAGGTCAGCCATATAAATTCCTCCTGTCAGATTTCGTGTTTTTGATAGGCTTTGAACCCCCGGCCAGTGACCTCGTGAGCGTTGCACACGATGATAAAGGCATCCGGATCCAGGGTAAAGACCAGCTCCTTCATGGAGACGATCTGCTTCTGCTTGAAGGCGCACATAAGCACCCGCTTTTCACTGCCGGAGAAGGCACCTTCGCCGTTGAGAATGGTGACGCCCCGTTCCAGGTCGTTCACCAGGGCTTGGGCCACTGCCTCTTCCTTTTCGCTGATGACATAGGCTACCTTGGCGGTATCCAGGCCGTAGAGCACTGTGTCGGTGACATAGGTGCTTACCACCTGGGCGATGACGCCGTACAGGGCGGTAGTCACCTTGCCGAAAGCCACGGCCACCAGGGCGATGACCACCAGATCCAGGACCATCAGCACCTGGCCCAGAGGGGCCCAGGGGACCCGCAGCTTCACCAGCCGGGCCATCAGATCGGTGCCGCCGGTGGTAGCGCCCTGGACGAAGATCATCCCCAGGCCCAGCCCCATCAGACCGCCGCCGCACACAGCGGCCAGCATGGAGTCCATGGGCTGAAAGGGAAACAGGGCGATGGCGTCCACAGCCAGGGAGGACAGCACCATGGCGTACAGGGAGGTGATAAGCACACGGCCGCCCAGATACCGCCACCCCAGGATAAACAAGGGAATGTTCAGTACCAGCACAAAGCCGCCCACAGGCACAAAGGGGAGGTAGGCGTTGACCACCTGCCCCACACCGGTAATGCCGCCGAAGCCGATGTGATTGGCGGCGTAAAACCAGTCAAAGGCCAGGGCATAGAGCAAAGAGCCCAGGGTGATCCAGGTGTAAGAGATGATTTGGGATTTCCAGGCTGGGGAAGTGTGCTTCATGGGCGGCTCCTTTTCGGTTGGGTTAATCCAGCAGAGACATCTGCTTTTCGCCCCGGTCTTCTTCCCGAAGCAGGGCACCTGCCACCGGCAGGCTGCGGGCCCGGTACCGGGCGGGGTGAAGAATGGGAGTTTGCTCCAGAGGGAGAACCTGAGTGACAACCCGCTTGGGCTTCAGGGTCATCACATTGACGCCCTGGGTGGTGCGGGTGGTCTTGGGGGCCAGGGCGGCGGTGTGGAAGATCATGCACCGGCTGTCGCTGGAGTAGACGGCAAGCTCTCCATCCTCCCGCAGCAGCAAGGCAGAGACCAGGGGGGATTTATCGCTGTAGGCGCCGGTGAGCTTTTTCCGCCGGGTCTGGGTCTGGTAGGCGGCCAGCTCCACCCGGGCAATCTTACCGTTGGCGAAGCAGAACAGCACATGACCGCTGTAGTCTCCGGGCACGCAGGCCCACACCACCCGCTCATCGGGATCCATGCCCAGCTTGGTGGGTAGATAGTCACCCAGCAGACTGGCCTTGCTGTCGTCAAAGTCGGACATCCGGGTTTTGTAGCACTGCTGCCGGTCGGTAAACACCAACAGCTCGTCCCGGTTGGAGCCCTCCCAGGTGAGGTAGGGGCCGTCCCCTTCCTTGTACTTCTGGTCGCTGGCCATCCGCAGGGACTGGGGGGTGATTTTTTTGAAGTAGCCCTCCCTGGAAAGGAACATATGGACAGGGTAGTCGGGGGTTTCGTCCTCCGCCTCCGCCGCCTGCTCCAGATGGTGGTCGTAGAGGATCTCCGTCCGCCGGGGCAGGGCGTACTTCTTTTTGACCTCCGTCAGCTCCTTGATAATAATGGCCCGGATCCGCTTGGGGTCGTTGACGGTGGCGTCCAGGTCGGCGATCTCCGCCTCCAGGGCGTCCACCTCCTGGGTGCGCCGGAGAATATATTCCTTGTTGATGTTCCGCAGGCGGATGTCAGCCACATATTCCGCCTGGATCTGGTCGATGCCGAAGCCGATCATCAGGTTTGGCACCACCTGATCGTCCTCTTCCGTTTCCCGGATGATGGCAATGGCCCGGTCGATGTCCAGCAGGATCCGCCGCAGGCCCTTGAGCAGATGGAGCTTCTCCTGCTTCTTCTTCATATTGTAGTATACCCGGCGGCGGACGCAGTCAGACCGCCAGGCGCACCACTCCTCCAAAATTTCGCGGATCCCCATGACCCGGGGCATACCCGCAATCAGGATATTGAAATTGCAGGACTGGGAATCCATCAGAGGGGTCAGGCGGAACAACTTGGCCATCAGCTTGTCCGGATCCGTGCCCCGCTTCAGGTCGATAGTCAGTTTCAAACCGGACAGGTCGGTCTCGTCCCGGATGTCCGCCACCTCCCGGAGCTTTCCCGACTTGATGAGATCGGTCACCTTGTCAATGATGACCTCGGTGGTGGTGGAGTAGGGGATTTCATATACTTCAATGAGGTTTTCCCCCTTCAGATACCGCCATTTGGCCCGCACCTTGAAGGAGCCCCGGCCGGTGCGGTAGATCTCCCCCAGGGCGGCCTGATCGTACAGCAGCTGACCGCCGGTGGGCAGATCGGGGGCGAGAAGGGTGGAGGCGATGTCGTGATCCGGGTGCTTCAAAAAGGCGATGGTGGTGTCGCACACCTCCCCCAGGTTGAAGCCGCACAGATTGCTGGCCATGCCCACGGCGATGCCCTGGTTGGCGCTGACGAGCACATTGGGGAAGGTGGTGGGCAGGAGGGTGGGCTCCTTCATTTTACCGTCGTAGTTGTCCACGAAGTCTACCGTGTCCTGGTCAATATCCCGGAAAAACTCCCCGCAGATGGAGTCCAGCCGCACCTCGGTGTAGCGGCTGGCGGCCCAGGCCATGTCCCGGGAGTAGACCTTACCGAAGTTGCCCTTGGAATCCACCAGGGGGTGGAGCAGGGCGCCGTAGCCCCGGGACAGGCGCACCATGGTGTCGTAGATGGCGGCGTCGCCGTGGGGGTTGAGCTTCATAGTCTGGCCCACCACGTTGGCACTTTTGGTTCGGGGGCCTCCCAGCAGTTTCATCTGGTACATGGTATACAGCAGCTTCCGATGGGAGGGCTGGAACCCGTCGATCTCCGGGATGGCACGGGAGACGATGACGCTCATGGCGTAGGGCATGTAGTTGACCTCAAGGGTCTGAGTGATGGGCTGCTCCAGCACCTCGGAGCGCAGGCCCATCACCTTGCTGCTGTCCACCCGGGGCTTGCCGTCCTCGGGATTCTTTTTCTTGGCCATTGGTATCAGTCCTTGCTTGTAGTCTTATGGTTGCCCCGGAGATCAGCTGATATCAGCCAGATCCAGGTACTTGTATCCGTTGTCGGCGATGTGGGTTTTCCGGCCGGTGAGGTCGTCACCCAGCAGCAGGTCAAAGACCTGGGCGGTCCGCTCCACGTCCTCCGGGATGACCTTGATCAGGCGCCGGGTCTCCGGGTTCATGGTGGTTAGCCACATCATGTCCGGTTCGTTTTCGCCCAGGCCCTTGGAGCGCTGCACGTCGTATTTCTTTCCCTCCAGGGAGGCCAAAATGTCCGCCTTCTCCTTGTCGGAGTAAGCAAACCAGGTCTGATCCTTGCAGGTGATCTCATACAGGGGGGACTCGGCGATGTAGACAAAGCCCTCCTGGATGAGGGTGGGGGTGAGACGGTAAAGCATGGTGAGGATCAGGGTGCGGATCTGGAAGCCGTCCACGTCGGCATCGGTGCAGATGATGATTTTGTTCCAACGGAGGTTGTCCAGCTGGAAGGAACTGATGTCCTTGACATGCTTGTCCTTCACCTCTACGCCGCAGCCCAGCACCTTCAGCAGGTCGGTGATGATCTCGCTTTTGAAGATCTTGCCGTAATCGGCCTTGAGGCAGTTGAGGATCTTGCCCCGGACGGGCATAATCGCCTGGAACTCGCCGTCCCGGGCCTGCTTCACGCTGCCCAGAGCCGAGTCGCCCTCCACGATATACAGCTCGCTGCGGGTGACATCTTTGGTGCGGCAGGGGACAAACTTGGCCACCCGGTTGGAGATGTCCATGGAGCCGGTGAGCTTTTTCTTGATGTTCAGACGGGTGCGCTCGGCGGTCTCCCGGGAGCGCTTGTTGATCAGCACCTGCTCGGCGATCTTTTGGGCCTCCAGGGGATTTTCAATGAAGTAGACCTCCAGCTGCTGGCGGAGGAAATCGGTCATGGCCTCCTGGACAAACTTGTTGTTGATGGCCTTCTTGGTCTGGTTTTCATAGGAGGTCTGGGTGGAGAAATTGTTGCTCACCAGCACCAGGGCGTCCTGAATGTCGTTGAAGGTGATCTTGGCCTCACTCTTCTGATACTTGTTCTGCTGCTTGAGATAGGCGTCAATGGCGGAAACAAAGGCGGACTTCATGGCCTTTTCCGGGGAGCCGCCGTGCTCCAGCCAGGAGGAGTTGTGGTAATGCTCGATGACGGACACCTTGTTGGAAAAGCAGAAGGATACCGACAGTATTACCTTATATTCCGGCTTGTCCTCCCGGTCTCTGCCCTTCCGCTCCGTCTGCCAGAACACCGGCTGGGTGAGGGGATCCTCTCCGGCCAGCTGGGTCACATAGTCCAGAATGCCGTTTTCATACTGAAAATCGGTGGTCTCAAATTTCCCGGAGGCGGTTTCGTTGCGGAACCGGAAGGTGACCCCGGCGTTGACCACCGCCTGGCGCTTCATCACATCCACGTAGTACTCCCGGGGAATGTCAATATCGGTAAAAACCTCCAGGTCGGGCTTCCAGCGGAAGGTGGAGCCCGTTTTCTTGCCCCGGTCGGTGGGCTCCTTCTTCAGCCCGCCGATATTCTCGCCCTTTTCAAAGTGGAGGGTGTATTTGAACCCGTCCCGCCAGATCACCGCGTCAAAATAGGCGCTGGCGTACTGGGTGGCGCAGGAGCCCAGGCCGTTGAGGCCCAGGGCGTACTCATAGTTGTCTCCCTCCAGGCTGTTGTACTTGCCGCCGGCATACAGCTCGCAGAAGACCAGTTCCCAGTTGTACTTCTGCTCCTTCTCGTTCCAGTCCACCGGACAGCCCCGGCCCTGATCCTCCACCTGGATGGATTTGTCCAGGAACCGGGTCACGGTAATCAGGCTGCCGTGGCCTGCCCGGGCCTCGTCAATGGCGTTGGACATGATCTCAAACACCGCGTGCTGGCAGCCTTCCAGCCCGTCGGAGCCAAAAATAACGCCGGGGCGCTTCCGTACCCGGTCGGCGCCCTTCAGGGCGGAGATGGATTCGTTGCCGTAGCTTGCTTTTTTCTGGGCCATATCTCACATTCCTTACCAAAGATGATACATTCGTTCAGTGTAATGATACCCAGTTTCTTAAAAAAAGTCAAGGCGGCCCTTGACAGATGGGAGCAAATGGACTACCATAAAAACACCCCACCCCCGAGGGGAGGGGTATCTGTCAGGAAACGAGGTTTAGGATATGGAAAAGCAATTTTCCGTTACCGGCATGACCTGCGCCGCCTGTTCCGCCCATGTGGAGCGGGCGGTGCGTAAGCTGGATGGCGTGAAGCAGGTAGAGGTCAGCCTGATGACCAACAAAATGAAGGTGGCCTACGACCAGCAGGCGCTTACGCCGGAGGAGATTGTCCAGGCGGTGGAGGTCGCCGGTTACGGCGCCGCGCCCATGGATGGGGAGCGGGCCGGGGCCCGGAAAGACCAGGGGGAGCGGCCGGATCAGCAGGCCCAGCGGGAGACGCAGGCCATGAAAAAGCGGCTGATTCGCTCCTTTGCCCTGTTGATTCCCCTGATGTATCTCACCATGGGGCATATGGTGGGGCTGCCGGAGCCGCCTTTTCTTATGGGGCGGGAAAACGCGGTGGCCTTTGCCCTGACCCAATTGCTGCTCACCCTGCCGGTGCTTTACTGGAACGATGTGTATTTCAAAGGGGGAATCCGCAGCCTGATCCACCGGGCACCTAATATGGATGCGCTGATTGCGGTGGGTTCCGGGACGGCGGTGATTTACGGGATTGCCGCCATCTATCTGATGAGCTACGGGGCGGCCCGGGGAGACTGGGCCCTGGTGGATCAGTACCGGGCTAATCTGTACTTTGAGTCGGCGGCCATGATCGTCACTCTTATCACTCTGGGCAAGTTCCTGGAGACCCGGTCCCGGGGCAAAACCAGCCAAGCCATCACCCGCTTGATGGATCTCAGCCCCAAAACCGCTTCCCGCTTGGAAAACGGCGTGGAGCGGGAGGTGCCGGTGGAAGAGGTTCGGGTGGGGGACCTGCTTCGGGTGCGTCCCGGCCAGTCCATTCCTGTGGATGGAGTGATCGTGGAGGGCAGCTCCGCCCTGGATCAGTCGGCCCTCACCGGCGAGTCTTTACCGGTGGAGGTGGGGCCTGGGGATCCGGTGTCTGCCGCCGCCATCAACCGTTCCGGCTCCTTTGTGTTCCGGGCCAGCCGGGTGGGAGAGGACACCACCCTGGCCCAAATGATCCGCCTGGTGGAGGAGGCCGCCGCCTCTAAGGCGCCTATTGCCCGGCTGGCGGATAAGGTGGCCGGCGTCTTTGTCCCCGTGGTGATGACCATCGCCCTGGTCACCGGACTGGCCTGGTATTTTGCCGGGGGCGGGGACTTGTCCCGTGCCTTGACGGCGGCGGTGTCCGTACTGGTGATCTCCTGTCCCTGCGCCCTGGGTCTGGCTACCCCTGTAGCTATTATGGTGGGCACGGGCAAGGGTGCGGAGCAGGGCATCCTGATCAAATCCGCCCAGGCCCTGGAGACCCTGTGCCATGTGGATACGGTGGTGCTGGATAAGACGGGCACCCTGACCAAAGGAAAGCCTGCGGTGATTCGGGTAGTGCCCGCTCCCGGCGTAGGGGAAGGGGAGCTGCTGACTGTGGCGGCTGGGTTAGAGGAGCCCTCGGAGCATCCTCTGGCAAAGGCCATTGTGGAGGAGGCCGCCGCCCGGGGCCTGAGTGCCGGACAGGCGGCGGACTTCCAGGCTGTCCATGGACGGGGCGTTCGGGGAAAGCTGGACGGGGCCCTCTGCCTGGGCGGCAACCAGGCTATGCTGGAAGAGGCCGGGGTGGACCCGGCCGGTCTTCTGGAGCAGGGCCGGGCCGCGGCGGAGGAGGGGGGCACACCCCTGTACTTTGCCCGGGAGGGTAAGCTTCTGGGCATGATCGCCCTGGCGGATACCCCCAAGCCTACCAGCGCCCAGGCGGTGGCTGCCTTCCGAACCCTTGGACTGGATGTGGTAATGCTTACGGGGGACAACCGCCGTACCGCCCAGACCATTGGTGGACGTCTGGGAGTGAGCTCTGTGATTGCGGAGGTGCTGCCTCAGGAGAAGGAGGGGGCGATCCGCAGCCTCCAGGAGCAGGGAAAGCGTGTGGCCATGGTGGGCGACGGAGTCAACGACGCCCCGGCTCTGGCCCGTGCCGATGTGGGAATTGCCATCGGGGCGGGAGCCGACGTGGCGGTGGAAAGCGCCGACCTGGTGCTGATGAAATCCGACCTGATGGACGCCGTGACGGCGGTGGAGCTGTCCCGGGCCACCCTGCGGAACATCAAGGAAAATCTGTTTTGGGCCTTCTTCTATAATTCCCTGGGCATTCCCCTGGCTGCCGGCGTATTTTACGCCCTGAGTCTCACCCAAGGAATGCTGAGTCCTATGTTTGCCGCCGCCGCCATGAGCATGAGCTCGGTGTGCGTGGTGTCCAACGCCCTGCGCCTGCGGCTGTTCCGCAGCCGTTTTCCCAGAGAAACCGGGGATGAACCGAAGAACGAGGAAATCACCTCTCAGGAGGATAAGAAAGGAACTGATAATATGGAAAAGACGATTCTGATTGAGGGCATGATGTGCCAGCACTGTGTGGCTCACGTGGAGAAGGCCCTGGCCGCCGTGGAGGGAGTTGCCTCCGCCAGGGCTGATCTGGAAGGAAAGAAGGCCACCGTTACCCTGGCCGGGGAGGTGTCCGACCAGGCTCTGACCCAGGCGGTGACTGACGCCGGCTATCAGGTGGTGGGTGTGGAATGAGAGCCGACCATGAACAGGTCTCCCGTCTGCTGAAAACCGCCCGGGGGCAGATTGACGGTATCCTCAAGATGATAGAGGAGGATCGTTACTGCATGGACGTGTCCAACCAGCTTATGGCTACCCAGTCCATCCTGAAAAAGGCCAATCGTATGGTGCTGGCTGCCCACATGGATGGCTGCGTTCGGGATGCCATCGAAAGCGGAAAGCCGGAGGAGAAGATGGAGGAGCTGGCTGCCCTTTTGGATAAACTGATGTCCTGACGAAACGCTATGTCTATGGAAAAATAAAGCGGCCCCGGAGAAGAGGGAGATCTCTCTTCTCCGGGGCCGTATCTTGTTGCAAAAGGCGGGGAAAATCCTATTTCTACCCCTTGGGTTTGGGGTGACAGAACCAGGCCAGAGCCAACCCAAGAGTCATGGCGGCGGCGATGCCGCCGGCGGTGGCGGTCAATCCGCCGGTGAGGGCGCCCAACCAACCGATTTCCTCCACAGCCTGGCGCACTCCCTTGGCCAGGGTGTAGCCGAAGCCGGTGAGAGGGACGGTGGCTCCCGCTCCCGCCCAGTCCACCAGGGGCTGGTACAGGCCCAGTGCCCCCAATACCACGCCTACGGTAACATAACACACCAGGATGCGGGACGGGGTCAGCTTGGTCTTGTCAATGAGCAGTTGGCCGATGACGCACAGCACGCCGCCACAGAGAAAGGCACGCAGATAGTCCATAGAAAACCTCCTGTTACGCAGTCTGGGCGGTGATGGCCACCGCATGGCTGATACAGGGAATGCTCTCCCCCTGGAAGGAGGAGGTAGGGGAGTGGAGGGCGCCGGTGGGGCAGAACAGGAGGTTGCGCCACCGGCCCGCCCGCAGTCCCTCCAGCAGATAGCCGGTGAGCACGCTGGCGCAGCAGCCGCAGCCGGAGCCGCCGCTGTGTACGTCCTGGCGCTTGGGGTCAAAAATCAGCATACCGCAGTCGGCGGTATTTTCCTCCAGATCCAGGCCGTCCAACCGGAACAGATCCAGCAGCAGGTCGTGGCCTACCCGCCCCAGGTCGCCGGTGACGATCAGGTCATAAAAGTCCGGTTCCCGTCCGGTGTCCCGGAGGTGGACGGAGATGGTGTCATAGGCGGCGGGCGCCATGGCGGCGCCCATGTTGTTGGTGTCGGTGATGCCCTTGTCCACCACCTTGCCCACGGTGACGTGGGTAATGGCGGGGCCGTAGCCGTCCCTGGACAGGATAACGGCCCCGGAGCCGGTGACCGTCCACTGGGCGGTGGGGGTGCGCTGGCTACCGTACTCCAGGGGGGTGCGGTACTGCCGTTCGGCGGTGCAGAAGTGGGAGGACACCACTACCCCCGCCCGCTGCCCGAAGCCGCCGTCCAACGTCATGGAGGCCAGAGCCAGTCCCTCGCCCATGGTAGAGCAGGCCCCGTACAGCCCGAAGAAGGGCAACTTCTGTTCCCGGGCGGCAAAGGTGGAGCCGATACACTGGTTCAGCAGGTCTCCGGCAAAGAGCCAGTCCAGGCTGTCCCCCTCCAGCTGGGCCTTTTCGCAGGCCAAGGAGAGGGCTTTTTTCTGCATGCCGCTCTCCGCTTTCTCCCAGGTCTTTTCCCCAAAGGTATCGTCCCGGTCAATATAGTCAAAAAAAGAACTCAGGGGGCCTGCCCCTTCCTTCTTCCCCACGGCGTTTGCCCCGCTGAGGATGGAGACGGGGGCGCTGAGGGTAATGGTCTGGCCCTGGGTCGGTTTAGTACCCATGATTGTTTCCTCCCTTCCTGAATACAGCCAGTATGTCCGGGAAAGTGGAGGAATATACCAAAAGCCCGCCTGGAGATTCCTCCAGGCGGGCATATGTTTGAACGGGAAGCGGCTCAGGCAGCGGTAGCGGCGGGCACCAGGGCGAAATAAACCAGAACCAGAATTCCCAAGGCGATGCGGTACCAGCCAAAGGGCTTGAAATCGTGCTTCTTCACAAAATCCATCAGGAAGCGGATGCACACCATGGACACCAGGAAGGAGACCACGAAGCCCACAGCCAGGATGATAAACTCCTCGCCGGTGAACAGGGCCTGGCCGGCGGCCAGCTTCTCCACGAAAAACTTGGCCAGTTTCAAAGCGGACACACCCAGCATAGTGGGGATGGCCAGGAAGAAGGAGAACTCCGCCGCCACCGGCCGGGCGCAGCCCAGGATGATGGCGCCCAGAATGGTGGAGCCGGAACGGGAGGTGCCGGGGACGATGGCCAGGGTCTGGAACAGACCGATGCCCAGGGCCAGCTGCCAGGTCAGCTCTCCGGTGCGCTGGATGCGGGGGGCCTTGTTCCGGTTCTCAATGAACAGGAAGCCTACGCCGTAGATGATCAGGGCCACCGCCACCACAGTGGGGGTCATCAGGTGGGTGTCCATCCAGTCGTTCAGGGGCAGACCCACCACCGCAGAGGGGATGCAGGCCAGCACCACCTTGAACCACAGGCTCCAGGTGTGCTCCCGCTGGAGGCTGGACTTTTTGGGGGAGAAGGGATTGAGCTTATGGAAGAACAGCACCAGCACCGCCAGAATTGCGCCCAGCTGAATGACGTAGCGGTACATGTCCATAAATTCCGTGCTTACGTTCAGCTTGATAAACTCATCCACCAGAATCAGATGGCCGGTGGAGCTGATGGGTAGCCACTCGGTAATACCCTCTACGATACCTAGAAAAGCGGATTTTAAAATTTCAATAAACATACAGACACCTCAAATGGATCTCAGTTGGAATGGGAGTCGGCCTGTTCCATGGCTCGCTCCATAGCCGCCCGGATGGGCTGGCTGGGCCGGGAGCGGTTGTGGTCGGCCAGCAGGGCGGACAGCTCCCCGGCGGTGTGTTCTACCTCCTCTCGGAAGGTAGAGGCGGACAGGCGCAAAGCGCCGTGCCCCAGGATGATCAGCTGCTCGGCGTAGTCCGAGGTGGCGACCCGTACCCGGCTGCCCTGTTTGGCCAGCTCGTAGGTGGCCTTTTCAATGTAGGCGTCGGCGGTTTCCGCCTCCTTGGTATACACCACATGGATGTTGTGGTAGTGGCTTACCTCGCCGGTTCCTCTGGGTACCCGGTAGGCGTCAAAGACCACGATCACCTGACAGCCCCGGACGCTTTGATAACCGCACATCACGTCCATCAGCTTCTGCCTGGCGTCGTCCAGGCTTTCTTTGGCCAGGGCCTTCAGGTCGTCCCAGGCAAAGATAATATTATAGCCGTCCACCAGAAGATATTCCTCGCCCAGCTGGGCCCGGGTTTTGATGGCTTGCTGCTCCGGCAAGGTGTCCCGCCGGGCGGGCTTGGGCTGGGGGCGGAGATCCCGGCGGCGGATGGGGCCGTAGGTACGCTCAAAAATGGCTCGCAGTTCCTCATCCGTCTCGATGCTGCCCCGGCGGTGCTCCGCCACCTTCGGAGGGGTGCCGGCGGGGGCGTCGGCCTTGGGGGAGAGGACGGAGGGCAGATGCATATACTGCTCCACCTGATCCCATTTGACGGTAAAGCCAGCTCCGTGGCTGCAGAAAACAGAGTCGCAGGGGTTTTCCAGATCCCGTTCCCAGTCGTACCCCACAGCAGCCGCTGCTTCCTCCTGGTTGTGACAGGGGCGGTAGCCTGCCGGGGCGCAGAACAGTCGGCCCTGGCCCTGGGTGTAGGCAGCCACCTGAGCGGCGTAGTCGCCCAGCTCCGACACCGGAGCTTCACCGGTAATCAGGGTCATCTCTCCGGCGGTTTCCGGGGGCTGGAACTGGCCGCCCATCCGCTGCAGGTCGGTCATGGCCCTGCCCACCTGGCCGGAGGGCACCTCCAGCCGGAGTTGGTACCAGGGCTCCAGCAGCACGGTCTGGGCTTTTTTCAGACCCTGCCGCACCGCACGGTAGGTGGCCTGGCGGAAGTCGCCTCCCTCGGTGTGCTTGATGTGCCCCTTGGCAGCTGCCAGGGTCAGGCGCATGTCGGTGATGGGGGAACCGGTGAGCACCCCAAGATGGGGCTTTTCCATCAGGTGGGTTAGAATCAGCCGCTGCCAGTTCCGGTCCAGCTGATCCTCGCTGCACAGACTGTCAAATTCAAGGCCGCTGCCCGGGGGCAGAGGCTCCAGCAGGATGTGAACCTCGGCATAGTGGCGCAGGGGCTCGAAGTGCCCCACACCCTCCACCGGTGCGGCGATGGTTTCCCGGTAAAGAATGCTCCCTGGGCCGAAGGTGACGTCCAGGCCGAATCGCTGGGCGATCAGTCGCCGGAGTACTTCCAGCTGCACCTGGCCCATGAGCTGGAGATGGATCTCCCGCAGGGTCTCGTTCCAGCTTACCCGCAGCTGGGGATCTTCCTCCTCCAGCTGCCGCAGCTGGGGCAGGGCGGTGTGGACGCTGACGTCCGGGGGCAAGATCACCTGGAAGGACAGCACCGGCTCCAGCACCGGCAGGGGGGAGTCGGGTTCATAGCCCAGGCCCTGGCCGGGATAGG